>NZ_JBHTAC010000047.1:0-67969 GCF_042663325.1 Catellatospora aurea
GGCACTTTCGCTTTCAAGATCTACTATGCGGGCGAACCTTCGCGAAAGAGCGAGGCTAGTCACTATGGCGGCGATTCCAGCGGTGATCAAGAGCGTTGCTGGCCAGTGCCGCGCCAACGCGCCGCCTACGTCTGCCGACGTCTTGGCCCACCAGCCTGGGGCCAGCAAGATCAGCCCCGCCAGCAGGAGCAACATGCCGATCGGAGTCACCACACGCACGACCCTTGCCGCTCGTCGTACCTGTTCACTCATACGCGCAACGTTGCATGTCTTCGGCGTGGCTTAGGTCAAAATTGGCCAAAGCACTTCGGCTGGACAGCGCGCACGCCTTATCAAAGCTCCGGCGGCCGACACCAGAACCGAGGCGCAAATCCGCCGTGCTCGAAATACGCAAACGCCAATGCGGCATCGCTCGCCACCGTCAGCACACATCCGGCGGGGCACGGCGGGCTGGAAGCGCGCCAACCGGGTACCTACAGCATGAGATCCGCTCGTATAGCTGGCGGAGCGTATATATTCGGAATCTGCGGTATTCCCTCGGCCTGCGCGCACAGGTCGCCCTCGCCTGGCTCACTCACGCCGCCTACGGCACCGGCGCGAACAGGCTGGCGCAGAGGCTCAGCGCGGCGTTCACTAGATGGGATATCTGCCGCTGGTATTCCAGGTCCCGTCCCGACCTCCGGCGTAAGGCTCACCTGCTTGATGCCCGGTCGCGAGATCGTGAGGAGTGCCCTGCTACGGCGGCCCGGGATCAGCGCCGCTATGACCTCCTGAAGACTGGACACAACGCGCCCTTTCGCCATCCACATGAGCGGACCGTGCTGGCGTCTGCGAGACCCGCGCTGCCGACGATAAAACCCGTGAGCACCGGGCGTCTCCGGATGCCGGGAATTGCGGTTGCGGTGGCCGGCGGGTAAGGCTTGCCGTCGCCAGAGCGCAGGCCGTGGCGTCCGCCGACGAGCAGCGGTCGGTCCTCGTCCGAGGACGACTTCACCCGGTTGCATATCGTGTCGAACTTGTGTCGGTCTCGGGCGAGGAAGGCGAAGCTTTGTTCAAGAGCCAACACGCTGCCGTCCTGAACGCCTCTGTCGGGCAGCGGCCAACGTGTATGCATCCGAGAATGCGGCCGGGTCAGTATGGTTGAGCAGCCTGGAGGCGCTGACATCGCCGCGAGCGGGACGATCATCGCCACGGAGCCAAGGTCGCTGCCGGTGCGAGAGCGGACAGGGTGGTCATGTCCGGGCCCACCCAGTTGCCGGGCTCCTGGCTGTCGGCGGAGCTGGCACTCCGATCGGGTGCTTCCACGGAAGCACGCCGCCGCCGCGGCCGTAACTGTCGCGGCACGCCTGCCGGACGGGCGCGCCCGGCGGTGGCGCGATAGCCTTTGCCCTGGCTACCTGCATTGGAGGCACCCGAGCGGTCGGCTCGGCGCGCCGGTGGCGCATTCGGTGGCCGAGCCGGTCTAGGTTTCGGTCCATCGGGGCGGGCGGGCGGCGGTTCCGCCGATCAGTGCAGCGCCTCGAGGTCGTCGCCCGGGTGGTGGTAAACCGTTGCCGATGTTGGACGCGATGGCTTCGCGTACCCAGTCCGGGTCGCGGTGTCGTCGGCCGCCGACATCCACTGGGCGATGACGTCGACGCCCTCGGTGGGGCAACCCTGCGCCTGGCCGGGCAAGGCGACCGCGATCCACACGTCTTCGCCGAGCAGCTGCACGGTTTCCGGATGGCGCGCGGATTTTCGGCTCGGCGCCGATGCTGGAACTGTCGCCCAGGTCGTCGGCGTCGATGCCGTAGGCCGTTCCAGGTCGTGCATCCCGGCCAGGCCCGCCGTCAGGACCATCGCATGGTCGGGGTGCTGCTGGGCGGGGTGAGCCGGCCCTCGACGAGGCTGCCGAACTCGGCCCACGCCGCTTGCGTGGCGTCGACACCATGTCGCGCAGCGTCGACCAGTCCATCCCGGCAGCCAGGCCGTCGACGACCACTGTCCAGCACCGGTGGCGGCCCCCCTTGCGCACAGTGTCGGCCTGCACGCGGCGTCGCGCGGTTGCCCTGCCGGGCTGCCGCCGCGGTGCCGACCAGCGCCGCGGTGAACGTGGCGGGGTGTGCGTGTCCCGGATCGGACGCGGGTTCCTCTGGGAGCCGTTGCGATAGGTCGTTATTTATGTGCCGGGGATGACAGCGTGTGCGAGTTGGATGCGCGAGTGGAGGCCGAGTTTCCGGTAGACGCGGGTGAGGTTCGCTTCGACTGTTTTGACGCTGATGGTGAGGGCTGTGGCGATGTCGCGGTTGCTCGCTCCGCTGGCGGCGAGCTCCGCGCAGCGCTGTTCGGCGGTGGTGAGGCGCGGGAGCGTGTCGCGGTGCGTGCGGGCGGGGTCCAGCCGGTGGAGGGTTCGGATGGCGGCTTCGTTCCAGGGGTGTGCCTGGTGGGTGTTGAAAAGCTCGGCGGCGCTCTGCGCGGCGGTGCGGGCGCTGGCGCGGCGGCGCCCGCGTCGTTCGGTGTGGCTGAGTGCCAGCAGGGTCCGGCCGCGTTCGATGGGCAGGTGGTGGAGGTGGTCGGCTGCGTCGGTGAGGCGCTGGGCGGCTGCGTTATAGTCGCCCAGGGTGGCGTCCAGGAGTGCCTGGGAGCGTTCGAGCGCGGGCAGGACGGAGCTTCTCCCCAGGTCGGTAGCGGTGCGCCGGGTTTCGGTCAGCAGGTCTCGGGCTTGGTCGAGGTGGCCGAGGCAGATGAGGGCTTCGGCGAGGTCGGCGTGCCAGGGCAGGACGGATGGGTCGCGGACCTGCTGCCGGGTCTCGAGTGTCCGGACCTCCTCCAGCGCTTGCAGGGCTTCTTTCGGATGGCCGGTGACCAGCAGAAGGTGTCCGAGGGCGAAGAGGTTCCGGGAGAGGAAGACCTTGTTGTCCTCCCGGCGGGCGGTGTCGGCCCCGCGGCGTGCGTGCGCGAGGGCGGAGTCGGTGTGCGAGGCGATGCCTTCGACGAGTGCGGAGGTGTAGCACGCCGGTCCGGGGTCCAGGCCAGCCCCGCCTGTCAGCGACTGGGCTCGGTCGGCGTAGTTCAGGGCACGTGCGCATCGTCCGGCGCGGATCTCGACTTCGGCGAGGCTGCGCAGGATGTCGACGGTGCCCTCGGCGTCTCCCGACCGCTCCGCTTCGACAAGCAGTGGCAGCAGGGCGTTGCGGGCTTCGTCCAGGTGGTCGTCGAAGAGGGCGTGGCGGGCACTGAGCTGTTCGGGTGTGGCGTTGACGGGGATGTGTGTGCTGCGTGGCAGGGACAGGGCGTGGCGGAGCGTTGTCTCGGCTTCGGGGTGGCCGAGGATGCGTTGGACGCGGGCCTGCATGGTGAGGGCCATGGCGGTGGTGGCGGTGTCGCCGGCGGTCCGGGCCAGGCTGGCGGCCTGGGCGGCCAGGGCGCATGCCCGGCCGGGGTTGCCTTCGTTGACGTTGGCCCAGATCGCCTGGCGGATGAGGATCTGCGCGGTCAGGTCCGGCTGGTCGGCCGCCTCGTGGAGTGCGTCGGCGAACAGTTCGTCGGCGCTGTGCAGGTGCTGTCCGCCTGAGTCGATCAGGGTGATGAGGGCGTTGACGCGTTGGGCGGGGCTGCTGTCGTGGTGCAGGACGAGGCGGACCGCGATCTGGCCGCGGAGCAGGTCGCCGCAGTGCGCGGCGTCGCGGACGGCGGTCAGCGCCCGTTCGGTGAGCAGATCGGTGTCGGCGTGCGGGGTGCGTTCGGCGGCGAGCAGCGACAGTTCGGCCGCTAGTGCGTGTTGTCCGCGCAGCCTGGCGCGGGCGGCGGCGCGGGCGGCGTGGTAGGCCGACTGCGGGTCGGTGGTGTCGGCTGCCAGCGTGGTGTGACGGTCGCGGCGGACGCTGTCGTGGCTGGCTTCGGCCAGGCGGGTGTGCAGGAGCCTGCGTGCGGCCGCTGGCGGCCGGGCCGCGAGTTCTGCGCCGATCGCGGCGGCGGTGAACCGGATCTTCCCGTCGGGCTGCCCGATGTCGATCAGTCCGGCTGCCTCGGCCTCGGCCAGGAGGCTCTCGGCGGCCGGACCGGCGAGGCGGCTCAGCAGTACGAGGTCGGGCTGATCGTCGAGCGCGGCGAATGTCAACAGGTGCTGGACGTCGGCCGACACGGTTCCCAGCCATTCGCCCACCAGTCTTCGGGCCGCCGAGGGGAGCAACGGGTCGCCTTCGGGACCCCGAGTGGCCGACATGTTCGCGGTACGGTCGTGGGCCCCGGCCAGTGCCAGGGCCAGGGCCGGGTTTCCGCCGCTGCGGGTGTGGGCCTCGGTGACCTGGTTGGCGGACAGCCGGTACGGCGACAGCAGGGCCGCGATCTGCTCGGCCGTCATCGCGGGGATGCGCACGGTGCATGGGTCCTCCCCGCACCAGTGGCCTGCGGCCCCGGGATGCCACGTGCGTTCGGCCGCGATGACGGGAAGGTTCGGGGCCATGCGCAGGGCCCAGCGCAAGATGGCCGCGCTGGCCGGGTCCAGCCACTGGGCGTTGTCCACCAGCAGCGTCAGGGGCGGTGTGTCGCGCAGCAGTGCGGCGGTCAGCCGGCGCAGCCGCAGGGCGGTCTTCGTGTGATCGACCGAGCCGGGCTCTGCGGCGTCGTCGAGCCCTGCCGCCAGCTTCTGGGCGCCAGGCTGGGGCTGCAGGGCGAGCGCGAGTTCGAGCAGTGCGGCGTGGGGGATCCGGCTGTCTTGCGGGCCTGGGGCCAGACGCACGACGGGCAGCTTCAGTTGCTGCCCGAGGACACCGGCTGCGGTGGTCTTGCCGATCCCGGGTGGCCCGAACAGCACGACCCGTCGGGTGCGGTACACCTCGGCCGGTATCACTGGCAGCAGGTTGCCAGGCGGCTCCTGGAACGCACTCGTCACCGTCGGGAAGTCTGCCATCGGATCATGATGCACCCAAGGTGCATTGTGCGCCAGGACAAGGGGTTGCCCTGATTTCGGCCAGCCTCCGCCGTTCCTAGTGTCATCGCCAAAGCCGAGCTGTCACCGGTTGCCGGAGATCCCATCAACACGGGCCCTGCTGCCACACCCCTCAACCCATCTCGGCGGGAGGATTACGATGTATCGAAGAACTGCTATGGCGGCCGCTGTCGCGGTTGCGCTTACCCTGGGCACCGTGACCGGGGTGGCCACCCAGTCGACCGCAGCCACCCCGCCCCCTACACCCACGGTTGCACAGAGCCCGCTGTCGCTGGCGATCTCTGCAGCCGACCGCGCTGCCGACGGCGGTCACGACGCGCTGGCGAAAGGCCCCTTCGAGCAGTACGACCGTCGCATGGTGATCCCGTGGGTGGACGGCCTGTTCTCCATTGCCTACGAGCGCACCTACCGGGGCCTGCCGGTGGTCGGCGGCGACGCCGCCGTACTCGCCGACGGCCGGGGCGCCATCCGGGCGATCTCGGCCGCCACCAAGACGAAGATCAACGTCTCCGTCGTGCCGACGGTCGCCGCCGACCGCGCCGAGCAGACCGCCAAGGGCCTGCTCACCAAGGTCGACCAGGTCGAGTCACGCACCCTCGTGGTGCACGTCAAGGACAGCACCGCGCGACTCGCGTGGGAGGTCGTCGTCGCCGGGCGCACCGCCTCGGCCCCCAGCCACCTGCATGTCTTCGTGGACGCGCGCACCGGCCAGGTGCTGGCCAAGCAGGAGGACGCCGCGGCCGGTTCCGGCACCGGCAAGTGGAACGGGCCCAGCCCGTTGTCGATCACCACGTCGCAGTCGGGCAGCACGTACTACCTGCGCGACACCACGCGCACCGGCCTGAACTGCCAGGACTACAGCACCAGCACCGTCTTCTCCGGCGCGGACGACAGCTGGGGCAACGGGGTGGGCACCAGCAAGGAGACCGGCTGCGTCGACGCGGTGTACTCGGCGCAGAAGGAATGGGACATGCTGTCGGGCTGGCTGGGCCGCAACGGGCACAACGGCAACGGTGGCAGCTGGCCGATCAAGGTCGGCCTGAACGAGCAGAACGCCTACTGGGACGGCTCGACGATCACGATCGGCAAGAACCAGGCGGGCAACTGGATCTCCTCGATGGATGTGGTGGGTCACGAGTTCGGCCATGGCATGGACCAGAACACCCCCGGCGGCACCAGCTCCGAGGCCGGCCTCGGCGAAGCCACCGGCGACATCTTCGGCGCCCTGACCGAGGCATACGCCAACCAGTCCAGCGCCTACGACGAACCCGACTACCTGGTCGGTGAGGAGATCGACCTCGTCGGCGACGGCCCGATCCGCAACATGTACAACCCGTCGCTGGTCGGCGGCCACCCGAACTGCTACTCCTCGTCGATCCCGAACACGGAGGTACACGCGGCCGCAGGTCCGCTCAACCACTGGTTCTACCTGCTCGCCGAGGGCAGCGCGCCGGGCGGCGGCAAGCCGAACAGCCCCATCTGCTCGGGCGGCCCGTCGTCGGTCACCGGCGTGGGCATCCAGTCCGCCGGAAAGATCTTCTACGGCGGCATGCTGCTGAAGACCTCCGGCATGACCCACAAGAAGTACCGCACCGCGACCCTGACCGCCGCGAAGAACCTGGACTCCTCGTGCGTCCTGTTCAATCGGACCAAGGACGCGTGGAACGCGGTCGCGGTCCCGGCCCAGACCGGTGACCCGACCTGCACCGGTTCCAGCACCGACTTCTCCGTCTCGGTCAGCCCCACCTCGGGCAGCGTCAACGCGGGCTCCTCGGTCACCGCGACGGTCAACACCGCGACCGTCTCCGGCAGCGCCCAGACCGTGTCGCTGACCTCCTCGGGTGCCCCGTCGGGGGTCACCGTGTCGTTCAGCCCGACGTCGGTGACGTCGGGCAACAGCTCCACGATGACGGTGGCGACCACGTCCAGTGCGGCTGCGGGCACGTACACCATCACCGTGACCGGCGCCGGTTCGATCACCCACACCGCGCAGTACACGCTCACGGTCAACGGCGGCACCCCCGGTGGCACCGCGCCGGACATCGACGTCGCCAACGTGCAGGCGCACCTGACACAGCTCAACACCATCGCCACCAACAACGGCGGCACCCGCCGCTCGACCGGCCAGGGCTACCTGCAGTCGGTGGCCTACGTCAAGGGCAAGCTGCAGACCGCCGGCTTCACCGTCACCGAGCAGCCCTGCACCTCCGGCTGCACCAGCGGTGCAGGCCCGAACCTGATCGCCGAGTGGCCCGGCGGCAACGCCAGCAACGTCTACATGTTCGGCGCCCACCTGGACAGCGTCTCGGCCGGTCCCGGCATCAACGACAACGGCTCCGGCTCGGCGGCGCTGCTCGAGGTCGCCCTCGCGCTCGCCGCGCAGAACCCGACCATGCTGAACAAGGTCCGCTTCGGCTGGTGGACCGACGAGGAACAGGGCCTCAACGGCTCCAAGTTCTACGTCAACTCCCTCACCAGCACCCAGCGGACCGCGATCAAGGCCTACTACAACTTCGACATGATCGGGTCGAAGAACGGCGGCTACTTCATCAACAACATCACCTCGACCGCGTCGCAGCCGATGAAGGCCTACTGGGACTCCCTCAGCCTGCAGCCGGAGGAGAACGTCGAGGGCCAGGGCCGCTCCGACGACTACTCGTTCCAGAACGCCGGCATCCCGACCTCCGGCTACGCGATGGGCGCCAGCGCCACCAAGACCTCGGCCCAGGCGTCGAAGTGGGGCGGCACGGCCGGTCAGGCCTACGACTCCTGCTACCACTCGTCGTGCGACACCACCAGCAACATCAACGCCACCGGCCTGGACCGGTCGGCCGACGGCATCGCCTACACGCTGTGGAACCGGGCCGTGGGCACGTCCACGCCGACCAACGACTTCTCGATCTCGGCCAGCCCCGCGTCGGGCACCGTGAACGCGGGGTCCAGCACCACGACCACCGTCGGCACCGCCACCACCTCAGGCAGCGCCCAGACGGTGAACCTGACCGCCAGCGGCGCCCCCACGGGCGTGACGGTCTCGTTCAGCCCGTCGTCGGTGACCTCCGGCAGCTCGTCGACGGCCACCATCTCGGTCGGCTCGTCGGTGGCCGGCGGCACGTACACCATCACGATCACCGGTACGGGTGCGGTGTCGCACAGCACCACGTACACGCTGACCGTGACCGGCGGGCCGGGCGGCTGCACCGCCGCCCAGCTGATCCTCAACGGCGGGTTCGAAAGCGGCACCTCGCCGTGGACCGGCTCCACCGGCGCGATCGGCACCTCTATCGGGCAGGTGCCGCGCAGCGGCACCCGGTACGCGTGGCTCAGCGGCTACGGCTACACCGCGACCGAGGCCATCAGCCAGACCGTCACCATCCCGTCGGGCTGCACCAGTGCGGTACTGACCTACTGGCTGCACATCGACACGAACGAGTACGGGGCGCTCGCCTACGACGTGTTCACGATCAAGGCCAACGGCACCACCGTGGCGGCGCTGTCCAACATGAACGCTGCCACGGGCTACACGCAGCGCACCGTCAACCTCGGCGCGTACGCCGGCCAGACGGTCACGCTGACCTTCACCGGCACCGAGGACGCCTACCTGCAGACCAGCTTCGTGCTGGACGACGTGACCCTGCAGGTCGGCTAAGTTCAACGGCAGGGTGGGGCGCTCGCCCCGCCCTGCCGCCTGTCCCGTTCCTCTGGTCACTGGTCCTCGGCCTGCAGCAGACGCCCGTGCGGCCCGGTGCGGGTCGTCAGCGGTCAACACACCACGGCTCGAGCCGGTTGTGTGGGAGGTGGTCATCGCTGTGACCGGCTCGCGGCCGACGCAGCGCGTTCGCCGACGAAGGGGAGCCAGTCCCGCCTGGCGTAGCGCGTCCATCTGATCGCAGCCGTGATGCTGATCCCGAGGATCTTGCTCAATACCGGCGCGGGCAGGTCCTCAGCCAAGCTGATCAGTGCGGAGTTGCGCGCACGGCGAATTCGGATTCCGTGCTGGCGGAGTCTTTGGCACAGGGCGGCTGCCGAGATGGGCCGACCCGCCAGGCGACCGGGAAACAGCCACGGGGTGCCGGGCACAGCGCGCCCGACCAGCGACGAGGTGCGCGCTGCGGACGCGGCTTGCGTGATCAGGGCGGCGACGGCGGGCGGCAGCTGCGTACGATGTTCCTTGACCTGCAGGAAGTGCTTGCCGCCGCTGGTGGTGACATTGTCGGTGGTCAGGGTCGCGATGAACGTGACCGGCAAGCCGTAGATCAGCAGCAGCGACGCGGCCGTCCGGACGTCGACGGAGATCGCCGTGTCGTGCAGGAGGCGGTCGAGCAGCGCCCACCTCTGGTCTTCGGTCATGGACAGGTCGGGCCCAGACGGGGTGATCGCGGCGACGGACAGCTTCTGGGGCAGTCCTCTCCGGCTGGCCCATGTGAGGAAGTCGCCGAGAAGCCGCCGATTGAGGCCGCCGTCCTCTATCCATGTGTCGACGTGTGCCTGGCGAGCCCGCTCGAGGGTGAGGTCGGTCGTGTCGAGCCAACGCAGGAACGTCAGAGCTGTGGAGACTTTGAGGCGGGCGTTGCGGGCGCTGGCGGCGGTGAACCGGGTCCTGTCCGCGCGCAGCCTGGCACGCCTCAGTACCGACCAGTTGCCGTAGGCGCGCAACACCTGCCGGTGATGCGCGGGTGCGGTGGCCAGCGTCCGGCTCAGCCAGGGAGCCAGCCGCTCGAGTTGCTCGTCGCGGCGGGGCAGGACACCGGCGTGGACGAGCATCTCACGTAGTGCGGCAGCGGCTTGCTGCCGCGTTGCGGCATCGAGGGCCTCATGCGTGATAGCGCAACCGGATCGCACGAGGTCACGTAGCAGTGCCGCACTGCCGTCACCACGCTCGACCCATGCCAGCACCGAACGCGGCCGATGCGCTGCGGCAAGCGCCGCCAGCAGCGGCGTGAGCTCCGCCGGAACAGATCCGTCGGGCCTGCGGAACTGGTCTTCCAGCTTTGATCGCGCGACGCACCGGACGCATTCGCCGTGCCGGTATCGTTCCTCGGCTTGCCCGCAGGTACGGCATGTGTAGTCGATCGTGGTACCGGCGCACGGCCCGCACACGTCGCGGCCTCGGAAGTCGGCCGCGACGAGCACGCGTACTTTGCCGCAGGAAGGGCAAGGCGACGGGTTGGCGCGGGCGTGGCGGTAACAGTGGCGGCAGACCCCACCTATGGGCCAACGGGCGGCGGGCTGGCAGCTTGTGCCGCACCGGGCACATGGCGTGGCTCGTCTCGGCCGGCACGACACGCATAGCGGCCGCGCCGTGGCCACGAAGGCACAGGGTCGAAGCCGCTTGCAACCAGCACACTCCACCACGGGTTGCCGGTTGCAGCGCCGGCACAGGTCCGGGCCGCCGTCGCGACCGCGCACGGAAATCCGCCCCGTCCGGCCGCAGCGGCCGCAACGGCGCGGCTGCCGCCCGCCGCGCTCGTAGCAGGGCGGGCACAACGGCCCGTCCGGCCCGCGACGTGCGACCTTATCGACCCGCCCACACTCAGCACAGATGTGGACCGGCTTGCCATGGCACGTGCTGCACAGCGGCGACCCATCCGGAAGTCGACCGTTGACCCGCCGGGCTCGACCGCATCGCGAACACGGCTCGTGCCGACGCGGATCCCGGTCACGGCATGGATGGCACAGCGGACCTTCCGGCTCGATCACGGCTACGGGTCGGGTCTGCCCGCACCGCGCGCACGGGCGGGCCCGTGCCTTGGCCGCGCAGCTCTGGCACACGCGACCACGACCGCCGCGCCCAGGCAGATGCGTCCGCCGCAGGCCGCACTCGGCGCACACCGGCACCCGTACTGGATGGCCCTCGCCCTCCAGCAGCACCAGAAGCCGAAACGCGCCCGGTGGCGTGTCCGACGATGCCGACACCAGGACGTCGAGCCCGCGCTGCAGAAACGCGTCGAGCTCTCGTAGACCGCGGCGCTTGTCCGCGTTGGCCGCCGCGACCAGCCGGACGGCGTCAACCTGGGCCAGGCCGGGCAGGCAGGCACTGAGCCGGTCGAGCACCCGCTGGCGCATCGCGCCAACGAGTGCCTCCTTGGTCATTCGGCTGCCGGTCGACGAATGGCGGTCCGCCGCACTGGCGGCGGACCGGACCGGTCGACCTCGTCCACCGCCTTACGCACCGCAGCCTGCACCGGCTGCACTTCGATCAGGTCGTTGGGCGTGCAGCCGAGGATGTCGCACAACGCCGCCAGGGTGTCCATGCTGAGCCGCTGCGGAGGCTGGGTCACCAGCCGGAAAACCTGCTCACGGGACAAGTCAACGCCGCGCTCGGCCAGCAGCGGCACCAGCTCCGTCGTGGCGTACATGCCCTTCTCCGCCATCCGCAGCCGCAGATGCCATGCGATGGCAAGTCCGCTGGTCACAACGCCTCCCACAGATTCGGTCCGCGTGTCTGCAGAGCACGGGTCAACAGCCGGTTGCGGTACTCGTCGGACACCCCGGTGTACAACGCGGTGGTGGAGGCGTAGGCGTGGCCGGCCTGCTCCTGCACGAACCGCTCGGGATACCCGAACTCGATCAAGTGCGTGACGTAGGAGTGCCGCAGGCAGTGCAGGTCCAGTGCCGGGTCCAGGCCGGCCGCCTCCCGGGCGGCGACGAACGCGTCGTTGAGGCTGCGCCACGACACCCGCTCATGGCGCTCGTTGACCCACAACGCGGCGTGGCCGGCAGGCTGGAACCTGGGCCGCACCTCGTCCAGCCACTGCTGCAGCACCGCGACGATCCAGTCCATCTCCGGCACCAGCAACACCGTGCGGCGCTTGGGCGGACTGCCCCGCGACGACTTGCCCCAGCGCACCAGCGCAGCGCCGAACTGGCCGAAGTCCGGCACCCGCGGATTGCGACGAAGATCGGCCAGATCCAGACCCCACGCCTCGCGGCGCCGAAGACCGAACGCATACACCGTCTTGAGCATCGCCGAGTCCCGCTGCGCAGCCAGGCCACCTTTGCGGCCCCGGGACCTGATCACCTCGACCCGCCCATCTGCGGCATCGAACAACGCCTGGACCTCGTCATAGGTCAGCGGGCGCCGACCCGGCCGGCCCTCGTACTCTGAGACGTGCGCGATGGTGTTCCACTCGCCCAAAACCTGCCGCGGAGCACGCCCGAACCGCTCCTCGCACAGCTGCTGCCACTCGTAGCGCGGATCGGTGACGTATTCCAAGAACAACTGGATGCCGTTGAGGTACGCCCTGGCCGTCGAGCACACGATTGGCTTCGGGCCACCCCGCAGGTGATCGACGAACGCCTCGACCTCTGCTGCGCTCCACTCCCACGGGTACTGATTGGCAAAACGCGACAGCCGCCTCACCAGGTCCACGCGTCGCCGGATGGTCTCCGCCTTCAAAAACCGCACCCGCTGCTGCCGTGACCAGCCCTCCAGCATGGCCTCCAGCACCGCCGGCGCCGGATCGAGAAAGACAACTCCCGATGACGGCAACAGATTGGGGGCGACGGTCGAGGCGGCCAGCTCCTTCATGGTTGCATTAAACACAACATTGCGTCGTCAGTGACGGTATGACCCATTCGAGCCAGGCTAGCGGCGCGCCATGGTCACTCGAGCGGCTGATCCCAGTCGTCACCCGCCATGCGAAGCAGTTGCATCGGAAGCAACTCCGCTCGTATCCGCCGATAGCGGAGCGGATGCCGCCACCGGCCCGCTTCAAAGGCAGCGTCAACATCCACCTCGACTACCAGCACGGGCTCGACTTCCTCGTAAGGCAGCGGCTGCTGGGCTGTCAGGTTCGCCCACCGTCCAGGCAGCGGGTTCGGCCATGGTCGTACGCCGCCGGTTAACACCGGCAGCAGCTGGCCGAGTTCGGCACGATCCCGGGAACGCAGTGGCCCCGTGCGTCCTCGGAACACCAGCCGCCCGCTGCCAGCGACCTCGCCCAGCAGCAACGTGCTCGGACGAGACAGAGCTCCCGTGACCCCGCCGACGACCAGTTCAACCGGATGGCGCGCCCTCATCTTCGCCCAATCGCGCCGGCCGAATCGGTACCTACCGTCGGCCTGCTTCAAGACCACGCCTTCGATGCCTGCGGAGCCCCATGCCATCCAGTCCGAGGCTGCGGCCATTGACGCTGTTTGCGGGCAGAGCACCAACCGTGGATCGGGCCGCGCACGCAGCAGCAACTCCAGAGCCCGGCGCCGCGCTGACAGCGGCTGGTCGACCATCACGCCATCGCTGGGATGCTCGAGTAGGTCAAAGACCACTAGATGCGTGGACGGCATCGCCGCGAGGCGGACTACTCGCCGCTGCAGTGCCGCGAAATCAGTACGACCCTCCGGACTCCAAGCCACCAGCTCGCCGTCGAGAACCGTGCCGGCTTTGAGGCGCATGCCAGCCGCGACGATCTCCGGGAAATAGCGGCTCAGGTCCCGCCCTGGTCGTGACTGCAAGATCACCTGGTCCGGCAGTCGGTAGAGTGCCATCCGCCAGCCGTCGAACTTCGGCTCGGCCAGCCATCCCGGTCCCACCGGCCAGACGTCGATCGGCGTGGCCGCCATCAACGCGAGCGGTGGACGAAGGTGCTTACTGGGCCGACCATGTTCTCGACCAGGCATTATCCGATCATTACGCCTTTCTTCTGCCGTCGACCACCGAGGGGATGGCCAGTGCGGTGTGCTCGGCCGACACAGGTCGGTTGGCAGGCGGCAGCGCGATGGCTTCGGGCTGGCCCGAAGCGCCCGCACCATGGCGAGATCGGCAACGTCGAGCTTTGTCCGTGCAGGTCACGCTCTTAGTAGGGGATCGCTGGTCTCTCGGATGAAGCTCCGGGTGTGAGGCAGCTGGCCGCGTTCAGGCGGGCGCGGTGCTCGGCCTCAAACACTACAAATGCGGAGGTGTCCCGAAGTCCTGCGCGGTAGCCCGAGCCATTGACCATGGACCACAGCCATCCCGCTGCCGAATGCAGGAAGATCGCAAATATCGTGACGCGAACTGCGTCGTTCCAGCGCAGGCCCTCCGCGAGCAAGCCGAGGCAGGCGGCCAGGCATGCAACGGCCAAGTACGTGTGGACGGCCCGACGCGCCTGTTGTCGTGTCATGAAGTGCATGGGGTTGTCTCGGGGATCGGTCGCTTCGCAGATCGGGCACGAGGCCTGGCTCGGGATCTGCTGGCCGGCACCCAGCCGGAGACCGACCTGCCTACTTGATCATCGTGCTTAGCTGGGAGAGATCGGCTACCGGCGGGCTAACGATGGCGCGGCAGCGCTGGTGACTACTGTTACTGCTGCTGTGACGCCGTTCTGACGAGCCTCGCGGTTGGCTGCGCTCTGCAGGCAGGCGTGCATGCTTGCATCGGACCCGCAGGCCCCGGTGCGACCAGGTCGGCCGAACTGACTATGCATCTGCTCGCAGGAGGGCTATGGCGCTACTTCGAAGGTGCTGGGGCCGGCTCGCTGCTGATAGCCTGGTCAGCAGGGATCTGCTCCTAAGGTGCTCACTGCTTCGGAGGTCTCTACGGAAATGCGCTTCGTGGGCTTATCGTTACGTGAGATGGGGTAGTGCCCTGTCCTGTGGCATGTTGCTGCGGGCGCACCGGGAAGGGAAGCTCGGGTCGTGGACCGTCAAAGCTCTGGCAAGAGGCGTGAAGTAAGCAAGGAAGCCGTACGCAGCTATGCGGTCAGGTCAACGCTGGCCTCGGCGAAACTTGAGCGTCGTACGCTGCCTGAAGGCTATGTTCGGCCAGCGCGCCTTGAACAGTTCATGGCAAGCCGTCGGTCGCAGAGCTGATGCCGCTGGCTCCAGGCTACGGCGAGACTCCGGTTCCCGACGAAGAGCTGGCTGCGCTGATACCGGCCGTGCGCGAGTTTCTGGGAGAGTCCGTCAGTAAGGCGGCGATCTATGATCTTGAGCAGTCTGAGCAGTTGGTCGTCACGGAGCAGTTGCTGACCGAGGTGCTCGAAGGTGAGCTGGGTCTTGATGATCTTCTAACCGATCATTTCGTCCGAAGATTGCACAAAATGCTATACGGCAATGTATGGCAATGGGCCGGAGAGTTTCGGCGCCATGAGGTAAACATCGGTGTGGCGCCAGAGGTGATCGCTGTCGAGCTGCGGAGCTGCCTGGGCAACATCCAGTGGCGTTGGGACCACGCCAATGACTGGACGGCGCGTCAGCTTGGCATCGCGACTCATGCCGAAACGGTTCGAATCCACCCTTTTACCGATGGCAACGGGCGATCCACTCGGCTTCTAGCCGACTTGGTGTTTGTGGCAGCTCAGGGCGATGGCCCAGTCTTTGTCTACGACTGGAACTTGGACAAAGAAGAGTATATACGTCTTTTGCGGCGCTTTGATGGCAATCGCCAGCCGGAGGAACTCGCGGAATTCGTCGCGACCCAGTCGATCGCCTAGTTCTCGGCCGAAATCGATCCTGTGTACTGATGCGCGGAAGGCTAACCCGTTCCCCGAATGCGCAAACCATGCAGCCGATTGGCTGATCGTGGCAGGTTGCGTCCATGGTGACGGGGTGAGCTGGGCGAACAGCGCGTCTATTTGATTTTTTAGCTCCGCACGTGTCGGCTCGCGCGGTTCGTAGCCTCCCAGGTCGGGGCAACCCGCTGCGCACCAGGCTTCGATCGCGTCGTCAATCCGGGGCTGCTCTGGGTCTGCCTCGATAGCGGATGCCTGGCGCGAACGCGGCCGATCTCGTCGAGCAATCTCGATCAGGGTCGTACGTGACCAACAGCTGTTCCAGGTCGGTTAGCCACTCTCGGGCAATTTCAAGATCTTCTGAGCCGTTGATCACCTGCGTGGACTGCCGTGTCAGCGCTCACCCAAACCGCGCTTGAAGGCATCGAACATGGCCATGGAATCGTCGAGCAACGCAGCATGCCGCGTACAGAAGTCGTACAGCGCGCGATCGATGCCGCCCACCGCTCGACGATGTTCGCCAATGCCCCTGCGTTAACAGCGCGACCGTCGTGTAGATCTTGCAGGAGATGCTCTGCGGTGGTTCTGACCACCCATTCATCCGCAGTGAGCGGGACGTAGTACCTGAACGCTTCATGCTGCTGGTCAAGCCACGCTCGTTCATGATCGCCGAGTTGCGCGGCCCACCTGTCGGCTCGTCGCAGGTCACCTCCAGTGCGCCCCTGATCGGTCGCGCGGTACAGCCTGAACGCTGCTCTTGGGGCCACCGCCCTCAGATTTTACGGATGGTGCCCTCTGGCCCGAGATGGGATCGGCAGTCGTTGACGGGGCTACCGCGCGTTCCGCTGTCGCCAGACCCGATGTCCCACCTGAATCGCTCCGCGGTGGGGATCGAGGCCGGCGGCCTGACTGAACGTCGACCAGACCGGCGGCCGCTCGACCGTGACCTGGCGCTCCCCGAACAGCCCGATGATGAGACCGAAGCCGAGCTGGTGGAGCCGGCGCTGGAGCCAGTCCCGTCGGACGAGCAACGTTCGGACGTCGCCGGTTGGCCGAGATGCCCATCGGTACGTGATCACAAGATCACCGGCAGCGCTGTACCAGTCTGGCCGGTCCGGGTGCCGCCGCAGACCTTCGTCGGCCAATAGCGGGTTAGCCGGCAGCGCCACGTTTACTCCAACGTGCAGCGAGCAGTCGGACGAATCCCCGGACCAGTGGTAGTGCTGAGTCGCCGGGGCCGCGAGGATGGGGTTTCCGTGCTCGTCACGCAGCGTGCGCTCCGAGGCCGGCACCTGCTGCTCGTTGCTGGAGCCCGCGTAGGAGCCGATGAGGTCGAGGATGTCGTCTATAGCGATCTCATCGGCGTCGTTTGACGTCGGCTCCTGCTCGTCGGCATGATCCTGGGCGTCGATGGTAGGGAACCATCGGTCGGCGACCATGCGAAGTTTCGCCTCCGGCTCCAGGTCCTCGGTGGCGAGCAGGCGCGACAGAGATGGCCTCGACTTCAACGTCCTCATCGCATCGACCCGGCTGTGAGGATTCGGGACCTGTGGGGCGTAGTGGTCGGTGTAGCGGACCTGATGTTCGTCATCATCGCCGAACTCTGAGGACGAGTCGTGGGCGGCGTAGGCGTGCGGGAACTCTCCGAGGTAGATGTAGCTCGGTGTGCGACCGTCGGGCATCCAGCGGGGGACCAGCGACACACCGTCGAGGTGTGTCAGCATCGCCGACATTTGACTGGGTCGGATAAGCCAGCTGTTGATGTGGTGCCATTGCTGCGGCAAGGCCTGCTTGAAGGCCTGGCCGCGGCCGCCGAGGGTGTCGTCGGCGAGCTCGTCGAGCACGACCCAGGCCGCCTGATGCTCGTCGACGCGTTCGGCATACGTCCCGAGGTCGGGCAGATCGCGTTCGGAAGTGATCCACTCAGTGGTTTCTTCGATGGGCGGTAGCGTCGGCGCAGGAGGTGCCCAGAATCCAGGGGCGCTGGCGGGGAAGGTGGCTTCGGTCTCGTCGCCGGCAGCCGTCCGGTCGCTGCCAGGCAGCCGGTGAGGAGCCGGCGGCAGGCTAGGGTCAAGATCGCGCTGATACAGCTGCCAGCCCGCGACCCGATCCGGTTCATGATCGAGATCGCTGCTGAGATGGTAGTGGTTGACCAGCCGTTCCCCGAGCTCGAAGAGTCCGACCCACTGGTACTTCTTCCCGACCCGCTCAGGCTTGTGCGGGGAACGGCCGCGGCCGCGTACATGGTGGCGGTCGAATTGCCCGAACCTTCTTGTCGTCCAGCCGAGTGACGCAACCCGCTCGAAGATCCACCTATTGGCGAACTCGGCGTCCTGGTCCAGGTCGAACAGAACCTCGTCCGCCGGAGTCGGCAGCACGCATCCGTTGAGCAGCTCAAGCTGGTTGTCGTCCAAGACCAGCTCCGCGATCGCTAGCCGGTCGAGCAGCTTGTTCGCACCTTCGCTGCTGCCGAGCGTCGCCCTGACCTCTTCCGGCAGCGACGCGGCGAATCGGTCGAGACGGTCAGCTGCGAGCTGGCGCCTGCATCGTCCCGTGGCCGTAGGTCGCTGCCTGGTGAGCGGCAACTGGCTGATCCGCCTGATCAGCGGTTCGACCTCGTAGTCGCCGAAGTCGCCTTGCGGGTGAAGGGACAGTCCCAGCGTCAGCCACCCTTGCTCAGGATCGTCGCGGGGATAGCGCTGATCGAGTTCCTCCTCACTCGGAGCGTCACCGACCTCCGGAGCGAAGTGGGGATGTGTGGCGACGGCGACCTCATCGGGCTCTAGAGCGCCTAAGCGGCCCAGTTCCTGCAGCAGACCTGCCGCGGCGTTGCACAACATCAGGCTCCGGGAAGCGTGCGTCGGCGAGGCCTGGTCGGCGTACACATAGAGCGCGACCTTGCGGCCAAGCTCAGTCAGGTCCGACTTGGCGTAGGCGGGGCCGCATCGTAGAACCACGCCGTAGCTGGCCAATACCAGCCGGTCGAACACGTAAGAGTCGTCCACAGCAAGAGCGTCGGTGCGGAGGAACTGTTCGACCAGGCCGATCATCGTCTGCGGATAGCCGAGCAGTAGCTGGCCGAGAGCCTTGGTCGCGCGGTCGCGTACGTGCCGGTTGGATGACACGAACGTCCAGGTCAGCACCGTCGCGGCCAGACGTACGACCTCCGCTGGCAGACTGGCCTGGGCCGGGACGGGTTCGGTGTGCCCGCCGGCCCTGCGTCCGCCGAGCGCGCGCACCGAGGTCGGCGTCGCGCCGCCAGGACACAGCCGCTGCGGGGTAGGCAGACGCTCCGCCCACCGCAGCAGCCGCTGCAAAGACTTGACGTCAGACAACGTGTCGTAGATCTTGATGCCCCAATCGGCATCTCGGTCGGCGGCCGTCTGACGCAGTAGCCGACGATGGAGGTAATCGGCGTTGAGCGGATGGCGGGGCTCGGTAGACACCGTCAGCAGGGCATTCAAGCCCACTGAGCCGAACCATCCGTCAGGCAGGGCCTCGAAGATCTCCAGCGTCCGTGCAGAAACGCTCACCACCGATCGCAGCGGCAGAGTGTCGACGAAAGCCCGCAGCGCTTCGAGGTTCACCGCATCGACAGAGGAGTCGTCAGCCGGGACAGCCATACCGACGGCGTCAACAAGCTCCACGCCCGTGATCTCGGGCAGCAGGATCGTCGCGGCTTCCCGCAAGTTCGGCGAGACCTCCAGAAGGACCCGCCGTAGCGCAGAGTCAGCTGGAAGCGCGGAGCCGTCACGCAACTTCTCCACCTCGCCACCATGCTGGCGCAGCAGAGCCCGCATGACACGGTCATCGCTGAAGGCTTGGTAAGGAAAGCTGACCCCGGGGAAGAACTCCCCATCTCGGTACATCCGCTCAGTGGACAACACGCCGTGGGAGACGAGCTTGCCGAACAAGGTGTCAGGCCACTGAGTGCGTGACGGGAGAAGGTCATCGACCAAACTCCTGGCAAGCTCCCGCGGCAGGACCTCCGCGCCGCTGGTGGCCATCTGTTCAGCCAGTACCTCTACGGCACGACCCACCAGGCGCTCGCCCGGATCGAGTCGAAGCTCATGGCAGATGTCGTGCTCGCGGAAGTTGACGAAATCGTCGAAGACCTCGCTGCGGTGCTGGGTACCGCTGACCTGCACGACTCCAGTCTGCCGGGCACGTTTTGCGAGTCCATCGGTGTAGAGCTTCAGGAACAGCGGATTGGTGAACGCTGGCAGCAACATCGGGATCCGGGGCAGAGCGTGGGGGACCCCTTCGAGGTACCGCTCCAACGCTTCAACTTCATGCCCGTCGAATCCGGGATGCTCGGTGTGAACCAACCCGAGTGTCTCCCAGTTCCGCGGCAGCACCACCTCCAGCAGCGTGGTCCGGCACGTCACCGCCAAGGCGACATGGGGATAGTCCCTGATCTTGTCCATCAGCGCTGGTAGGTCCGTACGCCACCGGCGAGGCTCATCACAGTCGTTGATGGCGTCGAAGGCCAGCAAGAACCGCGAGCCCGATGTCTCACCAGCGGCGTTCATGGCCTGCAGGGCAACCTCAGAAGGCACGTCGCCCAGTCCGCAAATCCGCATCAGCTCCATCAGCGGATCCGCATCACGCATCTGTTCACCCAGCATGACCAATGCCAGCCCGCCGCGGGACACGTGCTTGAGCGCCGCATCAACGACCGTGTGCGTCTTACCCTGCCCGGCCGGCCCTGACAGCAGCCACACCGCCGACTCGGCAGCCGACCCCCGGTCACCTGCCAGCAACTCGTGCAGCTCGCCTGCCGCCGAGCTGACTCGTTCCCACCGCCACTCTTCTACGAGATCACGCAGCGAACTCTGCGCCGCCGACAATGGGCCGTCTTGGCCGTCCGGCCCTGACCCCGATTGGAACGCAGCCGAGTCTCCGTCATCAGATCCCGGGGCCTCGGCAGCCCCAGCCGACAACGCCTTGGACAGACTGCGCAGCTCCCGGCCGAGTGTGTGCACGCCAGCCCGCAGCGTCACGACGTCGCGCTGCAGGTCGTCGGCCGGGAAGTTCTCCGAGGTGAACTGCCGGAAGCGACCAATCGACTGCAGCTGCGACAGGCACGCCGCCGTCAGACCGACCATAGACTCAAGGCTCTTAACGGGACGCCCCGTCGCGGCCTGCCAGGCAATTTTGCCGTGCTGCTCAATCCATTGACCTACCGCATGTAGCCGCCGCTCGACGTCCTGCTCAAGCCGCTGCCCCAGAGTCTTCAGGTCGTCGAGAAACAGCTTGCCGACCGTCAAGCCCTCGACGGTGTCAATGACCGGCAGATCAATGTGGTGGCGCTCGGAGTAGCGATCGCGGACTTGGTTCCTGGACCGGGAAACCTGCTGACGGCACCAATCGCGCCCGAAGGTCAGCTCATTGAAGAAGAAGAGCCGCCGGCCTTCATTACCTGGCCTGGTGAGCCGCTCTAGCAGTACACCACCCTCAACGAAGTCGATCTCCACGTCCTGGAGGCCAGGGATATCTTCCCGCCATCGCTCAACTGCATTGTTCCAGCGCGTGCGTGCGCTCTGAATCTTTCGTTTCCTCTGCTGAGGTGCCTGCTCCGGCATATCGAATGGAGCACAGAACGTCATCTTCACGATGTTGCGTTCAAGGCGATTGGCTCCGACGGTGACGAGGCTTCCACGGGCCTGTGAGATCAGATTGTCGACACTATCGACGAACTTGGCTTGGAAGCCGTGTACGTAGCCGCTCGGCGAAACGTCATACCACTCAACCCCGCCGTCTGGATTGCCGGTTTTCACCGTGCGCCAGCCATCCGGCGCCGGGGTGCGGAGTTGGAAGCACAACTCCTCGAACGCCCTGTACTGCGATCCGTCCCAGGTACGAAGGCGAGCCCACGTCGACGCTGGACCTGAGGGTGCTCGTAGCTCCGAGTCCACGTCGGCTTCTCCGCGGTCGAGTCCATGGCCGCCGGGTGTGAAGCGACCTATGTCGGGCCCGAGAAAGTATCACAGGACCGCGTCACGCCGGCGCGGACACGCGGCGGCAAGTCGCCGAAGCGAGAGAAATCCCCAGTTCTGTAAAGCTATTGAAACGGAGCGTTTCGGAGTACAACGCCCCTCCTGTACTTAACAGGGGATAAAGGCACTCGATGTCCGATTTGGGGCGTGTTGGCCAGCGATTTTGGCACCCTGATTGGCGCCACGTATCCACGAACGCGATCAAGCGTTGAGATCTCCGGCGGGGTTAAGTGCCCAACGATTCAAAGGGCCGCGGAACAGGGACAGCAACGTTTCCGACAGAAGCGTCGCCTACCTGGCCTCCCACTCGTTGCTCCGACGAGCCGGGCCAAGTGAAGCCCGCTCGCGCTACTGAAAGGGGGTGAAACCGATGGAGACCTTGATGTCAGCTGCTGTTGCAGAACTGGCTCGGGTGGTCCGACACGCGCTGGGGAGCTGGGGCCGGACCACCCGACTCTGCGTCCTAACCATGACCATAGCCATGGCCGCCGCTGTCTTGCTATCAGCAGGACAGCACCTCTAGACGCTTGCGTCAACGATCGAGCGGCCGATTCGACACGCCCGCTCGGCCGGGAGCCCGACACGCACGTACCACCTCGCCGCACCGACACCATCAGGTGGTGTCGGTGCGGCGAGCTAGCGGCCAGATGGCGTAGCCCAAGCGGGTCGGACCTTGGCGGACCGGACCTCGTCGCCGGCGGGTGCGCGGTCATGGCGGCCGAGGCCTGACCGGCTTTCCTGCGTCGGTCCCTGTGATCCGAGTGGCCGGTGATAGATGAGGCAATACCTCACCTACCTGACGAGGTGCAGGTTGTCGCTCGTGGAGCGTCGGGTTTGACTTGGACGCACAGGCAAGCGCCAGCCGAGGTGGCGAGGAGAAGTTGGAGCCCGCCGGCGGCGGTGCGGCAAGTGGGGTCGGACAACGCGGACGCCCCAGCGTCCTGGGGTGTCGGTCAGTAGTCGAAGGAGATCAGAACGTAGTGATCTTCGGCAGTGCCAGCCTAGAATGCCGTGGTGTCCACTTCGGGTGACAGAACTAGCCGTGAACAGGATGCCGTTCGCATCCTGTTGATCATCTCGGCTGCCGCCACCCCGCTCCCGGGCCCCGTGTCCGAGGATCCGGCGCTAGCTGACGCGATTGCCGTCGTCGAGACCCAGGTCAAACTGCAGAAGCTCGACTTCTGGGTTCGCAATCCGGACTACTTGGCAGCGACCTTGCTCGATGACTTCGAGGTTAGCGGCGAGCCATATCTGCTGGAGCTCGCTCAAGAGATCTTGGAGTCGGAGGAGCCTGAGGTAAGGCGCTACCCGATGATGCGCTTTCTGTTCGGCGCCTGGGAGCCCTTGGACGAGGCGCTGAGTGTGCTGAGGTCCGCGGGCCTGGTCGTCAGGCGAAAGCAGGGCACAACATCGCGGGTCACGCAGCACAACTTCTATCTGACGCAAAAAGGCAAAGACGTCGCAGAGCGCGTAGTTGCCGCCGAGCCGGTCTTCGCCTATTACGCAGATCGGGTGAAGCTGGTGGCCGCTCTTACCGAAGGGCATGGTGGGACTCAACTGAAGCAGCGCCAGTATCTCAACGACGAGTATCGCAATACGCCGATCGGCGAGCAGATCGGCAGTGTCGCCGGCCAGACAAGATCACGCCTTCGGAGTCTTCGGGGTGGTCTTGCCGGACACGTCTCGGAGGGGTCATGAGTGACAGCTCGGGCGACCTCGCTGACCGGGTCGCGCTGGATGCCCGCCTTGAACGTAAGACGGTCTTGGGCGTGCTTCAGAAGTTCGAGATCCCGCTGGTCACGGCGGCGGCTCTACCTCGCCCGTTGCGCCTTGACAGGGTGCGGCTTGTAGGAGAGCGGAGTGTCGATCCGATCGGACCGTTCGACCAGGAGTTCGCCTTCAGCACGGGAACGACGGCATTCGTCGCGGACAATTTCAAGGGAAAGTCGAGCCTTCTGGAGCTGATCACCTGGTGCGTCCGCGGTAGTCGCCGTGGCGATCTTCAGGCGATCATCCGTTCGTGGCTGAGCCAGGTCGAATGCGACGCGTACGTCGCTGGACGTCATCTGGGATATCGGCTGGAGTTGTCCGAAGGCCAGCTTGTCCGTGGACGGGTGCTGACGGGGCCTTCAGCTGAATCGCTGCGCGGGGGACCCGGCGCACCCGGGGTGAGCGAGATCTTGTCCGTCTCCGATGAAGAGGCGTACGCCGACGGTGTGTCTGCGCTCATGCTGGACCTGCTCAACCTGGATCGCATCGAAAGTGCCTCAAGTCAGTCGGCAGACGGCAAGGCGCGCCACGGGTGGCCAGCCTACTTCGGCGCCATCTACCTGCCCGCAGGCGGTGATCGAGCCCTGCTCGGCGAGGTGATGATGGGAGGGCTGCCCGGCCGTCTGCTTCAAGTCTTCCTGGACCTGCCAAGCGCTGCCCAGCTGACCAAGGTCAAAGCAATCCGCGATTCGCGCCGAGCCTCGGCGCGGGCCGACAGCGACGACGCCGTCCGGCTGATAGCTCTGCAGATTTCGCAGCGCACCGAGGCTGCCGAGGTCCTTGAGCAGCGACAGCTCCGACTGGCTGAACTCGCCGACGACAATCCTGAGCCGGCTTCGAAAGTCGCCGAACGCGTGCAGCAGCTCAGCGCTCAGTTGGTGCAGGCAGAGGCCCGCAAACGCGATGCGCAGCGCACGTTCGACGCCGCGCACGACCAGCGCCAAGACGACGAACGCCAGGTCAACAACCTGCGTGAAAGCGCCGCCGCACGCGCCCTGTTCCACGCCCTTGACCCGCAGGCTTGTCCTCGCTGCGAGGCACCCGTAACACGTGAGCGCAAAGCGGCAGAGAAGAACGACAGCCATTGCTCCGTCTGCACCACCCCGGTCGCGGTCGACGCCGACGATGAGGACCTGCGCCGCCAAGTGCTCGCCGAGGCATCAGAACGCACCGAGGCGAGCAGGAAGGCGGAGAGGGCTGCAAGGCGACTGCTTACCGAAGCCGAGCGCGCGGTGACCCAGACCGGCGAGGACTTGCGGTCGGCCGAGCTGCAGCTGGGGGCCGCGGAGAAGGCGCTTCAGTCCAGCGAACGCGCCACACTCACGGCGGAGATCGCGCGCCTCGAAGGGTTCCTCAGCGCGCTGACGCTGCCGACCCTGGTCGCGGACTCACCGCGCGACGACATCGATGCGGTCCTTGATTCGGCAGCAAAGATCCTCGAAGCCGATGGAGTCGAGGCATCACGGAGCCTGTTCGAAGCCCTCAACGCGGAGATCCTCGATCTTGCCAAGCGCTTCGGCATCAAGGATCTCAGCGAGGTGAAGATCGACCGCGGGGCGAGGCTGAAGATCATCAAGCCGGGCGGCCCGCCGGAGTACTTCAAATACCAAAGCCCGGGGGAGCGGCTACGCCTTCGCATCGCCGTCGCCATCGCACTACTGCGAGTCGGCAACAAGTTCGGTATCGCCACCCACCCCGGACTGCTCATGATCGACAGTCCCAAAGCGGAGGAAGTCCAGGACATCGATGCGAGCGCGCTGTTCTCGGCGCTCAGTGAGCTCACCCAGGAGACCCCGGGCTTGCAGATCTTGGTGACAACTGTGGACGAACCGCTGGTGCGGCGCGTCCTCGATGATGACAAGATCTTCGCGCCCGCAGAACCGGGCGGCCCATTGTGGTGATCTTCGCGTCGGCATTGGCTACCACAGAATCGGTACAATTCGTCTGAACGCTGGAAAGCGGCTCGGAAGGGGACCCAGTGAACGCGTTGGAGCAGCGGCTCGCCGATGCCGCCAGCTCCGACTCCATACCCCCACTACACGAGCTTCTAGCCGACCTCCAGCTACCCGATGACGCCAGCGAACTGCTGGCCGCGGCCTCGGGGCCCCTCGCCCCGTTCGCATGTCGGGCGAGCGTTCAGACAGTCGAAACGACTGGCAGCCTAGAGCCGGACCTGCTTCGATCGGTACTGGCCGGCATCACCCAGCAGTCGAGCCTGCTCGCACTGATGGAGGCCACCGACGCCCTCCTAGACAGCGGCCACTTCGTCAAGCTGTTCGGACAGCAGCTGTGTGACGCGATGCTCGCCGGGCATGCCAACAGCCTGACGACCCGCCCGTTGATCGCTGCCGGGCACATCGAGGGCGCGCTCCGACTGGCGATGGCCAGCCAGGCCCGACCCCTGAAAGTGCTCGGCGCGCTGGAGTTCAACGACGCAGAAGATCTCGACTCCGACTACGCAGAACGACTCCCTCGCCTGCTGGGTGCTGCACTTGACCGCTGGGCCGACGACCCGTCGATCAGTCAGACGATCCGGCAATCGCTCATCAGCCTCAAGCACCTGCCCGATGCCGCAGCAGACGCGACCTTCGAGCACGGCTTGGACCTGCTGCGGCAGACCGCAGCCGCACACGACGCCTCAGCCTTCGAGTTGCTGCTGAGCGCGCGTGAGCAGATGGGCAACGCAGCGGCCGCTGAAGAGGCTCGTGACGATGCCGCACTGTATGCCGCCGGAATCGATGCCGTGCTCGCCTTCACCCGAGCAGACAGCGGCCTGTTGGCGGCCTCCCGCGAAGAGATCGCCCGGCTCCTCAACCGCAGAGAGGCCTGGCTGAGCGGTTTCTACCAGCCGGCTTGGCGACGGCCGCGGCGTGACGCAGAACGGGCCTGGGGCAGCCTTTTGATCATTCTTCATTCTGCAGACGAGTACCTGAGCGAGACCGCGTGGCTGGACGCATGGCCCGCACTTGACGCGGTTCTGCGGGCATGGCGCCTGGACCGAGGATATGTGCCGGTCCCGGGCTTGTCGGAGGCATCGGGATTCGACGTCCTGATCCAGCCAGTCGTCGAGGAACGGATCGTCACCCAGCAGGCGTTCATCGCCACACTGAACCGCGCCTTCGAGTCGGCCCGCGATGCCGATGAGCCCCTGATACCTGCCGCACAGCTGAAGGCACTCAACACCGAGTCCAGGCGATGATCATCAAGCCTGGAAGTTCCCAAGCCGGCCGCGAACCTGGCGACAGCTCGGAGGCCGATTCACTGGCCCGCGCCCGGCTCATAACCAGAGCTCCTGCAACACTTCGTTTGCTCGGCGAGCAGAAGGCCATGGGCCTGGCGAAGTCGCTCGACGCACCCAACCTCGATCTCGTGGAGGGCCTCGCGCACCGGTTCTTGATCGAGAGCGCCTCCACCCCTGTAGTCAGCGAGCTGTTCGGCGCCATCCGATCAGGCCTTGAGGGGTGCGAAGCCTACAGCGGGGAAGTGCGAGCATACTTCGACGCGCTCACCTGGGAACTGGTCACCTTCCTCGAGGCGCGCCACGACCTTCAGAGAAGCGGTTCCCTCGGGTATCTGAGGACGTTCACCGGGACACCGCCCGGCGAAGCGAAACTGCAAAGCGACTACGCTGACTGGCTGCGCCGAGGCAAACTGGGTGGCCGCATCCAAGTCGAGGTCCCCAACGTCGCAACCGGCCGAGTCGATATCCAGGTAGGGTTCGGCACGGTCCGCTTCTTCCTCGAAGTCAAACGAGAGACCTCCGACTCCTCCAGAGCCGCGCTGGAGGCGTCGTACCTTACGCAAGCCGCCGAGTACTCGGGCACGAACGCCCAGCTCGGCCAATTGGTCGTCCTGGATCTCACGCCCAAGCCGGACGGCGTCAAACATCTATCAGAACTGGCGTGGGTAGCGACCCACCGGCCCTCCGGTTCTGCAGTCGACCGGTTCATCGTCGTAGGTGTCGTGCCGGGCAACCGCCCAACACCACGGCAGTACTCGGTCTAGCCAGCCAGGTCGCGGTCGCTGCTGCTCAGCCCGAGAAGTGAGCGGCCGTCAGCGAGTCACCGCGTCCCGGCCAGCTGGCCGGGACGCGGCAGCCACGTGCAAGGTTGGCCGCGAAGTTGGCGCCCGAGTGTTGGCGCACGGTTGTCATATAGGGCGAGCCGACCCACTCAGCAGCCCATCGCCGAGCTCTGACGCTCGGTGGACGGGCCACTCGGACGACATCATCGCGTGTGTTTCCTTTGACCCGGCACTTAGGCGGCGTCCTCTGGTAAGTGCTTTAGCTTGATGACCTTGAGTCCTGTGGCACGTGCCCGGGTCGCCATGTTGGTGTCGTACGTGATAAGCGTGACGCGTCGAGCTGCGAATGGTTCGACCGCCAGTATCCGATCAATGATCTCGTCGTCGGGGCTGGGCATCGGTAGGTGGCCAATAGGGTCGAGCAGAAGCTCGGCAGAGAAGACGTCGGGCCAGGGTGATGTAGTCTTGCGCGGCTCTTCCCAGTGGACCTTCTGTGGATCCTCAAACCAGTCATCGATGGTAATCAGGGCGCGACGAGCCTTTTTCCGCACTTCTTTGTTGCTGTGCGTCTTGCCCTTATCCAGCTCATAGATCACTCTGCTTGGCACGAGAAGGTTTACCCTGTTCTGATTGCCGACTAGGTCGGTGTATCCGCCAGCTTCCTTGATCATGTCATGGAAGTTTATGAACCCTAGTTCTCTGCCGTGATGCAGGAAAAAATTAGCGTCGCAGGCGATGAATACTGCCGGATCGAGCCAGCGTTCGATCAGTCGGGCGACCGCATCGGCCGCGTTCCGGATCGAGGTTTCCAGGGCGTCGAGTTCCAGCGCCAGAAGATCGTTCACGATTCCTTGTTCGGTCAGCGGCACCTTGGTGCCGGCCAGCTCCAGCAGAGCCTTGTAGTGCTGGGTGAACAGGAGTCGGTCGATATCATCCGTTCGGATGATGGGGCGTAGCTGCCGGGCGGTGGTGGCTACCCATTGCAGGTAGGCCGTAAGGCGCAGGTGGCCGGGGCCGGGCGTTCCACGCAAGTTCGACACTGCGATCTCCAGCAGGTCAAACTCTTTTCGCAGCCGAAGCCTATCGACGTTCCGTGTCGGCGTAACAAGCACCGGTCGATGATTGCACCTCTAGTTAGGCTATGCCGTTTGATTTGTGTCCCGGGCCAACCCGAGGCCACGCGGCTGACGACCTAGTGGCTCCGAATGCGTATGGTGGCGACCACGCACACCCATCCGGCGAAGTGGCCAAATGTGACGGGCACCCGCCTGGGCCAGCCAACAAGATCGCGCAGGGCTCAGGGCCGAGTCGGCGAGTGGCATCACGACCGCAGCGCCCAGCGAGACAATGTTGCTGTGAGTCGGCCCGACGACCTCCAGCCCGCAGATGCTCATGCTCCGCATGTCACGATCACTGCGGAACGTTTCGCATTACCGCCGTTCTGGAGCGCGCTGGACCGCTTGTCCACTGAACACCTAGACCATCAGCGTTACCTGGTTGCTGACGCCGAGCATCTTCACCGATATCGCTGGACCTGTTCGTCGTGTTCGCGTGTTCTCGCGGTAGTTGACGTGGTCGCGACGGCCGTGCTTGGACGCAGTTGATCGGCCTGATGGGCGGACACGGGAGGTTGCGAGTTCGGCAGCCGGCCATGCGCCGAGGCTGGGATGCTCGATCGCCGCGGTCCGGCAGGCGGGGTGTCACTGCAGGTCTCAGATCGAGGCGGAGATGCATTCAGCATCCGACGGCGCCTTCCCGTGTCGCGGAGGTCCGTGAAGGGGCGTTGGCCGGTAACGCGGCGTGATGTGCGAACCTAGCGTCGCGGCCGTGCCGCCGTGATCAAGAGCTGCCCAGGCTTCCGAGGCTGCGTCGACCGAAGATCAAATAAGATATCCGGTACTTGGACCCTAGGGGTGAACCAGAGCTGGGTCCCGTGCTACCGTCTGTGCACCTCAGGGGGAACAGCGGTCACGTAAGTTGACGCCTGTGGCGATCTTGAGGTAGCGTCTGGCACATGAACACCCGTGCTACGCACGGGTGCTTTCTGTGGGGGTTCAAGTCCCCCCTCGGACACGCAAGTCCCCGCGAGGCATCAGTCATTGACGATGCCTCGCTTGTGTTTCTGCTGCTGGGTCCGTTGTCGGGGGATCCCCGACCCTCGTCTTGAGCCGTTGGCGAGCGCTCTAGCGGTGATCGACTTCTCTTGATCGGGTTCGAGCGAGATGCACGTCGCACGGCATTCGACCGTGATGCCGTAGGTGCCCAGGAACCTGGTCAGGTCGGGGACGTTCCGGTTCTGCTGGAGCTTCGTGATCTCTTCCACGATGCGGGGATCCCGGCTGGTGATGGTTTTCAGCTGGGCGAAGATCCGGCCGAGGATGACGTCCTCACGCAGGTAGAGGTTCCTGGCCTGGCGCATGGCGGTAGTCTGGGCGCTGGTGTGGCCGTGGCGGCAGCGGTAGGCGACGTTGTTATGGCTGAACTGGGATTCCATGCTGCGACCGCAGAAGGCGCATCGCAGCAGCCCCGCCAGCGGGTACGTGCGCTTGATGCCGTCGACTGGCAGGCACTTGGCGCTGATGTTCTGCACGGTTGTCGCCTGCGCAGGTGAAGGTGCGAGCACGTAGCGGTTCGCGACGGCAGATGATGACTACTCCGATCGGGCATCCGTGCTCGCACCTTCCACGGATGCCGGACGCCGCCGGTAGCGAGGAGATCGCGTCGATCGCGGCCGGATCGAGATCACCAGTCGGGCACTCAGCGGTTGCCGAGCCCGTTGAGGAAGGTGTCGACGACCAGGTCCGCCGCCTGAGCGGCGTCGATCTCCGGAAACCGGTGAGCGCCGGTGTCCACCAGTTGATCAAGCACTGCTCTCGCCCAGGACAGCGGGATGTCGCTCCGCAGATGACCTTCGTCGGCCGCGCGCTGGACGAACGCGTCCACCCGTGCGCTGAGCTGGTCACGCCTGACGCTGGCGGCCGGGTCCTGCTGCATCATGTGCCGTGTGTCGACCGGCCATTCGCGGCTGACCGGGATGATGCCTTCCACGTAGCGGTGCAGTGCGACCGCCACGGGTGCCGCTGTCAGCCGGGCTTCGTCGAGGACTTTCTCTGACGAGTCGAGTTTCGCCTGGAAGACTGCGCTGAGTAGGGCCTTGCGTGTAGCGAAATGGCGATGCAGCGTGGTGCGGTCCACGTCTGCCGCAGTCGCGATGGCGGCCAGCGAGGTCCTAGGGTCCTGGGCCAGTAGTCGGGCGCCGGTGCGCAGCACCACGGCGAGATTGCGGGCGGCATCGGCTCTCATGATGCGCAGATGCTACCACCAGGTGGCACTCAAGCCCTTGATGACGTCAATCACGCTGCACCTTAGGCCAGAAGTGCTACGTTGGTGTTGCATTTAAGTCCTGCTTCCCGGTGACCCCTTCAAGATCGGACTCGGGGAGCGATCACAAAAATCGGAGAAGTGGTATGAAAACGTGGCTTATCACCGGTGGTTCGCAGGGTCTGGGCAAGGCCTTGGCGGTGGCAGCGCTGAACGCGGGCGACCGCGTAGCAGTGGCATCCCGGCAGCCGCAGACACTGGATGAACTGCAGCAGGCCTTTCCCGACAGGCTTCAGGCCCTGCAGTTGGACGTGACGTCGCCCGCCTCGGCCCGGGAAGCGGTCGCAGCGGTGGTCGATCGGTTCGGCGCGCTCGACGTGGTGGTCAACAACGCCGGCTACGCGACCAGCAACTCGGTTGAGGACTTCCCGGAGGACGAGTTCCGGGCACAGATCGATGCAAATCTGTACGGGGTGATCAACGTGACGCGGGCGGCGCTGCCCGTCCTGCGCCGTCAGCGCTCCGGCCACATCGTGCAGGTCTCATCCATCGGAGGCCGGGTCGGCGGCACACCCGGACTCAGCGCCTACCAGACGGCCAAGTTCGGCGTCGAGGGCTTCTCCGAGGCGCTGGCAAGCGAGGTTGCCCCGCTGGGGATCAAGGTGATCATTGTCGAACCCGGGGGCATCCGCACGGGCTGGGCCGCTGGTGCTGCGAGCGCCTCCGGGAGCATGAATCCCGACTACGCCCCGACCGTCGGGCTGTGGCTCGAGCGCTTCGCCGCCTACAGCGGCAACGAGCCCGGCGACCCCGCACGCATGGCCAAAGCCATCATCGACGTTGTCGGCGAGCCCGAGCCTCCGCGCCGACTGTTGCTGGGCAGCGACGCTCTGGAGATCGCCCTGAACGCCGAGCAGGCGCGGATCGCTGAGGCCACGAAGTGGGCTGCGGTCAGCCGGTCCACGGACCATCCGGCCGGGGCCTGAACGTGCCCGTCCGCCGTCGCGGCCGGTCCGGCTCCGCAGGCTGGGCCGCGTCGCGTGCTCGCAAGGACCGCGACGCAGCCGGCAGCGGCCGCAGAGCCGACCCGGATGGAGTGTGAGTGACCGATGACGAAGACCCTATTGATAGCCGGAGCTGCTGGTGGTTTGGGTCAGCAGTTGGTCGCGGCCGCTCTGGCCGCCGGACACAACGTGCTGGCGGCCGATCTGGAACCTCCGGTTGTGGCCATGTCTTCCGGGCACGATGCCCGATTGCGAGTGCGCGCGCTCGACGTGACCTCGGGTGATTCCGCCCGAGCGGCGGTGCAGTGGGCAGTCGACGAGTTCGGCGGCCTGGATGTCCTGATCAATAGTGTGGGCCGGCGGCCTGTCGGATCGATCGAGGACATGCCCGACGAGGCGTTCCGCGCCAGTATGGACGTCAACTTCTTCGGTGTGGTCAACATGGTGCGGGCCGCGCTGTCCGTGATGCGCGCGCAGCGCTCCGGCCACATCGTGAACGTCTCGACGATCGGTGGCCGGCGCGCCCAGCCAGGGCTCGCGGCGTACCAGTCCGCCAAGTGGGCGCTGGGCGGCTTCACCGAGATCCTCGCTCGAGAAGTCCAGCCTCTCGGCGTCCGGGCCACGCTGGTCGAGCCAGGCGGCATCCGCACGCCGTGGGCGGCCACACCGATACCCATGCCAGAGCTACACGACGAGTACGACACCACGGTTGGGACCTTCGTCCGGACCTACAACGAAAACCCGGACGTACAGCGCGGTGACCCGCTGAAGATGGCGCAGGTGATCCTGCGGGTCGTCACGGAACCGAACCCTCCCGTGCGCCTGCTCCTGGGGTCCGACGCAGCCTGGCTCGCACCGCTGATCGCCCACGCCCGCGCGGCCGAAGACGCCGTATGGCGTGACGTGAGTCTGTCCACGGACCTTGACGGACTCGGCGACTTCGCCCACACCCCGGTCGCGCGGCTGGTACGTCCCTGACCTTTCTGGGCCCTCTCCTCTGACCCTCTCCGCTCCGCTGGCGGTGCGCCTGCTGCGCACCTGCCGTCAAATCATGCAAGAAGGAAGCCCCTGATGATCGTTCGTGACAAGCTGTACATCGGCGGTGCCTGGGTAACGCCCAGCAACGTCGACCTGTTGGAGATCCGCTCGCCGCACGACCAGTCCGTGCTGGGCCTGGCAGCCCAGGCGGCCGACGCCGACGTGGACGCGGCCGTTGCCGCCGCCCGCCTGGCGTTCGACAGCGGTCCGTGGCCGCGCACCGACCCCGGGCAGCGCCAGGAAGTGATCCGGCGGTTCAACAAACTGCGCGAGGCCCGCGCCGACGAGGTCGCCGCGGCGATCTCCGCCGAGAACGGATCGGCGGGCTGGTTCACCAGGGCCGGTCAGCCGTTCCTGACCCGGCAGGCCAACGCCTACCTCAAGGCCGCCGAGGAGTTCGGCTGGGAGACGGTCGTCGACCCGTCGGATGAGTCGGTCGCCTTCGACACCATCGTCAGGCGTGAGCCGATCGGTGTGGTCGCCGCGGTCATCCCGTGGAACTCGCCGTTCTCCGCGGCGATGGCCAAGCTGGCCCCCGCCCTGCTTGCGGGCAACACGGTGGTGCTGAAGGTATCCCCGGAGAACTCCCTGAGCATGGCGCTGCTGGCGGACCTCTTCCACGAGGCCGGTCTTCCCGACGGGGTGCTCAGCGTCCTGCCGGCGGACCGGGAGACCAGCGAGTACCTGGTCTCGCATCCGGACGTCGACAAGATTTCGTTCACGGGCTCGACTCGGGCGGGTCGCCGCATCGCTTCGATCGCCGGTGAGCGGCTCAAGCGGGTCAGCCTGGAGCTGGGCGGAAAGTCCGCCGCGATCATCCTGGATGACGCGGACCTGGCGGACGTGATGCAGGGGCTACGTTTCGGCGCGCTGGGCAACAACGGTGAGGCCTGCATCCTGCAGACCCGGATCCTGGCACCGCGCAGCCACTATGACGAGGTCGTCGCGGCGCTCAAGGAGATGGTGGAGTCGCTGCGGGTCGGCGACCCGTCGGCGCCGGATACGTTCATCGGCCCTATGATCCGCCGGGACCAGCAGCAGCGTGTGATCGATTACATCAAGCTGGGCATTGAGGAAGGCGCCCGGCTGGTGACCGGCGGCCCCGAGGTGCCGCCGGGCCTGGAAAGCGGCAACTACGTCACACCCACCGTGTTCGCCGACGTCGACAATGGCATGCGTATCGCGCGGGAGGAGATCTTCGGCCCGGTTCTGGTCGTGATCGCCTACGACGACGAGGACGACGCCGTGAACATCGCCAACGACAGCGACTACGGTCTGTCGGGAGGTGTCTGGTCAGCCGACGCCGATCGAGCCATGAGCGTCGCCCGCAGGTTGCGCACGGGCACTGTCACCCTCAACGGCTCGCCCATGAGCTTCGACGGACCGTTTGGCGGCTACAAGGCCAGCGGCCTGGGCCGTGAGTACGGCGCGGTCGGCCTGACGGGATACGTCGAGCACAAGACGGTCACCCGGCAGCGCTGACACGGTCGGCAGGGCCTGGGACACGTCTGGTGTTTCAGGCCCGTGTCGACCTGGCCGCCAACGGTGGGCCACGGGTCAACCGAAGAGGGTACGGGCCAGCACGAAGCCCAGCATTCCGCCGGCGAGGCCCGTGGCGACGCTGCCGACGACGTTGAGCAGTGCCAGCCGGCGGAAGCCGTCCTGGATGAGCCGCACAGTCTCGTAACTGAACGTCGAGTATGTGGTGAGCGCCCCGCAAACCCGGTGCCGCTGCCGCGGGCTGGCTCCTGATGAACCGGATCGGTTACCGGGGTCAGCCGACGGGTAGATCTTCGTCGCTGTCATACTGCACGGCGTATACGTCCAGGACTTCGCGCAGCCAGGCCACGTCGTCATCGTCGGTCAGCACCGAGATCCACTGCTTGACCGCATCGACGCCGTCGATCGGCTCGGCCGCCGGACGGGCACGGTCGGGCAGGTTCACCGCGATCCACACGTCTTCGCCCAACGTCTGGGCGGCCCGGCGGATCCGGTCAACGGTCGGGTCGAACGCGAAGCTGCACGGCGTGCCCAGGTCGGCGATGTCAGGGCCGTATTCTGCGGAGTGCTCGTGGACTCCGGAAAGGCCGGCGGTCAGCTTGATCGCCAGGTGCGGACGCTGACGCGCAGGGGCGGCGGCAGGCGCCGTGCGGTTCTTGCCGTACTGCTCCCACGCTGCCTGCGGGTGCAGTGAGACCATGTCGCCCAGTGCCCACCAGTCCATCCCCGCGGCCAGCGCGTCCTCCAGGACTGCCATGAACAGGTACTGGCCGCCGTCACGCAGCCGCTCGGCGGCCAGCGACACCTCCCGAAGCCGCCCTGCGCCAGCAGCCGCGGTCGCGTCGGCAACCGCAGCGTGAAATGTAGCCGTGTGCTCGGCCAGAAACGCGGTCGCCTGGGCGCTGATATCAGAGGTGATCATGAGAAGTGGCCCTATCGCTCGGCAGCAGGCGTGATGAGCGCCGTACATGTTCAACGTTGGGATACCGCAGCGATGACGATGTGACCGACGGCGTACTGCTGGACAGCAGCGTGAGCCCGCGCTGCTACGTGTGGGCTGGATGGTGTACGTGCGGGGTGCCGGTGGTAGCGGCACACTGCAGCTGGCCAGGGCCGACGCCTGCGTCAGCTCGCCGCTGGCGCGTCAGCACGAGTCTTGCTGGCTGGGCTGGTCCCTGCTCGTCCAGCCTCGCTGCATGATCGGCTTTTGTTGGCGCGTCAACGTGGTAGTGAAGCGACGAGTTGGGTGCAGAAGGCGGGCAGGTCGTCGGGCTTGCGGCTGCTGATGAGTGGGAACAGGCCGTTGGTGCACACGGCCAGTTCCTGGTCGGTCCATTCGGCTCCAGCGTTGCGGAAGTCGGCGGCCATGCTGGGCCACGAGGTGATCGTGCGTCCGGAGACCGCGTTTACGTCGATGAGGATCCAGCCGCCGTGGCAGATGACCGCGACCGGTCCGCCGGTGGCCAGGAAGCCGCGGACGAACTCGCGGGCCGGTTCCTGCCAGCGCAGCAGGTCGCCGTTGGCGACCCCACCGGGCAGTACTAGTGCCGCGAACGCGGCTGGATCGGCGTCGTCGGCGACCTCATCGACGGCGAACGTGTCGGCCGGCTCGAGGTGTCGGTAGGCCTGGACTTTGCCAGGCTCGGGCGACAGCAGCCGCGGGGTCGCGCCGACCTGCTCGACCGCCCGCCAGGGCTCGGTCAGCTCTACTTGTTCGATGCCTTCCCGGCTCACCAGGAACGCCACCGCGGGTTCACCGCTCACTGCCGGTCACCTCCTCCAACAGGTTCTTCTTCGACGGCGTCATTGGGCTGGTCATGATGCGGACTCGACGACGAGGTCGGGGCAGAACGCCACCCGGTGCCGAAGCCGGTCGGACCAGGGCCACGTCCACCGGTACACCCAGGCTGCATCGCGGCATAGCTGCACGCCGACGTCCGCCGTGTAGTACTCAGCGACGCCTTTGTAAGGGCAGACGCTGCGCCGACCGCTTGGCCGCAGGTGGTGCCAGGCCACCGCCTCAGCCGGGAAGTAGCGGATGCCATCGGCGAGCAGCGCGTCCTGGCTGTCGGCCAGTACATGGCCATGGACGACGACTTGCACACGCATTTCACCGCCAAGTTCTCGAACCGGCGTAGGTGGCAGACATGAGCGCAGACGCCGTCTGACGACGTCGAGGCTGGGAACGACGTCGCAGGTGGCTGGCGGCACAAGCCGCCAGCCACCTGCCCAGCCTCACCTGTCGCGCAACGGCTGCCGGTCAGCCACACTCCACCGTCCTCTCGACGATCCCTCGCCGAGAGGACCAACGACACACAAGATCAGTTGCTACGACCGGGTGAGCACGGGCCCGGTACGACGCGCGAGGCCGTCCAACCACCAGCAGACCGTTCGCTCGTCGCCGCCACCGGTGGCAAGGAGCGTGCGCACCACGTCGGTCGCGGCCTCCTGGTGAGCGGATCAGGCAGCCGACCGGACCGCACGTAATCGAAGTAGTCCTCAGCGGCGACGCCGAAGTTCGCCCACCGCTCCCGGACAGCGTCCGTGGCCCGCTCGGCGGGGGCGAGGGCTTCGACGGCGCCATCGACCTCGGCGAGGACTTCGCCGGCATCGTCGGCCTCGGGATCCAGCGGCGGGAACTCCAGCAGGTCGCACTGGACACCAACTGCATCGCGACGTCCTTGAGTTTCGGGCCGGCAAGCCCGGCCCTGGCGGCGAGCCGGGCGGAAGCCGCGGGACGCGGGCTCGGTGTGCCCGACGGCCGCAGCGACGCGACGGCAGTGACGCGCGCGGAAGGCGTCTGCAAGACCGGTGACGGGGCGACGGCCACCGCCGGCACGCCGCTCACCGGCACAGCGGCGGCCAGCCCCGGCGGGGTGGTCGGCTGCTCGCCGTCGGTCTTCACGAGTACGGCCAGCACAGCGATTCCCGCAACCGTGCTGGCCGCCGCGCCGACCATCCAGACCCGGGGGTCCTTTCGCCTCATCGAAAATTCTTCCGTTGATCGTTGCCCGAGCGCCCGCCAGATCGTATTGGCCACACGGCGCAGGTGCCACACACCAGTCCCGACGAAGTGGCGTGCCCGCCGTCTGCGGCTGTGCCACTTGACGTTTCGCCGCGCTGCGGTCGCCGGTTCCGGGTCCACAGTAGGCCCGCTGAAACGCTGTTCCTCCCGCGTTCCGCCACGGTTGACGCACGATGTGATCATGTCCACAAATGAGCGACATCGCCAAGAACAGCGCATGTACGAGCAAAGCCTGCCGGTAAGCTCCGTCTGGTGCCCGACTCATTACCAAAACTGCTCGCCGACCGCTACCGGCTTCTCGAAGTCATCGGCCAGGGCCGTCAGGGACGCGTCTGGCGTGCCAGGGACGAGCAGCTGCAGCGTTTCGTCGCGGTCAAAGAACTTTCGGCGCCGTCGGACCCCAGGGGCGAAGAACAGGCCGCGTCCTGCGAACGTATCCTGCGGGAGACACGGTCAGTCGCACAGCTCGACCACCCGAACGTCATCCGCGTACTCGACGTCCTGACCGCCGACAGCAGACCCTGGATCGTCATGGAACTCGTGCCGGCGCAGTCGCTGCACGAGGTGCTCGCCGACGCCGGACCGATGCCGCCGCAGGAGGCTGCTGCCATCGGCCTGGCCCTGCTGGGCGCGCTGTCCGCGGCCCACCGGGTCGGCATCACACACCGTGACGTCAAACCTTCCAACGTGCTCGTCGCCGCCGACGGCAGGGTGCTGCTCACCGACTTCGGCCTCGTGCCCGAACACGTCGACGGCAATGGGGGAGACCAGGCCGCAGACCTGTGGGCGCTCGGCGCGACGCTGTACACCGCGGTTGAAGGACGACCGGTGTACGACGGCCCCACGCCCGCCGCGGCGATCGCCGCGCTGACGAGCCAGCCACCACCGCGACCCGTGCAAGCCGGCGCACTGGCTCCCGCCCTGGACGGCCTATTGCGCAGCAACCCTGCCGAACGCATCAACCAGGCACAGGCATCAGCGCTGCTACGCCGCGCGCTCAACAGCATGAACGCCGGCACCCGGCCAGACGGCCCGCCCGCTCGGTCCGCCCTGCCCGCGCTGGCAAGGTCTGCGCGGACCAGGACCGGACTCGCCGCACCGCCCACGCCGGTCCCCGCTACCCGCGACACCACACCTGGCCTGAGCGAAGGGACCAGCCCGGTCTCGCCCACCGCCACGACCGAACCGCCCGGAGCCCGGATCGCCGTGCATCGACGCCGCAGGCGCACGCCGCTGCTCACCGGCGCAGCCACCGTACTGGTCGCGCTCGGCGTGGGCATCGGGTCGGCGCTGTCGCCGAGCGAGGCGGGCACCCATGACACGCCGTCGGCGGGCACGGCAGCTGCCACGACGCCGCAAGCCACCGCCACCTCGGGCAGCACACCGACACCCGCCGCCGGGCCCACCAGCCGGGTGACGCCCTCGGCGGCCCGGCCGGCACCGAGCCTTTCAGTGGTCGATCGAAGCCCAGTTGCGTCGGGTGAACCGGCATCGCCTGCCGCAGACGGCCAGCCGAACCCGACGCGCCGCAACCTCGCGCTGAGGCGTCCAGCGCAGGCGTCCAGCATCGAGAGCGAACCCTGGGCGGCTGCCTTCGCCGTCGACGGAGACCCCCTGTCCCGGTGGGGCAGCGCGTTCGGGACGGACCCGCAGTGGATCTCGATCGATCTCGGCGGCTACTGGACGGTGACCGAAGTCCGGCTGAGCTGGGAGGCCGCGCACGCCACGGCGTACCGAGTGGAGTTGTCGCGCGACGGCTCGATGTGGTCTACCGCCTACTCGACCGACCGGGGCAGCGGTGGCACCGTCACCATCCCAGTCGGAGGTAGGACTGCCCGGTATGTGCGAATGGTCGGCACAGCGCGCAACAGCCAGTACGGATACTCGCTCTACGAACTCGAGGTCCGCTGACCATCAGAGGTCATCGAATGCGGGTGATCTATAGTCCTGGCCGGGTTGTCAACCGATGCGGAATCCCACTCGGCGTGCACGACGTTGGGGTCTGGTCCGGCGTCGACGAGCCCGTAGCCGCATGGCGGTCGGCCGCCGAGGTTTCGGCCTTGTAGGCGGGCCTGGGCGTGCATCGCCGAGCTGGTGCGGAACCGCGCCCGCAGGATTTCCCGGCAGGAGTACGCGCCCAGTGCCCGGATGGTGGCGCGATGCTCGACGTCAGTGGTGCGGAACGGGCCGTCGAGTTCGGGTAGCCACAGCTGCACGCCGTGCCGTTCGAGCAGCGGCATGAGCCGCAGCAGCTGGCTGCCGCAGAAGGCGCGCTCATACTCGCCGACCACGATCGCCTCGAACCCGCGATGCGGGTCGACGACTGCTGCCAGCAGCGCGGCGGCCTGTGGTCGGTCGGGCCACTCTTCCAGCCGCGAGTGGCCTATGTCGAAGTACTCGGCGACGATCACCCCGCGGTCGGCGAGGAACTCCACCGCCGCGCGTCTCTGCCATTCGTGCGACGAGTCCGGAGCCTGGTAGCCGTCGGTGGAGATCCGCCCGTAGAACGCGAACCGTCGCCGGACAGGGACGCCCTGACGGTGGCCGCGCTGACGAGGGAGGCGCTCGCCATGGGTACGAACCCACGTGCCGAGTGCTTCCTGCTGGAGAGTTTCGTTGCCTGCCATCCGGACCGCCCTACAGTCGTCTGTACTTCTGGGAGGTAGACCGCACGGCATGCGGGCGATGACCGCAAAGGCTGCCAGTTCACTCGCTGGAGTGCCCTGCTTGTGCCCTTCGCCGACGGCTTGACCTGCGATCCAGGCGACGACGTGACGGCCGAGAGCTGCCATCGGGGTTGGTGTGGTCGGATTCGGGGCGTGAACCCGTCTTCTGACAGTGCTTGGCGACTTGCAGGTTGGCGGGCCGCTGCTGGCCGTCCGGTTCACCGAGTTGGAGGAGAATGGCTGGGTGCTCATTGTGCGCGCGACAGCGAAGTTGCTCAAGCTCGTCGGCCGTCCATCCGCCGGTGACGGTGAGCGTGGCAGCACGTTGCTGGGTCAGTGGTACGCCACGGCGCTGTTTTGGCGCCCCCGGGTTGTGCCGCTGGTCAACGAGTCGACGCTGCTGCCGGTCCTGATGCCGCTGGCACCCGCTGCCACGCTCCCGGTACGGGTTGCCGATGAGGTCGCCACCGTCCTGCGCGCGCACCGAGCGCCGCAGGCGTTCGTTGATGCGGAAGTAGGCCGGATGCGGGACTGTCGGCTCGGTGTGACCGTGAATCGCAGCGTCGTGGGTGTCATGGTCGAGTTTGCTCGGCTGGCCGAGATCTACCGTGCGGAGCCGCATCCTGACCTGCTGGGCCTGGCGTTACGGCTGGCGACGACGCCGTGCAGTCCGCTATACGGCCGCAACATCAGTCCCGACCGTGAACTGGCGGCCGTCCTGAGTGCTGCAACCGCTTGACGGCTGGCGGCTTCCGTGCGTCAGGCGGCGTGGCCGCGCAGCTCCCGGTCGGCGGCCAGCAGGTCGAGGTGACCGTGGACCGCCCGCCAGAGATGGTCCTCTGGATGCAGTCCTGAGCCGCGGTGCTCTCTGCGCCAGTCGGGCTCCCAGTAGCGTTGCTCCACCCGGTGCAGGTGGGCGAGGCTCGCCGCCAACTCGGCGGCCAGCTGCTCGCGGGCTGTGGCATCGTCGGGCTCCGGCAGGCGCAGCGGCTCAGCGTCGCCGCGGCCGAGCGCGTCCAGGGCGGCGACATCCGGTCCGTCGGCGGACCAGATACGCAACGGCCGGCGGATGACGTGGTTGGACACCGGCCACACGGACGGCCTCAGGTGCCACTCGACCGGCGTCTTGTCGAGGTCGAGGAGGCGGGCCAGGCCCACGCACGACGGGGGCAGCGCCTGCCAGGTCAGGTCGTCCGGCGGCAGGTCGAGCACGAACGCAACCTGCACGACGTCCAGATCGGAGCGGGAGTTCAGGACGGTGCCGAAAGCGTACGCGCCGAGGATGAACCGCTCGTCCCACAGGCCGCTGGCCTGCTCGCACCGGTCGGTGATGGTGCGCAGCCGGCGCACCGCAGTCTCGTGCCGCATCATTGCATTGTGCCGCGCGACGCGAGCGGGAGGCCCGGCCGGGCGGGCATCTCAGGCGGCGCTCGACAGGTCGCGCACCGTCGCGTCGAGTCGCCGGTCGGCCTCGTCCACGTCGAACCGGGCCGGGTCGAAGTCACGACCGTCGTCGATGCCCAGCCATTGCAGCATGACCGGCACAGCGAACCGCCACACCATCCGGACGGTGTGGGACCGACGGCCGCACCACGAAATCGCCCGACGACCGCCTTGCGTTTTTTTCGCTTTAACGCGGTAAGCTGGTTGACGGAGGAGGCCGTCGTGACCGTAGTACCCATGGGTGGGGCTGTGCCGGATGCAGCGGAACTGCGTCGTTTCGCGCGCCGCGCGCTTCGCGGCCGCCGTCTGCGCTTGGTCGTCGACGATGAGGCGCCGGTCGACATGCCGCAGGCGGTCGGTGAGGCGCTCGCTGAGGTCGTGGCGATCCTGGGCGAGGGCAGGCCCGTGCTCGTCGTGCCGCAGAACACCCAGCTGACCACGGGTGAGGCGGCGCAGCTGCTCGGCGTGAGCCGGCCGACGGTGGTCAAGCTGATGGAGGACGGCGTCCTGCCGTTCAGCCGTCCCAACTCCAGCCGGCGCATCGCACTACACGACGTCCTGGCATACAAGGAGCAGCGGTCCCGCCAAAGGCGCGAAGCGCTCGACGAGATGACCGCCGAAGCCGTGGACATGGGTGTATACGACCAGGCGATCGGCAAGGCTCGCGGCAGCGACGACGCCGCAGCATGATCAGCGCAGTTCTCGACGCCTGCGTGCTGGTGCCCAGCGTCCTCGCCGACACGCTGCTGCGATGCGCGGAAGACGAGCACTACCGGCCCCTGTGGTCCGCTGAGATCCTGGACGAGGTGCGGCGCAACCTGCCGCAGTCGGTCAGCGCGGCCGCTGCGGACCGGCGGATCCAGGCGATGCGCGCGTTCTTCCCCGAGGCGGAGGTCGACGGGCATCAGGACCTCGTGGACCAGATGACCAACCACCCCAAGGACCGGCACGTGCTGGCAGCGGCCGTGGCAGCCCGCGCGGACTTCGTCGTGACCGCGAATCTGCGCGATTTCCCGGTCCACGCACTCGACCCGCACGCGATCGAAGCACAGCACCCCGACGACTTCCTGTGCGACCTCCTGGACCTGTCGCCCCGCCGCATCGTGCAGATCCTGCACCAGCAGGCCGACGCGACGGGCGACACGGGCACACCAAGTTCACGGTGGAAGACGTTCTCGACGGCCTCGCCGGATGCAACGTGACCCGCTTCGCTCACCGGGTGCGCGACGCCGTGTAACGCGAGCCTGGTTGATCATCAACAGGCATGCCTGCGGTCCGCCGTTTCAGGATAACCGCAGCTCAGCCGCAATGCTGATCATGTACGTAGGGTTCAACTCGCCCCTCGGACACGTTAACCCCCACGCGAGGTTGCCTCGGTGGGGGTTTCTGCTGCTCGGCGCTGGTGTGGGATGTTCGCAGCGGTCGGGACGACTGGGGGATTCGCGTCTTCGATCGTGACGGTACCGCCGAGTCCGCACATGATCACAAACTGATGCGCCCGCAGGTAGGCGGATACGGTGTTGGGATCGTCGGGCAGGCCGAGCTGGGCCGCCACCTCCGTGACGGCTTTGCGCTCGTGCACGTAGACATTGCGTGGCAGGCCCGAGTCGGCTTGGCTGCTGCTGCGTCGACCATGTCGGCACCGGTACGCGGCCCGGCCATGCACCCGGTGCCCGTCCAGGACCCGGCCACACAGGTGGCATCTGATCAGGCCGGTCAGCGAGTAGCGAGTCTGTGGGTGCGCCCTCCGGAACCGCGTTGACCTGCTGGGCGGCGACGAAGTCCTGTTCGCTGACCAGCGGTGGATGCGCGACGTCTTCGGAGATCACCCACTGCTGGATCGCGTTCCAGCGACGGGCCTCTGACCGGCCGAGCACATCATCGGCTCCCGACAGCGGAGCATAGTCGGTGCGCTGCCGGTTCCATGCCTGCCGACCGGTATAGCGCGGGTTGGCCAGGATCGCCGCCACGGTCCGTAGGGTCCAGGCCGCGCCACTGCGGTGCGGGTTACGGACCGGGTCGACACCAGACGGACACCGAACGCCCAGCTCATTGAGTTCCCGGGCGATGCCGGCGACACTACGGCCCGATAAGCGCTGCACGAAGATCCACTGCACATGCGGCGCGGTGACCGGATCCGGCTCCAGCCGGTGCGCACGGCGACCCCATCGGGCATGCCTCGCGTTCGGGCGGGGGCCGGCATCCACGAGCTGATACCCGTAAGGTGGGCGGCCTCCCACATGTCGGCCCTGCAACGCGACCTGTGCCTGCATGGCCGCCTTGGCCCGGAAGCGGGAGCGCAGCACCTCCCGCCGCGAGTGCACGCCCAGCAGCATCAGCAACGACAGGTGCAGCTCGTTGTCGACGTCGACCGGCCTGTCGAGCTCCGGTAGCCACACCTGCACTCCGTAGCGATCGAACAACGGCGCCAAGCGTAGGAACTGGTCACCATAGAGGGCTCGCTCGAACTCGCCGACCACGATGGCGTCGAACGGCCGTTGCGGGTCAGCGATGGCTTCCAGCAGCAGCGCAGCTTGCGGCCGTTCGCTCCATTCCAGGCGGCGCGAGCAGCCGACGTCGCAGAACTCGGCAACGATCGTGCCGCGCCCCTCGATCAGATCCGCGGCGAAGTCGCGCTGCCACCGGGCGGACGATATCCAGTCCTGGAAGCCAGTGGTGGAGATCCGGCCGTAGAACACGAACCGGAGTTCGCCGGCCGAAGGTGACGAGCGACGGTTCATGCGCGGCGCCCGGGCTGCACCGTGCGCTTGACGGATCCACCAGCCCAGCAGATCTGGTCCACCGGGCTGAACCGAGTCAGCCATGCGGCGGCTCCCTTCGGGAGAGCTTCGCGCTACATTGAGCAAATAATCATCAATTGGCTCGATTAGAGGCAATCCCCCAGAAGGGTCGCGGACCTGATCGAATTCCTGTCGATGTCGGTTGGTGTCGCGCTCACATGTCAGCGACACCGAGGATTCACCATCACCGCTGACCTGCTGGAACGGTGCGCCACGTGAGCCGGGGACGACGTTTCCGTGGCTGGTGGAGCGAGATTGGACGGGTTCATCCCATAGTCACTCATCGTCATGTCTCCGTTACGGATCTCTCGACTGAGGCCCTCGCATTCAGTAGCATGACTGGGCCCGTCCATTTGCCTGGTGGTCCGTCTGGGGGAGTAGATGGCGAAGAGATCGCCAAGTGCCGCCGAGTACCACCGCCGGCAACAGGCTCAAGCCAAGGAGGCCGCCCGGCAGCAGCGAGCGGCAGAGAACGCGGCCAAGGCGACGCAGCGCGCGGAGCGGGAGAATTACCTTGCGAGCAGAGGCCGCGAGGCGGACAACAAGACCCATGAAGTCCAGCAGCGGGTGCTTTCCCTGCAGAGTCTGCTGGAAGTCGGTCTGCGGCGTTCAGCGCGCGTCGATCTCGTGTCTCTGAAGAAGGCGCCTGAGAACCCGCCGTTCGCGCCGGGCGCAGTCGGTGTGCCGGCGCAGCGTCCGTCATGGGAGATGTTTGCACCTTCGCGTCCAGGAATGATCAAGTCAGTTCTCGAAGGCCGTACGAGGCAGGAACAGCGGGAGCTCGCTGCAAAGCGGCAGTACGAGGCAGCCCAGCGGTCATGGGAGCAGAGCGAGCATGTCCGGCTCGAACAGCTCGCGGCGCTGAGGCGGGAGCACCTCGGTTTGCTGGCCACCAAGCAACAGGCGGCAGACGCTCACAACAGGACGATCGATGAATTGGCGTCGGGCGTTCGGAGCAGGCGCAAAGACGCGGTGGAAAAGTACCTGCAGACAGTGCTGCGCCGCATGCCCCTGCCAGCCGCGTTCACGCGCCGCAGCGAAGTGATCTACAGCCCGCACGCCGAGCAGGTTGTGGTCAAGCTGCAGTTGCCGAGTCGTGACGTCGTTCCCGTAGTCAAGGGCTACAGCTACATCCAGTCGAAGGACGAGATCAGACCGGCACCGCGGCCGGCGAAGGAAGTTGCCGAGCTCTACCGTGCCACGATCGCGCAGGTCGCGTTGTTGGTGACCCGCGACCTGTTCGACGCCGACCAGATGCTGCGGGAGGTCGGCTTTAACGGACACGTGGACACCGTTGATCCCGCCACGGGGCAGAGCGTGTATCCATGCCTCATCAGCCTGACCGTGGACAGGGATCGATTCAGCTCGTTGAACCTGCGCCAGGTCAATCCGGAGGACTGCCTGCGGCACTTGAATGCGCTGGTCTCGCAGCACCCGTACGAGCTCAAGGGGATCACCCCGATCCTGGACTTCGAGCGCAGCAAGTATGCGTTTGTCGAGGGCATGGACGCCGTAGCGATGCTCGACTCGCGACCCGACCTGATGCAACTGAGTGCCGGTGAATTCGAACACCTGGTACGCCAGGTTTTCGAGGCGATGGGCATGCAGGGTTGGACGACGACGCCAAGCAAGGACGACGGCGTTGACGGCGTGGTCTTCAATCCCACGCCGTTCGTCGGCGGTCTCACCATCGTTCAAGCGAAGCGGTACAAGGACGTCGTTGGCGTGAACCACATCCGCGAGCTGGCCGGGGCGATGGAGGAGAAAAAGGCCGGACACGGCGTCCTGGTGACAACATCGTGGTTCACCGCTGGGGGGTGGCAGAAGGCCCGTGAGCACGGACGCATCGAACTGGTCGACGGTCCGCGGCTGGTGCACCTCATCAAGGAACACCTAGGCAAGGACGTGCTGATCGGCATAAAGCGGCCGAAGACCGCCAGCACCGGGCCATCATGAGCCCCCGGCCGCTCGTCCGCCGGGCGCACTCGTAGTTGCCGCCAGCAGCGATATCGCGTCGGGGCGCTGACCGTTGATCGAGTAGTGTGCGGCGGTGGCGACGAGGGCATACCAGGACCTGGGCACCGAGCAAGCGGCGGTGTGGGACCGCTTCTATGCACAGTTCGACTTCAGGCCCAGCATGCACCGCTATCCGGCGATCACCGAGCCCACTCCGTCGGTCACCTGGAGCCTGAGCAGCCTCGACGATGATCCCGGCTATACACGGCTGGTCGAGGCCTTGCACGCCGGGCTCACCGCGCTGGTCGGTGACGGGTCGATCCTGTGCCTGGACTGGCAGCATCCCAGCTACCGCGTTTGGCCCAGCCTCGTCGGGCCTGACAACATCGACCCACCCGGCGGACCAGGCTGGCCGCTGTCGCCATATCCCGACGGCGACTACTTCGTCTACCTCGCGGAGGACTTCCGGTTCGGCACTTTTGGCCACCCGTGGGAGCCGTCGCTGTGCGTCTTCGGCGGCAACCTCCTGGACCTGGTCGAAGCCGAGTTGCATGAGGCCCTCGGCCAGGTAATACGCCGCGACGGCCGGCAGGTGACGGTATGAGCGAAGACCGCCAATGTGAGGCCGCACGGCCAGACTAGCCGGGCGACGACCTGACGCTGTCCGCCGCCACCCGGCCTTGGCGATCATGGAAGCCGCAGCTCACTGGCCATCGTGATCCGACTTCTCGAAGTTGAGCAGCCAGCCTTCGACTGCCTGAGCGAGTCCGAGCGTTGGTTCTGCTGCTGCGCCACGGAAGACGACGAACTCGCGGTGACTGCCGCTTCGTACCGGCCAGTTGGCAGGCGGTGCCGGAGGTGTGGCAGAGGTAGTGTCTAGCAGGGAATCGGCAAGGTAGCAATCGGGCCAGCTCTCAAATTATCCAAAGAGCCAACGAAGTCAATCATGGGATCGCCGCCTCTGATGCTTTTTAGGCTGAGTTTCATCCTGCCTGTGTTTCGCCGTGTGTTCCAGAAACACGAACGTCATGCTGCCTATATGGATTTGGTCATTGTGAGAGAGCCGCGCTAGCTGAACTCGCGCTCTATTAACGTACGTACCATTAAGACTATTAAGATCTCTGATGAACCACGTTCCCTCGTCGCAGTCGAGTTGCGCATGAGTGCCAGAGATTGTGTTGTCATCAAGCACGATGTCGCAACTGTGGTTGCGCCCGATGAACATCCGGTCGCGGTCCAGAACGTAGCTCGCGCCAGCCTGCGTTCCATATGCGGTAAATATTATTGCCAGGCCGACTGTCGATGTCGGCATCATCTCGTCTGATGCCCATCGACTCCTGGCTCCCGCCGTTCCGTCGAACAATCTAGGGTAGTGCCCGGGAGACCTGGGCCCACGGGGTGCCGGGACGCTAGGCGGATCATCGAGGGCGCCGCGCGCCGCCGCGCGGCTGAGTGTCGGCTCGTTGACCTCGGCGGGCACGCGAGGGTTGAATCGGGTTCCTTCGGACGATTGGCGGCTTTCCCGCTCGGCAGCTACCCAAAGGGTGTGCATCCGACGTGAAACCGTATCGGGATCGGGCTGATCAATCGACCACTGTGCCAGTTGCTGTACAACGCATTGAAGTTTGCTCCATCGGGTAACGCCACGGCCATGCAATATCGACAAGACCGTGTCATGGCTGACCGTGTCTATGTAGTCGCCCTCTGCGATTGCATCGCTGATTCGGCGCGCGCCTGGTTTTCCTGCTCGCAAATGCAGCGCTTGAACCGCGAGGGTGAGCTCTTGCAGCGGCCCTGGTGCCAAATCGCTCTGTGGCGCAGATGTGTCCCTCATACCAACCCTAAGGATCTTGTCGTGTGGAGGCGTCGGGGTCTAGGCAGAACCCTGATATTCACTGGAGAACTCAGAATAATTCAAGATCCAAGGCTCTTCCAGCCGGCTTCCGGCTGAGTCCTCAAACTCCGTACAGGATCGTTGGGCACCGTCAGATCCAAGGTCGCTTGTTCCGGGGCGCCTGTCGATAGTCGCCAAATCTTGTCAGACATCGGCAATGAGTGTCAGATATCGATCGGGTGCTCCAGCTGTCACTCATTCTGGAGGTGGGCAGGCCTCACAGCGAATCCAGGAGGAACAATGACCGAACGCAGCGAACAGACGGCATTCGATCGACGAACGTTCATGTGGGCGGCAGTAGTACGTGGCGCGGTCACTGGTGCGGTCCATGCCGCACTCGCGTGGATCTTCAGTATGATCACCGCGAGGTAGTGCCAGCGCACCACCTTGCGGAGGCCGCATAGGCCATTCGCATTCAATGAATCGCAAGCCGGCTGTAGCCCTTGGCTGTATTGCGTCAGCCAAGGGCTACCGGCCGGGGTTATGTCCAGGCGCGCGTGGTGTACGAGTTGACGACCCAAGCAGCCCACCGCTGCTACTGTAGTGCCCGGGTCGGTCCGGCGGCGATGGGAGACGTCCGTCGCCGCCCGTGTGATCATAAGAAAAGGAGGTTACCGGTCATCGTGATCATGTCTCGGTTCATGTCCGCCGGTGTGTACTGGACATACATGACCCGCACCTCAACCTCGGCTGGAGACTTTGGGTAAATGACCGATGCCGCCGACTATCCCAGTACCTACATCATGACCTCATGACTGAGCGCAGTTACACGACCGCGGAGCTTCGCGACGAACTTCATCGCTACCATCGCGAACTCGTGGCGGCCGGCAACCACACCCCAAGCACCATCGGGACGTACGTTCAACATCCCGAGCGATTCATCGCCTTCCTGGAGGGCACCTACAACCCGCGCGTTGCTCGAGGTCGGAACACCTAACGACTGGCCATGGGTCCGGGTTCGTAATGTGAGTGGAGCTGCGCACCGTGCGCGATCGGCCTGGTGGTGATCGATGTGCTCGCCGCAGGCCAACAGCCAAGGCCGCTGATCAGCGGGCGGCAATGCTGTGACCCTCCGGCAGGACCCTCAAGCTCGATAACCACCAGTAGCGCCGCAATGGCGGCGTGCGACAACGTGTGGCCACGCTGGCAGGGCAGCGACCGCGCGATGACCGCCGCCCGCCGAGAGCGATCATGAAAGCAGCAGGTCACCTGCCATCGTGATCATGTACTTAGGGTTCATGTAGTTCCGGAGACTCCAGACTTCATCTCGAAGCTGTTTATCCTGGTCGGCGGCCATCTGGAGGGCGCGTTTCGGGGTGCGTCTCGGCTGACTTCTCGAAGTGTGGGCAGCCTTCGACTGCCTGAGCAGGTTTTGGGCGAGTGGGTCGCTGCTGCTGCGCCGCGGAACAGGGGGTGCCCAGCGCTGAGTTCTTCGCTGCCTAGAACAGGGGTGGGGGAGTGTCGGTGATCTGCTCGCCATTGCGCGGTTGTGCCAGCACTGCTCGAAGGCTGCGGATGTTGTCGAATGCGGCGTTGGCGTGTGTGCCGGCGGCGTCATGCCAGAGGTCGTGCCATTCGGAGTTGTCGGCCATGATCCGGTCGATGGCGGCTACCGCGAGTGCCGCTAGGTCTTCGGGCAGGTGAAGGCTGCCGCCGTCGAGTAGGAAGTCGGGCGCGTACGCGGAGGTGATCGGTTGGCCTCCAGGCAACTGCGAGGCGACGATGGCTGCTGCGGCGATCGCTTCGCAGGCGTCGGAGGAGTCGAGGTAGTCGTCCTCGTCTGCGGTCCGGGTCAGGGTGGCGCGGATCAGTGTCGGGCGCTCGTCGGGGCTGGCGTCGTCGAGGTCGCCGCACCAGTCGGCGGCAGTGTCGTTGTCGAACGGTCCGCTGTCCCAGGTCCCCACGCTGTCCTCCTCAAGGTCAATTGCGCTGCATTGTGGCATCGGCGACCGACAGAACCATGGCTGAGCTGGTGGCGCCGGTCAGCGTTGGCCTGAGGCGCGGCAGACCGCCGTCGCCGAGCGTGTTTGCGGCACGGCTGGCCCGCGTGTCGCGCGGAAGATGGGGAGGTCGCGCCTCTGATGCGGTGACGACGGCAACGCGAGCGTTGGCCCCCGCAGGACATCGCGCACGCATCCCGAGGCTGCCCGGGGGCAGGCCCGGATTTGTCAGAGGCCGACACCGATGAGCGGGTTAGCATTCCAGCAGTCGACGTCTTCGACGTAGTTGAGCAGGGGGAGTCGTCGGCCCAGCCACCGTGGCGGGCGATGTGCAAGGGGTCGGCGCCTACACGGCGGCCGCGTGTACGCCCCGGAAATCCGGCCCCCTCCCAGCACGCAGCTACCCGCTACCCTCGGCCGTTTTGCCTGTACCGGTAGCGGGGAGTGCCGCTACCGGTACAGGCCGTTGAGAGCCTCGGTGGCTAGACGGCGGTGGTATTGATTGGTGCTGGTCTGAAGCGCCTCCGTCACCATGGGGACCAGTCCATGTCGGTTGACTGCGGCAGGCGAGTCCAGGAGGACGACTGCGGCGATGACAGCGGTATGGCGGATGTCGGGGTCAGGGTCGTGCAGGAAGGCTGACACCGTCTGGAAGATCGCCGGACGCCAGGATCGAAGCTCCTTCATTGCCGCGTAGCCGTCCAGTGGGAATCCGGCGCGTTCGTTGATGGTGACGACCTCGTCTGTGGCGTCGTCGGCGGTGTTGAGGAGCCAGTTCAGCAACACAGCACGTAACGGGCGGGCCTGGCCGGCATCAACCCGCGTCGTCGCAGCTGCCAGGCGAGGATCGGGCAGGATTCCGGCGATGTAGAGCGCGACCGGCGCGGTTGCCTCGTAGATGCTGTTCTGGTGTGAGACCACTCTTTCGATGTGATCGACTGCCTCGTCGATGCGGTGGGAGTCCTCGCTCAGTAGCTTGACCAGCTCCAACGGAGTGTCGTCCGCTGATCCCATCGCGTGACCGATAGAGCCCCATGCTGTGTCTCTGAGCAATGTGTGTGGATCAGGAACCTGAGCTCGACTGACTTCCGTGGTCATGCGGGCAGGCTACGGGCGTTGGCCTAACCGGTGGATCCAGTCTGCCCGCGGGCGCTGGCCCCGGCGGCTGGTCGCTGACCGTGGACGTCGCCGCCCCCGGCGTGGGCTACTGCCCCGTCTCGTTTCGGGTCGCCGCCGAGGGCATACCCCAGACGATCCCACGTGCTGCGCCCCAAACCGCGGCCGCCCCGCAAGCCGCGTCCGCCCGTAGGCGACCGGCCATGACGCTGCTGGTCGCCGGTGTGATCGCGGCGCTCGCGGTCGGCGTGCTCGCCCGGCGGCACCGCCTGACGCGGCGCAGGCCGGCGAGACGTCCGCTGCGTATCCCACGGCCAGGGTTTGTGATCCGCAGGATTCGGCGGGGCCGCTCACCGGTGCGGAGGAACTCGTGACCGGCCTGGCGCGCGAGTGCCGGGGGAACGCCGCACGTCCAGCCCGCCGCCTCCAGGACCGCCTGCACGTGCGGCGGGAAGTCCTCCGGGTTGCCGGCGATCGTGTCGGCCGGGTTTGTGCCGTCCGGCACCGGCCCGTCGGCTCGACCTGCTCTGCTAGTTTCAAGACGTCCCTCCGGCTCCGTGGACCTTGGAATGCGGGTGAGTCGGGCACATCAGTGCACACCGCCGTCGTGTCGTTCGCCGATAGAGGTGAGGCGCCACTCCAATCAGTCGCATCTGTTGGAGGGCGCCATGTGCACCAAGATTCCGTACGCCGACCGCTGGCTCGCGACGCGAGCTCTCACGAAACTCCGTGCATTAGGCCAGAAGGCCCGAGCGATCCATCCATGCTTCACCGACCATCCCGGCGCATGGCACATCACGAGCAAGAAGGCCCGCGCGTGGTGAGGCTAGGTGCTGAGCCGGCCGACGCCCGGGCCTGGCCTACGGCTAACTTGGTCGCTTAAGGTTAGCCTGCGAGCCATGGGAGAGGTGTCCCGCCGTCACGCGCGGCGGGGCACCGTCCGTCTTGCGGAAGCAGGGCGGCGATGTGCTCAAGGCGGACTTCGCCGGTGTGACCGACACGGTTGTTCGGATTCTGCGGGCGTGAGCGCAGGGCTGGAGGAGGACATCGCCCCGGGCTGTAGCGATGTCCACGGCGGCGACCTCGGTGCGGCCAGGAAAAACTTGGAGGCTGCAAGCTGCAACTGCGGCGAGCCGTGCAGGGGATGGCGCTGTCCCCAGCCACGCGGCCGTGACGATCATGACAGCAGCAGCTCACCGGCCATCGTGATCATGTACTTAGGGTTCATGTAGCCCCTCGGACACGTAAATACCCCACGAAGCTCATTCGCATCTGCTGCAGATGGGCTTCTTCGGTTTGCGGCGCGTGCTCGTCGGTAGATTCGATGCTCCAGAGTGGTGCCGTTGTCGTGATCACGAGCCGATCGTGGCCGACCGGACGCGGAAAATCCTCGATGCAGCCGTTCGCGCGCAACTCGACGGTCACGGGCGAGTTCTGCCGCCGTGGCGGGCGTACCCCGAGGTCGAAAGGTACGGCTAGCGTCTCGTCGCGGATGATCTCACCGCACAGACTGCGGGACCGGCCGATCATCCAGGCTGTGACCGGTGACCTTGCGGGTCAGCTGACATGCTTGACAACGTAGCGGTGGTGCTCGGCCAGCACAGACTTGGCGCCCTCTGTGCTGGCCAGCCGGGCTGCGAGCGTCGCGATGGCCAAGCGTTTCGGCAATGCATCGCTGAACTTGAGGCCCACCAAGGCCTTCTCGTTCACCTCGGGCAGACAGATCCTGTCCGCGGCGTCGGCGATGCCCGTACGCCACATCTCAGGTGTGAGATCCTCTCGTAGGCGCACCTGGCGGTCGTCGAAGCGTTGCGCAGGGTCCACGATGTCGCCCAGGGTGGCGGCGAGGGTCGCGTTGGTGCGGTAGCCGGCCCATGTCCACCATCGGACGTCGTCGCCTTGTCGATCGCGCACGATAACGTTGCCGCCCGGGTGCACGACGGAAGACTGTTCGTCACGTGCGACCTTGAGCCGGTCCACGGCACGTCTGGTCAGCCGGACCGGGGGGTCCGCACCCAGGAGCACGTCACGCATGGCACGGGTGAGCTCGAAGGATTGCCCTGCCAAGCCGAGGTTCATCCAGCGGGCACGGCCGCCGCCGTCGGCCGGCTCGACGAAGCACCGGCGGCGTCGCCAGTCGATGAAGGTAACTGTCCAGCTGCGCCCACCGAGCAGGAGCCGTCGCTCGCCCTTGACCTCCTCGGTGAGCAGGCTGGGGTCGATCCGGCCGAGCTCGGTTCGCCCGGTCAGCACACTGAACTCCGGCGGTCCGGTGAACACGGCGGTCATGTCCATGAAGTTGCGGCGCCCGAAGCGCAGCTCGGCGGCTGGGCCGATGAAGAGCATGCCGTCGTCACAGTCGAGGTAATCGTTGTCGACCAGGTAACGCACGATCGGTGCGGCACCTGGGCCGAAGGGAGCCAGGCCGTTCCACGACTGCTGCCAGCTCTGGTCGCCGATCCGGTGCTGCTGCAGGCACAGGGCGAGAATCTGCTGGGCCACGATATGCCGTGGTTCGGGCGGCGCAGCGACCGGTTCAACCCAGTGCCTACCCCACAGCAGCAGTAGTGCGGCGGCTTTGACCAACGAACCGGAGTCAACGGCCAGGAGAAGGCAGTTACGTGTGCTGCCTGGCCGCCGCCCGGTGCGGCCGAGGCGCTGCAGGAACGACGCCACGGTCGACGGAGTGTTGATCTGAATGACCCGGTCCAGGTCGCCGACGTCGATGCCGAGTTCGAGCGTGCTGGTGGACACGATGACGCAGTCGCGTGCATCGGCGAACGCCTGCTCGGAGCGGCGCCGTTCATCGGCGGACAGCGAAGCGTGGGAGAGGAAAGTGGTCAGTCCGCGTTCGCGCAGCAGCTGGCCGAGTTCCTCGACGGTCTGCCGGGATTCGCAGAAGACCAGCCGTTTCTGTCCAGCGTGCAGCGACGCGATGACGGTGGCGGCGTTGGCCAAAGTGCCCACATAGTCCAGCTCGATGTCGCCTGGTGGCGGGCTGGCCGTTGCAGGCAAGGCAGACGCAGCGGCAAGGTCCGGCGCGACGACTGCTGCCGAGCGTCGGCCGGCGTTGGAGCCCTGCAGCCATTCCAGCAGCTGACCAGGGTTGCCCACCGTTGCCGACAGGCCAACACGTTGCAGCGGCCGGCCGACGAGGTTGGTGAGACGTTCAAGCACCGCGAGCAGGTGCCAGCCTCGGTCGTCGCCGGCGAATGCGTGCACCTCGTCGACAACGACGGCTTGCAGGCCGGCGAAGAACGTCCGGTGGTCGACGTTGACGCTGACGAGCATGGACTCCAGCGACTCGGGGGTGGTCAGCAGGATGTCGGGGCGCTCGGTGAGCACGTTGCGCCGGGCGCTGCCGCGAACGTCGCCGTGCCAGACGGCCGCGCGCCGCCCGAGCCAGCCCGCATAGCGTTCAAGCCGCGGTTCGAGATTGTTGAGCAGGGCCTTGAGCGGGCAGAGGTAGAGCACGGAGGTGCCCTGCCAGCGTTGTCCGGTCATCCGGGACAGCAACGGGAATATCGCGGCTTCGGTCTTGCCGCCGGCGGTTGGTGCGAGCAGCAGCGCATCGCCACCATCGGTCAGCGGCTCTATCGCGGCCTTCTGGAGGGGGCGTAGGTCGGACCAGCCGAGCGAGTTGACGATGTGATGTACGAGTACCGGGTCGAGGCTGTCCAGCGGCATGGCGCTCACATCGGGAGCTGGATGTCGTCGGCCGTGGTGGCGTTGCGCTCGACGTCGGTGAGTTCGTCGCCGCGTACGGTCAGGGCGTAGTCGCGGCGGGGGTCGAAGTCGGAGAACTGCTCGACGCGGTCGAGTACGTCGGCGACGAGTTTCTTGAGGAACACCCGGGGCGCAATGCCGACTTGCCCGCCGAGTTTGCCGGTGACTGCGGTGGCGAGGTCGGCGATGTAGGCGGTGTCTACGACTTGGGCGACTCTCGGATTGGCGTACGCGTCGGCGTAGAGGCGGGTGACTTTGTCGCCGAGTTCGACGAGGGTGTCGGGGGTGAAGCCAGCAAGGCGGATCTGCGTGGCGCGGGGATTGTCCCAGCGCGGGTCGGACCCGAAGTCGGTGGCCAGCCGCTGCGCGAGCGGGGCGAGCCGCTGTATGCCTTGCTGCCCGTCGTAGAAGGCGGGGGTGCCGGTGATGACGAGGAACAGGCCGGGGAAGCGGCCGGAGTAGACCTCGTCGACGAGCTGGCGTAGCGCGTTGAGCGCTTTGTCGCGGGTGTCGGACCGCACGCGTTGGAGAGTTTCGACCTCGTCGAGCACGAGCAGCATGCCGGGGTGGCCACTGTCGCGCAGCACGGTGAGCAGGCCTTGGAGGAAGCTGAGCGCGCCGAAGTGGTCGAGGTCGCCTTTGACCGCGGCGTAGCGACGGGTGGCGGCTGCGACGTGGGGCTGGCCACCCAGCCAGGCAGCCAGGCCATCGGCGGTGGGCTGGTCGCCTGCGGAGTTGGCGGTGCGGTATCCGCGCAGCGCGGCGGCGAAAGCCGGGGTACTGCGGGAGATGTCGGCCAGGCGGCGTTCCAGCAGCTCGCCGACTGCCTTGTCAAGCCCCTCCGCGTCGTCCTCGGTAGCGGCGCCGCTGCCGAGGACGTCCTCTTCGAGCGCGAAGATCCAGCCGTCGAGGACGGCCCGCAGGGCGCTGGGCGGGAACTGCTCGGTGGACAGGTGCTCGACGAGGCGGCGGTAGACGGTCTCCATGCGGTGCAGCGGCGTCTCGGTCTCGGAGATTTGCACCTCAGCGGCGGCGAAGCCGCGCCGTTTGGCGCGTTCGGCCAGCCAGCGGGTGAAGAACGTCTTGCCGGCGCCGTACTCCCCGCGGACGGCTTTGAAGACGCTTCCGCCCTCGGCGGCGCGGTCGAGGTCGTCGTCGGTGGCGGCGGTGAACCGGTCCAGGCCGACGGCGAGGACGTCGAGCCCGTTGCCGGGAACGGCGCCGCGGCGCAGCGCATCGATGATGTCGCGCCTGCGCCGGGCGGAGACGTCTGCGGTCATGGCACGGGCTCCTGGTGCTGCGGGTTCACGGCTGGTCCAGCTCGAACTGCTCGGCCAGCAGCCCGGTGTCAAGTTTGACGGTCTGACCGTCGGCGTCAACGGTGAGGACGGGGTAGCCCTCGATCTGCAGCAGCTTGCGCAGCGCGGTGACGGTGCCGTTGATGCGGTGGGCGGGGACGCCCGCGTGGGCGGCAAGGGTGTCCATGGTGGCCCGGCCGCCACCCGCGAGCAGGGCGTTCAGCAGGGCGGCGACGCGTTCGTCGGGTAGCGGCGCCCGGGTGTCCTTGCGCTGCTGGTAGACCTTGCCGGCCAGGAGCTGCTCGACCAGGGACACCGGTGCTGCCGGCGGCTCGGCTGGGGCCGCTGCCAGGGGCGCCATGGCGGGGGTGAGGTCGAACAGTGCTGTGTCCTGAACGGGCTGCTTCGAGGGCTTGACAGCGCGCGACCGCGTGGGCGCCACGGGTGCGGCGGGTTCGAGGTCCGGCACGGTTTCGCGCCACCAGGCCGGGCTGGCGACCGGCGCCCCGGACCAGCCCGGCACCGCGGTCTCGTCGGTGGCGAGCACGATCAGCGGGATAACGGCCTCGGCGGGTGCGGCACCACCGTGGTATCCGGCCTTGCGCGTCCCGTACCGCAGCTGCTCGCGCCAGGGCAGCACGACACTGCCGCCGCCCTTGGCCACGCGTGCGCCGGTGACGGCGATCTCGCCGTCACCGGGCGCCTGGTCGGCGACGCGCCACCGGTTGTCACGGTCCGCCGTGGTGCGGACGACGGCCTCGGGCCCGCGGTCGATGACGTGCCCGTGGTCGGAGACGATCACCACGACCCGGTCCTGGGCGAGGGCGAGCAGGTCCTTGACCGCGAGGATGGTGTCCTCGCCCCAGACGATCACGCCGGGGTCGCTGCGGTCGAGGGCGTCGTCGACGGTGTTGACCACAGCTGCGACGACGGGGGTGAACGCGTCGCCGATGGCGGTGACGACCTCGGCGTCGAGGGCCGCGCCGGCACCGGCGCGCAGGTCGGCCTTGTGCAGCAGAACCCCGTTCGGGAAACGCTGCCGGAACGCGGCCTGCTCCTGGGCCTGGCCGCCGACGGCGATCCGGCCGGAGAACAGGCTGCACCGGCTGACCTCGGTGATGGTGGGCAGCGCTGCCAGCACGCCGGTGCGGGCGCCGCCGGCGTCGGTGAGTTCCAGCCAGGAACCGGAGCGGGTCAGGGACTCGGCGAGTTCGGTGGAGGCGGCGACGCTGAGACCGTCGAGGACCAGCAGCAGCACCCTGCGCCCGTTGGCGATGATCGGCTGGACGACCTTGTCCAGCACATCCTCGACACGCAGCAGCTTGCCGGGCTCGGCATCGGCGGCGGTGTCGGCGGCCAGCAGCCGGGCGAACTGCTCGTCGTGCCGGGCACGGCGTGCGTCGACGACCTGGTGCAGCTGCCGGTACGCGTCGGCGACGTGCGGATCGATGTCGCCGGCGAACAGGTCAAGGCGTGCCCGGTCGACCCAGCCGTCGTCGATGACCTGGCGGTCGAGTGCGGCGAGCAGCGTCGGCGGGGCGGGAGCGTCGGGGTCGGACAGCCAGCGCAGCAGCCGTACGGCCATCCGCGCGGTCTCGATCCGGCCGGGTGTTCCCGCGCGGTGCTGCTCGACCGGGCCGAGCGCCCGCTGTGCAGCGGCGACCAGGTCGGGGGCGGCGGTGCCTGCGGCGGGCAGGGCCAGCCGGACGGCGCTCGCGAAGGCATGCAGCCGCTCGGTCAACCCGGCAGGCAGCAGGTCCGAGCCGCCGAGCAGGGCTTGCGCGTCGATCTGCGAGGCAATCGTCTCGGCCCGGGTCAGCAAACGTGCCACCCCGGCGCGGGCGCCCGAGTCCAGGGCCCGGTCGACCCAGGCCTCGGCGGCGGCGGCGAGCGCACGGGCCTGGGCGTCGGTCAGCCGGGTGCCGCCGAAGTACGGCTCCAGCCGGGTGCGTGCCACGACGACCTGCGTACGCGGCTCGCCGGTGGCTCGCTGCGGCCACAGCGCGGAGGCGAGCAGGCCCAGCGCGATGGCGTCGACACCGTGCCCGGCGCGTACGGCGCACATGACCGGCACGGCCGCGGGCCCGGCGGTGTCGGCGACGAACCGGGTCACACCGTTGACGACCGGGGTGGGCAGCGCGATGAAGTCGAGCTGCGGTTGCGGCAGGGTGGTCGACTGCAGCAGTCCGGCGATGTCGAGGTCGTCGTCGCCCAGCCGCAGTAGCCGCATGGTCAGGCAGCGCAGCGCGAAATCGCGGGTGAGCACGGTGCCGGGCGGCACCGGCCAGCCCTCAGCCGGGGCGTACTCGGTGAGGGCGTCGGCGATCCACCGCCCGCCGCCGCGGGCCGCGTCGGTGAACGTCGGGTCGAGGTGCTTGATCCCGAACATCTGCCGGACCAGGTCCCACGGGTCGATGCTGCGTACCGTGTGGCGGCTCAGGTGGGCCAGGATGCCGTCGCCGAGCTCGGTGTCGTTGAGCTCGGTGAGCAGCACCAGCCGCTCGCCTTCGGGCAGCTCGTGCAGGGCCGAGCGAGCGGCCAGCGGTGTCGGGCAGGCCACGATCCGGGCGGTGGTCTGGCCGATGGCCAGCGTCGGGTCGCCGTCCCAGGCGGCGCGGGCACGCAGGGCGATCGCCGGCTGCCGATCGTCCTCCTGCAGCCAGCTCTCCACCTTGCGGCGCACGGCGGCAGGCCGCACCGCTTCCCGGGTCACTGGACGATCTCCCAGGTGACACGGATGGTGCGCCCACCGGTCAGGTCCTTGTTGAGCGCGTTCACCAGTTCGCGAAGGCCGTCCTGGTCGCCGACCTGACGGGCCCTCCCCTGGGTGGGTACGAGTGGCTTGGGGTCGTCCTTGTCCGGATCGCGGTTGGGGTTGACAGGCGGGAGGATGACCGGCGGGACGACGATCGGCTTGATGTCGGCGAGGAACCGTGTCGCCGCGGTCGACGCCTGTTCGAGGGCGGCGACGAGGTCGTCGGCGTTCTGGTCGTTCGCTGCGCTGATACGCAGCTTCTGGATGATTACCCGGGCACGTTCGTCCGTGTCCTGATGACCGATGACCGCGCCCAGGAGGGGCCAGTTGGTTCGTGCCAGTGCGGCGGTCACCGCGCTCGCCTGCTTGTACGCGACGCTGGCGGCCAGGTCGTCGATGTCGCCGACTTCGGCTTCGGCGACATAGCTCACGAGCACGACGTCGTCGGTCTCCTCGGAGATCTGCTTCAGCAGTTTGGCCACGCGCCGCGTGGTCGCAAGCCGTCCCGACTTGGCTTCGGGGTCGAGCCCCAGCACCGGGGCGTGGTCGGTCAGTTCCTGAAGCAGGACCTGCGCGTTCGCCGCGTGGGCCTTCGCCTCACCACGCACCATGGCGGCGAACTCGGCCAGTGCGGCGGGGCTGCGCCATTCCGGCACCTGCCTACCGAACAGCGGCCGGGCCCGCTTGACGGCCTGGTCCCATACCTCAGGTTCGGGCATCGGCGGGTGGCGCAGTTCCAGCTGGTCGTTGATCTCGTTCAGCGAGATCAGCTCGAACTTGCCGCCCTGCTTGTACCAGGCGAGCTGCTGCTCCAGCGCGAACACCGCGATGATCAGGTTCTGCAGGTCGCGTTCGAAGCCGCGGGCGGCGGGTTCGTCGAGCTGGTCGCGCAGCACGTGTACCGGGAAGTGGTCGCGGTAGTCCTGCTTGGCGGCTTCCTGCAGCAGGTGTTGGCTCCACCAGCAGGTGGAGTTCGCGAGCACGTAGCGGTTCTCGGTGAGCTCGCCCAGGCGCAGGTGGTTGCAGATGCGCTGCAGGATGCGCCGGTCCGCCTGGTCGACGACGGTGCCCCGGTCGGGGGAGGCGGCGGCGAGCTTGGCGTAGTGCCATACCTTCGCCAGTTCGGCCTTGGTGACGGTTTTCTCGTCCTCGGGCATTGCCGGCGTGCCAGGGTATGACCAGCGCAGCAGCTCGGCGGTGAGGTGTTCGAACGCGGCATCCATGGTGCCGCCGCGGGGGTCGCCCAGGGGCAGGCCGTCGGCGAGGGTGTGCAGGACCGGGATCTGGTCGAGCTCCACGTCGGTGGCCTGCGCCTTGACGACGCCGTACGCCTGCTTGAGGCTGTCGGCCAGCGACGAGCGCAGCTGCTGCTGGCGCTGCTGGAGGTAGATGCGGCCCTGCTGCCGGTCGGCCTGCGACCAGTCCGCGGCCAGCGAGTTGAGCTTCTCGCCCGTCCCGGTGCCGCCCAGCAGATAGTTGATCTTCGCGAGTTGGGCGACGCGGCCCATCAGCTCGTCGGTGAGGAACAGCGGCAGCCAGAACACGGTGCGCGAGCCGTGGTCGAGGCCCTCGATGCGGGCCAGGTCGTCCAGGCGGCTGTGACCGGGGGCGTCGAACGGGTAGTCGACGACGATGCGCCAGGTGTCGCCCTCGGCGTAGAGGGCGCTGTCGGGCATGGTCTCCCGGTTGCGGATGTTGCCGAACTTGACCCCGATGCGGTGTTTGCGGCCGCGCCATTCGCGCTGGTGCACGTACTCGCCGAGCACCTCCTCGCTGTCGCGCAGGCCCAGGGCCGAGGTGGTCAGGTCACGGATGAGGCCCTGCAGCACACCTGCCGTGGTCTCCTCGTTGCCGACGAGTTCGAGCAGCTTGTCGTAGTCGACCGAGGACAGCTTCAGCGAGAACACCGGGTCGGGTCCGTCAGTCTTGTGGATCTCGCCGGCGTCGGCGGACAGCCGGGTCAGCCGTTCGATGACGATCTGATTCTCGTATCCGGGGACCGGCGAGCTGATGCTGCCGAAGTTCAGCGCGTGCAGCCGCGCCGCGTTGAGGTTGTGCAGCGCGGGCACGTCGGGGACCAGCGCGCCCAGCAGCAGTGTCTTGATCAGCTTGTCGTCGAGCTGGAACTGCTCGTGCCCGGCGGCCTGCTCCTCGGCGATGCCGTTCTTGGACAGCAGCAGCGGCCGCAGCTTCTGGTGGTACGTGTCCCGGGCGGCGCGGAACTGCTGGCGCAGTTTCGGCCGGTCGGGCAGCTCGCCGTGCAGGACGAGCGGGTCGAACAGCGCCGACACCCCGATCAGGTCGTTGACCGCCAGGGTGTCCCGGCGGGCGACGAGCAGCTCGGTCATGACCCGCAGCGCGGTGCGCTCCCGCTGCAGCGCCTGCGACAGCGCGACCAGCGTCGCGACGAGCGCGGGGGAGAACGGGTAGAGCCGCCGGAACGCCGCGGCGTCCGAGCCGATGCCGGCGTCGCCGTACTGCGCGCCCAGCAGGAGCGTGTCCCACACCTCGCGCCGGTTGCGCACCGCGGTGAACGCGTCGTCGACGGTCTGGCGGGCCTCGTCGCTGATTGGGCGCAGCAGCCGCTTCTCGGTGATCTCGGGCAGGTTCGTGTCGGCGAGCATGATCTCGCCGAACCGGCCCTGCACGCTGCGCATCACGTGCGCGAGGGCTTCCCGCTCGGTGCCACCGACCTGCGGGCCGAGGAACTCCTCCAGGTTGCGCTGCCGGGCGACGAACGACACCAGCGGCAGCGGGCGGGCCGCGTCCGACGACTCGACGAGCTTGTTCAGCTTCGCGCCCTCGGTGTTGACGAAAGTGTGGTCGGCGATCTTCGTGGACAGCCAGAGGATCAGCTCATCGAGGAACAGCACGGCCGCGTCATAGCCGAGGCTCTTCGCGTGGCGGGTGACGACCTGCAGGCCGGTGTCGAGGTCGAGGTATTCACCACCATGCACCGCGCCGGTGAAGAAGGTGCTGGTCAGCGCACTGACGAGGCTGTCGCGTTCGGCGGTGCCGGGCGCGGCGGCGGCCGCGGCGTCGTAGGTCTGCGCCGTCCAGCCCTGCGACCGCGCCATCATCGCGGCCAGGCCCTGCCCGGCAGCCGCGGGACCGGAGTCGCCGCCGAGCTTGCCGAAGAACGCGTCGTCGCCCATCGTCTGGCGCAGGTTGCCCGCGTCCCGCAGCAGCGCGTCCGAGCGGTGCACGGCCGGGGCCGGCGCGTCCGGGTGCAGGGCCGTGATCTGGCGCAGGTAGCCCTCCAGCACCGCCTGCTCCACCGACCGGGCGTCGAGCATGTGGAAGGTCAGGCACAGGAGCTTCCTGCCGGGCAGCCACGTGTCCGCCGACGCGACCGGCTCGGCCAGGCCGCGGATCGCGCGGGCCTGCGGGTTGTGCTTCAGGATTTCCCGCAGCACCGACATGAAGTGCGACTTGCCAGCACCGAACGAGCCGTGCAGGAACTTCGCCTGCGACCGGCTCGTCGTCACCGCGTGGCCGATGGTCTGCAGCGCCTCGGTGAAGTTGCCGCGCAGGTCGTCGGTCACCACGTAGTTGGCGAGGTCCGCGCCCTCGGACGCGCGGACGACGAAGTCGCCCTCGCTCACCGACGTCGGGATACGGATCAAATCACGCATCAGGGTCATGCGAGTTCCTCCACGCCGCGCAGGTTGGTCAGGGTCGAGCGGTCGGATCCGAGGGAGCCGAGTTCGGTGTCGATGAGGCCGGAGAAGAACCGGGCGGGGGTGCCCAGGTAGCCGGGTTTGGGCTCATCGTGCCATTGCTTGAGCCAGGGTTCCAGTTCGGCCAGGCCTGCGAGCAGGGGAAGGAGCCGGTCGGCGGGCCAGCCGGCCTGCTGCTTGCGGTCGAGGTACACGGCGGCCAGGGCCTGTGCCTGCTGCAGGTGGTCCCAGCCGGCCCAGCCGAGCAGTTCGGTGCCGTCTCCGTCACGACCCATGCGGGGGTATGAGATAAAGCGTTCCTTGGGCACGTCGAGTTTGCCGCGGTTGCGCCAGTAGGAGGGTTTGGTGAAGTCGGCCGAGGTGTACTTCGGCGGGACGGCGATGTCGAGCTTCTCGCCGTCGTCCTCGCGGCGCTGCAGTGCCCAGGTGCGTTCCCACTGGGCGCGTTTGCGCAGGCCGGAGGGTTTATAGCGCTTGGCGGGTAGGAACGGCACGTGCTCGTCGGCGATCAGCTTGGTCAGGGTTTTGCCCAGGTCGTGGTGGTCGGTGCCGACCCACAGGTCGAGCACCGCCCGAAAGTCTGCGTCGTGGCGGATGCGGTCGGCCAGTTGCGCCACCGAGAGTGGGGTTGGCACCCCGCTCCACAGCGCAGGAGCCTCCAGCCGGTCCAGCAGCCAACTCTCCAGGGCAGCTTGCTGCATGTCGTCCCAGGCGGGAGTGTTCCAGCGGCGCTTGCACTCCGGTCGTTCGATCAGCCCGATGTTGCGGTCGGTCTCGATCACCGCGATTCGCTTCTCGACCAGCTCCCGGTAGTCGGCGGGCCAGTGCACGGGGGGCTCGGTGATCGGCGTCGAACCGTGCCGGGCGAACCACTGCGTCTCGGCTTTACCCGCTGCCATCTTCCGGGCCAGTACGATCTCGAACGCCCGCTCGCCCAACGTCAGCTCCGGCGGGTTCACGGCGGTCAGGTCATCGTCAAGCAGCCCGTAGAGCCGGTAGACCTGCCAGTCCAACTCCTCCTGCAACGCAATCATCCGGGCGCGGAGCGAGCTGTACTCGGCGCGCGCGTCGGCCAGCCGCCCCCCAGCCGGCATTCCCGATTCCGCGACCGCCGCCGGGGTCATTTCGGCGAGTCGCCGCGCGAGTCCGTCCAGCTCTCGCCCCAATTCCTGCGGGAGCACCGCCGGCAACGGAAACTCTTGCAGCTTCGTGCCGGTGAACTCGTAGAACCGTTCCCATTCCTGGCTCTTAAAGCCTTCATTGATTCCTTGACTGCCCTTGTCGTGGCTGACCTGCTTGAGCCAGAAGCAGGCGGTCGAGCTGTTGAGTACCCCCAGCAGCCGCAAATGATCGTCCTCCGTCGCCCCCATCGGCAACTTGATCACCGGTGCGGACTGCTTGAAGACCTTCCCTCCCCGATCCAGCACGAAGTGGTTATGCGTCGCTACAAATGCAAACGCAATCGACAGTGGCGTCCGTAGCTTCTCGCGGTAAAGCTCCTGCCATTCCCACCACGTAAGACCGCGCTCGACCATCAGTGTGCCGAACCTTTTCCGGCTGTTGATGGCCGACCTGTAGGTACGCAGCAATCGCTGAAGTCCCGTTGCTCCGTCTATGGGCAGCACATTCATTTGATCGTCGTACGGCCATAGGGCTGCGCTAGATCCACCGATTTGGTAATCGCGGATTGCTTCGCCTTCGACCAGCTTCATCGTTCGACCGACGCTGAGGCGCTGCGCAGCCGTTTGGTCCGGCAGCAAATACAAGTCGTCCTCGCCAGTAACCGAACAGATGCCGATTGCCTCGGCGAGGCTACCAAGGCGCCTTATGCCCTCGACTTTTCCGATTCCAGTCATGAGGTCGACGGCGCCTCCGCCACTGAGGCTCCACGGATGGCCCGCGAGTTGCTCGCGGGCGAATTCGGCGGTGCTGATCCACTCGGAGTCTGAAGCCGGCTCTTCGATCTGCTTTAGGATCGCAGTCCACACGAGACCCTCGGATGGTCGCTCAGGCTGGCCCGGCTCGCCACGCACGCCTAGCACCATGCGAATCGGGCTACTGTAGCGGCGGCTCACGTAGCGGTTGCTGCCGACAAGGATGACTGTCGGGGTGCCGTGGCCGGGGATGTAGGCTCCAGAAGTGTCGATAACCTCAGTCAGTTCGACTTCCCCGGCGAAGTATTCGCTGATGAGTTTCTTGCCGAATTCGCGTTTCATGAATGAGTTCGCTGTGATCTGCCCGACGTGGCCTGCGCCGTCGCCGTCTTTGTCACCACGCTTTGCCAGGTCGAAGAATCGCTGAGCGAACGGTACAGAGAGCGCGTACTTACCGGAACAGGCCGAGTAGTTCTCGCGGTATCGCTCGTTGAGGACCTTATCCTTAACGGTGATGTAAGGAGGGTTGCCTACAACGACGGTGTACTGGCCGGGGCGTAGGTAGTCTGCCAGAAGGTCGGCGTCTTCGGTGACGTAGGCGAAGATGGGCCGTCCTTCGAGTTCGGCGAGCAGGTCGCCTTGGTGGCGGGACTTCGCGCCCCAGTCGAGCAGTGAGTCGCCGGTAGCAATGCGTACGGGGTAGCTGTTGTTGAGGTTGGTGCGGCCGGTGGCCCGCAGCGCGGCGACGACCAGCCGGAAGCGGGCGATGGCAACGGCGAACGGGTTGAGGTCGACGCCGGTGACCTGCCCTAGCGCCCGCTCTACGAGGGTGTCGACGGCGGTGGCGGGTTCACGCTCACGCCACTTGGCCAGCAACCGCTCGAACGCGCCGAGAAGGAAGTGGCCGGAGCCGCAGGTCGGGTCGATGACGGAGGTCTCGGCGAGGCCGAACTCCTTGACGGCAGGCTCGAAGGTGCGGTCGAGGATGAACTCCTCGACGAATTCCGGTGTCTGCAGCAGCGCGTACGTTGACCGGGCGTGGGCGGAGAGGTCCTGGTAGAGGTCGCCGAGGAAGCGGGTGTCGAGGTCTTCGGTGTGCAGCGAGCGGTGGCCGTCGCCGCGGCGGAAGAAGTCGGACAGGGCCTCGGCAGCGTCGGCGGAGATGTCGAATCGCCAGACCGGGTTGTGCTCGTCGAAGATCTTGGCGGTGGCGCGCAGCCCGCGCAGGTGGGCGAAGGCGCCATCGCGCAGCCAGTGCCGGTCGTTGTGAGTCGGATTGGTGATCAGGTGTGCCTGCCGTGCCTGCAATGCCCGCTCGACGGACGCGCCGCTCTCGGGTCCGCCGATCCACTGGCGGTCGATAAGTTGGTTGTCCTCGCAGAACCGCACGAACACGCAGCCCAGCACCCACGCCACGCCAGCCTGGTCGAGCACGCCCTCCAGCCACGTCTCGAACGTGACGCCGACACGCTCGGCAGCTTTCGCCTCGGCGTACTCTTTGCGCAGCGCGGAGCTGAGCACGCTGTCCGCCGCGACCTGGTTGCGCAGATCGTCGACGAGAAGGCCGGCTTGTCTCTGGAGAGCTCGGGTCTCGATCACACGGAGATCCTACGGCTGGTCAACGCCACGGCTCGTCCCATGCCGTTCCGCTTATCGGCTGGTGACCGGTCGGTCTTCTGGCTCTGTGCCCTTCCGATTGGCGGCGAAGAACGGCCCGTGAGTGATCGTGATGGAGGTCTGCGAGCAGTCTGCTGGCGTCAGTCGCGATGGGGTGCGAAGTAGTCGCCGAGCATCTCGGTAGTCCAGGCGGCCTGGTGGACGTTCCCGCGCGGGCCGAAGTCGACGAACCAGGGTTTGATGTCGAGGACCGGTGTGCCGTCCACCGCGTCGAGGTCTTCCACGTGCAGGTCCAAGCCGTCGACCTTGAGCAGGCGGCAGCGGGAGACACCGAGCCAGTTGAGCCGTCGCATGTTGCGGTGGCCGAAGATGCCGACCTCCGGCCAGGCACTGTTGTCGCGCGGACGGCGGGCACCAGGGTTGAGGTCAGCGGGATCGGTCAGGTGGAACCTGAACACGACTTCGAGGTGCGAGAAGTCCTCCAAGCCCTTGGTCGAGTCGGGGCCGAAACGGGCCGGGTCGATCCGGATGACGGATCGGGTGCCGCCCCAGTGGTCGTCGGTCGGCTCGACTCGGCCGCCGACGACGTGGGCCACCGGGACGACCTCAAACGGCTGCTCCTGCATGGTCTTTCCTCCGGCTAGACGGCTGCGGCCAGGTAGGCGGCAGCTCGGGAGTCGATTTCGCTGGTAGTGGTGTTGTTGCGCCTGCGGAAGGGCGACAGCGCCCGCCGCATCTCGACGACGGTCTGACGGGCACGGGCCGAATGGACGCCTTCCATGGCATCCAAGGCTCGCGACCAGGTGGCGCAGGCCTCATCGATGTCACCCCGCCGAGCTTGTGCGGCACCGAGGTAGCCCAGCGTCACGGCGTGTGTCCGGGTGAACGTGGCCGCCTTGCGGGTGCGGACGCTGCGGCGGAACTCGCGCACAGCCCCGGCGAGGTCGCCGGTGTCTCGCAGCGCGCAGGCAGTCTCGTGGGCGAGACTCGCCTCGCCGAAGAAGAACACCCGGGCGGGTTCGTCGTCGCCGGGCGAGGCGGCGGCTAGGTCGTCCTCGGCACGCAGCAGGGCCGATGCGGCGGCCCGCTTGTGCCCGGTCGAGGCAAGCCCACGGGCGTACACGACGCCGAGCAAGGCACGTTCGCGCGGGCTGGCCAGCCCATACCGCGAGCCTTCCAGCGAAGCCTCAGCCAGACGTAGGCCCTGCTGGAGGTGCCCGAGATCGATTGCCTGGTGGGCCATCGCGCGGATGACATGGCCCGCCAGCGGCGGATCGTCGGCCTCGGCCGCGAGCTTGAGTGAGACGGTGAAATGAGCCTGTGCGGTGACGTGGTCGGCGGCGTCGAAAGCCATCCAACCCGCGAGATACGCCAGCTCACCGGCTGTGGAGAACATTGCTCGCCGGACGCCGTCGTCAGAGAAATGGCCGGCGAGCAGAGGGGAGACCTCGGTGTGCAGGTAGGTGGCCACAGCCGCGCGTGCGTGACCTCCTCCGCGTCGCTGATCGAGGCTGGAGAAGACCTGGGAGGTCTCCCGAATCATCTCCAGGTCGGCCCGCCCGGTGGTGCGGGTGCCGGGGCGGGTACGGTTCGCGCCTCGCTTTGCGAGGTCAGCCCACCAGCGTTCAGACGGCAGTGCGAGTCCGGCGAGTGAAAAGGCGGCAGCCCCGACGAAGCGCCTGCGTTGTCCGTCCACGTCCGCCTTCCTCAACATGTCCAGCCCCATGAGCGTATCGGCATCCCAGTCGATCATCGAATGACCGGTCGATCCCGCCGCAGGTGCCAGACCCAGGTCGTCGGCGGTGATGCTCCTGCCCAGCCGTCGTGAGAACGTCTCGGCGAGCAGATCAGGGGCCAACCCGGAGGGCTGAATTCCGGCCATCCACTTGGACACGTGCGAGCGTCCGACGGTGAGCAGGTCCTGGGCTCCGACCTCCGATGCCACCCGCACGAGTGCGGACGCCACCTGACGGTGTGACCATCCTGCTTCGGCGATCACACTAGCGAGCCTGGTGTTCGCTGTTCGTGGCCGCGCCATGGCCGTCTCCTGTCTCAGCGGATCTTTCACCACATTCACCGGGTCAGAGCGATTGATCCATCGGCCACGGGTGTCCGTGGCCATGGAAGTGTCACCGCTGGTGGCCAGTGAAAGTCCCCACCTCG
>NZ_JBHTAC010000048.1:0-65767 GCF_042663325.1 Catellatospora aurea
CATCAAGCTAGTCGACCTCAATCCAAGATCTATTACTCATGAAAGACCGAGGCTAACGTTTGTCAGCCTCACTGGGTCAAGCTGGCGCTCCCAGGCTGGTGACCTGCGCTGGCTAACGGCAGGCTGCCACGAGCCATCTCCTTTTCTCGGTACCGTGGAAGGGCAGCGTTGAGGCTCGCTGGCAACAGCGTGAGCAGCGAACAGCGGAGTTAACCGCTGGCAGCGTAGTTGCGATGTGTTGTCCGACTGGCAGTAAACCGGGAAACGCAGTTACGGCCGCTTGCCAAGTCCGCGAGTTCTACAATTTAAAGAGAACTGGACATCCAGTGTCAGGCGAAAGGGGCATGCCGTGCCGTGGCCCTCGATCATTACAGGGATCATTGCATTAGTGTCCACAATCCTATCCTTCGTGCTGGCCACCATGACAATGCGTCGCGCGCAGTCTGAGAACATCGCGGCACGGTCCCAGCAGATGGCTTTGACACTGATTCCGAGGCGACTCGATGCCTTCGAGGTGATGTGGCGCGAACTGTTTGCGGTTCAGAGTGGCCAACTGCTTACCGACGAGCGCCTCGACAGGCTGATTAGCGCGTCTCTGTGGATGCCCCCCCATCTGCGCGAGTCGTTACTTCAGGCTGTAACCGCGAAAGATCCGCCAGTCGAACAGTTCAGATCACTGCGCGAACAACTATTGGAGGCAGCCGGAACAGATGAGATAGATGTAGCGATGAAGCGCCTGCGGGAAAGGAGAGGCGGTTAGCATGAACGATCATGCTCAAGTCACCATGGAACCGGATCAACTAGATGTTCTCGCCCTACAGCGAAGGGCGAGCGCCGAAGAAGCCGCCGAATTGCCGCGTCCTGAATTCATCCTAGGGGTCAAGTATTCTGAAGTAGTTTATACTTTTGCGACGGGCTCTATCCCGTTCATGCAAGCCGATCCCACCCGGCTAAGAGAGGATCTTTACGCTCGATTCGAGCTTACGCTCGACAAGATCAACATGGCACCGCTTCTCAGCGAAATGTCGGCAGAGGCCCTGGCCGCCCTTCCCTTCGACGACTGCCTGCGTCGATTGGTGAAGGCCGATAATTCTGTATTGACCTTCGAGGCCGGCAAGTTCCCCGTGCGCCACGGTTTTGTGCCGATTCGAAAGGTCAAAATTAATATAGAGTCCATCCAGGTGGGGGTTGAGGGGGTTAGCAAGATCGCCGAAGTTGTCGCACAGGAGGTCGCCGAGCGTATTTGGGCGGCGGCCGGGGCATTAGGTGAGGCGACTAAGCGATGGGAGGACATCGCTCCGGGGCTAGCCCTGACATCTTATGGAACGTCCACCCGCGTTCAGCTTCCATTTCCGTTTGAAGCGTTATTGGCTCCTGGAGTACGAGACTTTCTTGCCAAGAGCGTGACGTCGGGGCCCAGCTATGGGTCCTGCATGGGGCCACTCTCTCAGTACAACATGTTCCAACCAGCGCAGAATACATCGGTCGTCGCAACACTCGACGAGCTCGATATTCAAGTAAACAGATTCGACACAACGACGGGGTACTCGTATGACGGCCTGCTGAAAATCGGTGTTGTCGCTAGGAACGATTTTGGCACGGGCCGAGTTCTCGTTACTTCGCCGATGCAATATGACCGACACGTCGAGTGCCTGCGGGCGCTCTTGGACTCATGCACCGATTCTCACTGAGAGCAAGCGCAGGACACACCGCTGGGCAGTCCGGTCCGGATGAGCCGCAGCCTTTCGTTGGACTTTGATAGCGCAGAGTCCCTAATCCCGGCGAACTTCCGCCAGGTCAGCACCTAACAGAAGATCGTGGGGCGAGCTAAAACACCGCCCCTGTCGCTCGCAGATGCTAGGTGAGCGGGGGCATCTTGCTGGAGGACTGTCGTCCCCGAGCGGTATCGTGTCGGCACTGATTCGTTCGTACGTTCTAAAAAAGGACTCGCCGCGGGCCAACCCGGCACTTACGGACGGTATCGCTGAGTCGATGCCAGCCCAAGGTCGCAAGAGGTTGGCGCGTGATGAGTCGTTCTCAAAACCCAAGATGTTGTCGACACGAACGCCCTGACGCCCTACATATAGCGTTCGCGTTCGGGCGTGTCGGCTTGATTTGGCGAGCCATCGACGGTTACGTTCTGCGACAGAGACAGAAATGACCCCGGCGTGAGCGCCGGTGTCGGCACCCCAGCCGGGGTCAGGTGGCGATTGGTCCTCGCAGCCGGAACCCTACATGACCAGCATGTCTTCTTGCAGAAGGCACGGTGTGCTGTCGTGCGAAGTCTCACTTGCCTGGGCGAGGGACGCCCCGGCAGTGAAAGGAGGCGCGTCGTGCGCCCCATGCCAATCCGCCGAACTCAGGAGAAGCATCCCGGCTGCGGAGCTATCCGACTTCACTGCGCTTGTTGCGATCTTCCCCAGACGATGCGCGATCGAGACGGCGCACTTCCCAAGATCTGCGCTCACTGCGTAAACCACCAAGGCGAGCGTCTTGAGCGGCAGCTCGAACGGGCCTTGGCGCATGAGCGCATGATTCGCGAGCGGCTGCTCGCTTGTCGCGAGAGCGAAAGCCGTGCCCAGACCAAACTTGAAGAAGCGAACAAGAAGGTCGTCAGCGCACTTGCCAGCCGCGGAGCATTAGCCGTTCGACTGGTTGAAGCGGCTGAGCGAAGCCGGGATCACGGCTGCGCCGCGCAGAGGCTTGCTGTGGACGAGTACGTGGTGAGGTGGGCCGAGAACCATAGGCAGGAAGAGCGGCGCAGGGACTTCTGGTAGCTCTGCGACCCCGGCATCGAGGGGCGGGCGAGGTTGGCCCGCTCTCGGTGCCGGCGCGCGCCGGAGCTGGCGCGCTACCGTGATGGGCATCGTTTCGACGTCTCGCTTGTGGAGGAAGGATGGCGCAAGGCCGCCCTGACATTCCTGTCCCGCTTCAGCGCGAGGTTCTGGTTGAGGCCGGACACAGGTGCGCGATACCAACTTGCCGGACGCATCCCGTGGAGATCGCCCATATTGTTCCGTGGGCAAAGGTCCGGGTTCACGAAATGGTCAACCTGATCGCGCTCTGCCCAACATGCCACACGCGGTATGACCGGGGAGAGATCGACCGCAAGGCAATGCAAAAGTACAAGCAAAATCTGTCGATGATTAATAGTCTCTACAGTTCGCTAGAGCGGAGAGTGCTGGAGCACTTCGCCATAAGGCGGGACATCCAAATTAAGCTAGCTTTCCCTCTCGCCATGCGCGAGATGCTTGGAGTGGAGGAGTTCAATGCGCTTGTGCGGCGAGACTTTCAGGAGCAGGCAGAGCGCATCTTCGATGTGATCGAAACCCAGGAGGCGGCCAACGAGGACGAGATTACCTTGGCGGCCGGAAACCGCCTGTTGCTTTGGCAGCTCACTCGTGATGGGTATCTTCTGCCCGTACCGGGTTCGGCAGTCTTCGTGGAAAACATTCCAGTGCTAGAGACATTTAAACTTACCGATGAAGGTAAGGAGTTTCTAGACCGCTGGATAACTGCCGACTACCTGAACCTCAAAGAGCAAGAGCAGGAATGTGACTGTCATGCAGGTAAGGCATTCGCTTACCACATGCGCAATTGCATACCTGAAAGCCGTATGGATGCAGTTGCCCGTGCAGTTCGGGCGGAAATCAGGGAAGAAATGCGCGGAGCTTAGCTAACTTGCCGCACCCGGCTCCCTGGAGCCGAGGCTGGGGGGTTACTGGCTGGCGGCTGCCAAAGGCTGAGCGCCGAGACCCAGTGCCCGGACACCACGCTGCACTTCGTCGCCGCCTGACGTCGCTGCCACGGCCTAATCCGTGGTCAGTACCATGCAGAAGATCGTGATGACTGTGTCGAACAGCATGCGGCGTGGCAGTGTCGGCCTTGGTCGGGCGGGACTGTCGGCGTTGCGTATACGCGTCTTGTGACGGTCTTGTGACGTGATGCGCGATGGGCGCAGACATCGGCTCGGCAGTTTCGGCATGTGCGAACAGAACTCACCCCGCCGATCACCGACACGGTCCCAGGGTCTCGCCCACGCGCGTTGTGGGCGGACACCGCCAAGGGTGCCTGCATCGTCCTCGTCGTGCTGTGGCACGTGGTCATGAAGGACTACCTGCAGGTCGACTGGCACATCGGCATCCCGCTGCCCGGTGCCTGGGGCACCCTGGGCGAGCAGCTCCTCCCGCTGCGGATGCCGCTGTTCTTCACCATCTCCGGCGTCTTCGCGACCACCGCCCTGGCCCGCACCTGGCGACAGACCGCCCGATCCCGCATCGCCAAGTTCCTCTACCTCTACACCGCCTGGCTGCTGATCCACACCGCGATCCTGGGCACCACCCCCGGCTTCGCCACGGCCCGCGCCGACTCTTCCCTTGCGCTGCTCGAACAGCTCACCATCACCCCGTCGAACCTCTGGTACCTGTACGCCCTCGCCGTCTACTTCGTCATCGCCAAAGCCCTCCACCGCCTGCCCCGCGCCGCGGTGCTCACCGCCGCGGCCGCCCTGTCGGCGATCACCGCAGCGGGCGTGCTCGCCACCCCGGGCGATCGCGGCGGCCTGTACCAGAACCTGGTCTTCTTCCTCGTCGGCGTCTACCTGCGACCTCACATCGAACGATGGGCCGACACCGCGACCGGCCGCCGACTCACGGGGTGCTTCTTCGCCTATGCGGGCGCGCTGATCGCCATGGCCGTCGCCGGCGCACAACGATGGCCCGGGGTATGGCTCGCCGTCGGCCTCATCGCGGTGGCCTTCGGTATCACCGCCGCCGCCCGGCTCACCCGAGTGCCCGCCGTCGGCGGCCCGCTCGCCGCCCTGGGACGCCGCACCCTGCCGATCTACGTGATCCACATGCCCGTGCTGGCACTGCTGCACCAGCTGCTCCACGAACCGATCTCCACCCTCGGGTTCACCGGTCAGATCATTGCGGCGCTCTGCTATCCGGCGGTCCTGTCGGCTGTCGTGATCGCGCTCTGCCTGCTGATCCATCGAGCGCTGCTCAGCCTGGGCGCGTCGTGGCTGTTCGAGCTGCCCCTGTTCCAGGGCCGTCGCCCCGGCCAGCAGTACGCGAACACGGCAACGCCGCCCGTCGGGTGATCACACCCGGCGGACGGCGGAGACGGTCGCCGTGGTTCGCGCTACGGCAACCTGATCACGGCGTTGCGGCCGACCTGCGGCGAGCGTAGAACCAGAAGCCTGCCAGGAGGCCCACTCCGGCCAGGGCTCCGAGCACACCTAGCGCGATGGCGCTGCTCGGGCTGGAACTCTCCGATGCCGCGAGGGCGACCGCAGGTGGTGAGGCTTCAGTGGTCGACTCGGCTGCGGCCGGGCTCGCCATGGACGGTGAGGCACTGGCCAGGCTCGGCGAAACGGCGAGGGTGGTCGGTGCCGGGCTTGCCGCAGCCGCCGGCTTCGGGCTGGCTGCGGCCCGGGTCGGCGACGGCTTCGGCTGGGCGCCGGCGCAGGTGGCGGCAGTGACGCCGGGGATCTTCAGCGGGATCGAGGCCGAGTTGTTCGAGGTTTTCGGGTCGCCCGGGTAGTCCAGGCGGAACCGGCCGGGGGAGACGCACTTCTTCTTCAGCACGAAGTAGTGGGTGCTCGTGTGCCCGCCGCTGCCGCCGTTGTACGTATCCAGCCAGATCGAGCCGTCGACCTTGCAGCGGACGCGGGTGTGGGGAGTGACGATGGTGCACAGGCCGGGGCGCTGCGCATAGAACTTCTCGTCGAGCTGCCGGAAGACCGTGCCGGGTGGCGCGGTGATCTCCCTGACGACCGCGGTGCTCTCGGTGTTGTTCGGCCCGTAGTTGTGGGTCCGTACGACGACGGTCACGTAGCCGATGCCGGTGTCGCCTTTGAACAGGCCGCTCTCCGGGTTCACCGTCGCCAGGGTGACGTTGGCGGACTCGAATTCGATCGCGACGTCGGCGCTCGCCACCTCGGCTGCGGCCGGGCTGCCGGTCAGCGCGATGCCGGCCAGCGCCACGCACATGATTGATGCGACGCGGCGCATACGGTCTCCCTTTGATCGGTGCGGGGACCCTAGCACCTCGTGATGGTGCGCTGCATGCCACGTGAGCTGGCAATATCGTCGTCCGTGCGGCTATCGGCCGAGGATGTGATGTTTTACACCGGGCCGAAGCGGTAGCCGAAGCCGCGGACCGTCTGCACGTAGACCGGCCTGGCGGGGGAGTCCTCGATCTTGGCGCGGAGGCGTTGCACGCAGGCGTCGACCAGGCGGGAGTCGCCGAGGAAGTCGTGCTGCCAGACGGCTTCGAGCAGCTGGTGGCGGCTGTGCACGCGGCCGGGCGTGGCCGACAGGGTGAGCAGCAGCCGCATCTCGGTCGGGGCGAGCCGGACCCGCCGCCCCGACTTGCCGATGCAGAGCGAGGCCCGGTCGATGGTCAGCGCCCCGTGCCGCTCCGAGCCGACCGGCCGCGCGGGCTCGCGACGGGCCCGCCTGAGGACTGCGCGGATGCGGGCCTCGACGATCCGGGCGTGCACCGGCTGGATCACGTAGTCGTCCGCGCCCGCCTCCAGCGCCGCCACCACGTCGATGTCGTCGTCGCGGGCGGTCAGCACGATGATCGGCAAGTCGCCCTCGGCCCGCAGCCGGCGGCACACGTCGAAGCCGTCCATGCCGGGCAGTGCGAGGTCGAGCACGACCACCTCGGCGGCGAACGTACGCAGGCGGGCCAGGCCCTGCTCACCACTGTCCGCGGTCGCGACGATGTGGCCGTGCCGGGTCAGCGCCAGGCGCAGGCCTTCGCGCGCGGTGCGGTGGTCGTCTATCAGCAGTACGCGTGCCATCAGGGGACAGCTCATCGCATGCCCCGTTAGCGGGGCATGAGCCGGTTCGCTCACGCCGTGCTCACAGCCTTGATCGGGATGCCGCTGCGGGCAGCGTCCGGAGTATCCCCCTCACCGGACGCCGCCCGCGGGGTCACTTGCCGGACTCGCTGGAGGAGGTACGGTCCGGTGAGTGGCCGTGGCCGCCGAGGACACCCGCCTCGGTCGCCTTGATGATCGCGTCGGCTTCGGCCTGGGTCAGCTTGCCGGCCTTGACCGCCGCGGCGAGCCGCTCCTTGAGCTGCGCGGTCCGGTCGGCGGCCTTGCCGTCGCGGTTCTCGCCCTTGCCGTTCTTGCCGTCGGGGCGCAGCTGGGACTGCACCTTCTCCAGCGCGGCGGAGACCTTCGCCTGGTCGACGCCGAGTTCCTTGGCGAGCGCCTCGGCCAGCTTCTGCTGATGCTCGGCACGCTGGTCGTTCTTGTCCTTGCCCTGCGCGGTGGTTCCGGCGGACGCGGTCCCGCTGCCGTCGGCGGCCCACGCCGCGGCGGGCGCCGCGATGCCGAGCGCCAGTACTCCTGCGGCGCCGACCGTGACCAGGGTCTTCTTCGAGAACTTCATCATGGGAATTCGTCTCCTTGCGATCGGTGAGTCTCCGACGCTGCCGCGCCTGGCTCGACGAATCGCCGACAGAACCTCCAGCCCTCCTGGCAGAACGGCACGACCTTGCCGGAATTGACCGGCGACGAGCGTTTTCTCCCCAGGCGACGCCCAGCATTCCCAGCCGCCGCACAGGCGATGATCGCTGTCTCAGGACAGAAACTGCGGTCCGACCGCAGATCATGACCTGAGACGGCGATCATGGCCCGGAACGATCACCCGGAGCGGTCAGCCGGCACGATCAGCCAAAGACCCGGCGAGCACGTCCTCGATGCGGATCGGCAGGCGGCGGTGGCGTACGCCGGTGGCGTGGTAGACGGCGTTGGCGACCGCCGCGGCGACGCCGACCATGCTGACCTCGCCGAGGCCCTTGACCCCGACGGGGTGGAAGCGCAGGTCGGGTTCGCCGATGAAGTCGACGTCGAGGGTGCCGATGTCGGCGTTGACCGGCACCGGGTACTCCTCCAGGCTCGCGTTGAGCCAGCCGCCGTAACGGGGGTCGACCTCGCCGGCTTCGCGCAGGCTCGCGCCGATGCCCCAGACGATGCCGCCGCGCACCTGGCTGGCGGCGGTGACGGGGCTGGCCACCCGGCCGCAGTCGGCGACGCTGACGACGCGGGGCACCCGGATGCGGCAGGTCGTCGGTTCGACGTGCACCTCGACGAAGTGGGCGATCCAGCTGAACGTGCTGTACCCGGTGAACTCCGGCCCGGAGAGGGCGACCAGGCCCTGCCGGGCGTGCTCGGCGTCCTGCTCGGTCTGCCCGGGTCCGAGCGTCTCGGCGCGGACCTCGACGTGGTCGTGGCCGGTCGCGGCGACGGCGGCGGTCACGTCCACCGGGCCGTTGATCTCGACGGCGAGCTGTTTGCGCAGTTCGCGCAGTGCGGCGTGGACCGCGCCGAGGGTGGAGGCGGTGCCCCACGATCCGGCGGTCAGGTGCTGGGTGGCGACACGGGTGTCGCCGACGACGATGTCGACGTGGCGTACGCCGATGCCCAGGTTCTCGGCGACGAGGAGGGCGATGGAGGACCGGATGCCCTGGCCCATCTCGTGGCCGTCGACCTCGACGCGGATCCGGCCGTCGGCGGTCGCGACCAGGTGCGCGGCAGAGGGCACGATCGAGGCCGGGTACGCCCCGACGGCGACGCCCCAGCCGACCAGGGAGCCGTCGTCGGCGCGCATGCTGGCCGGTCGCTGCTGCCGGGCGCTCCAGCCGAAGCGCTTCGCACCCCGGCGCAGGCACTGGGCCAGGTGGCGGGACGAGAACGGCTCGCCGGTGACGGGGTCGACGGTGGTGTCGTTGGCGAGGCGGAATTCGAGCGGGTCGCGGTGCGCGGCGTAGGCGAGCTCGTCGACGGCGGATTCGAACGCGAACACGCCCGGGTGCTCGAACGGGGCGCGCATGAAGCCGGGCGTCTGGGTGTCCACCCGGGCGAAGGTCTGCCGGCCGCGGAAGTCGCCGATGCCGTACAGGCGTGCGGTGGTCTCGGTGTACATGAGCGGGAACAGGTCGAACCGGGAGGTCTGGTGCTCGACGTCGTGGAGCGCGGCGAGCATCCGGCCGTGCTCGTCGGCGCCGAGGCGGATCCGGTGCCGGCTCGCGGGCCGGAAGCTGGTGTGGTGGAACAGCTGGGTGCGGGACACGACGAGCTTGACCGGGCGGCCGAGCCGGCGGGCGGCCACGGCCAGGGGTGCGATGTGGATCTGCAGCGAGTTCTTCTGGCCGAAGCCGCCTCCGGTGTACGGCGAGATCACTTCGACGTGGTCGGGGTCGATGCCGAGCTGGCGGGCCAGGCCGTGGCGGATGGCGGCGGCGTTCTGGGTGCCCTCGTGCACGACCACGCTGTCGCCGTGCCACCAGACGGTCGCGCCGATCAGCTCCATCGGGTTCTGGTGCTGGGCCGGCTGGTCGTAGACGGCGTCGACCCGCACCGGGGCGGCGGCGTACGCGCTTTCGGCGTCGCCGATGTCGAGGTCGGCGAGGAACGGCAGCGGAATGGTCGCGGGCTGGGACAGGCGCTCGACGCCGGGGGAGTCGAGGGTGACGGCGAACGGCTCCGGCTCGTAGGCGGCCCGGACCAGGTGGGCGGCCTGGGTCGCGGCGGTCAGCGTTTCGGCGACGACCAGCGCGATGGCCTGGCCGCGGTAGGCGATCTGGTCGTCGAGCAGGGGTTGCAGGCTCTGCACGCCGTAGCCGCCGCCCATGACGAAGCCGGGGGACTGCAGGTCGAGGTGGTCGAGGTGGGTGAGCACGAGCAGGACGCCGGGGACCGCGGCGGCGGCCGAGGTGTCCAGTTCGGTGATGCGGCCGCGGCCGGTGGTCGCGGTGGCCAGCACGGCGTATGCGACGTCGTCGGGGAGCAGGTCGGTGGCGTACCGGGCGGCGCCGGTGACCTTCTCCCGGGCGTCGACGCGGCGGGTGTCCACGGGTGGGACGTCGGCGGGATGCGGGTTCATCCGGCGGCCCTGCCCGCGGCCAGGCGCAGCGCGTCGGCGATGGTGCGCGTACCCAGCTCGATCTTGAAAGCGTTGTGGCGGCCCGGACGCGCGTCGGCGAACGCGGCCTCGCCAGCCGCGCGGGCGCTCGCCTCGGTGATCGGCTGCCCGCGCAGCGCCTGCTCGGCCGCGGGCACGCGCCACGGGCGGGTGGCCACGCCGCCGACGGCGATGCGGCACTCGTCAACCCGGCCGTCGCCGTCCAGGGTCAGCGCGACTGCCGCCGAGACCAGCGCGAAGGCGTACGACTCGCGGTCGCGGATCTTCAGGTAGGCCGAGCCGCGGCCCGCCGGGGTGACCGGCACCCGGATCCGGGTGATCAGCTCGCCCGGTTCCAGGGTGTGTTCGAGCTGCGGGGTGTCCCCGGGTTCGCGGTGCAGCCGCGCCAGCGGCAGGCTGCGTGCGCCGCCCGGCCCGAGCACGTCCACCTCGGCGTCGAACGCGACCAGCGCGGTGGCCCAGTCGCCCGGGTACACCGCGATGCACGACTCGCTGCCGCCGAACAGCGCGTGCGAGCGGTCGAGGCCCTCCTGGGCGGCGCAGCCGCTGCCGGGGCTGCGCTTGTTGCACGCGAACGGCTCGCCGCCCCGGAAGTACGGGCAGCGGGTGCGCTGCAACAGGTTGCCGCCGAGGGTGGCCATGTTGCGCAGCTGCTGCGACGCGGCCCGCCACAGCGACTCGGTCAGCGCCGGGTAGTCACGGCGCAGCCGGCCGTCCTCGGCGACGTCGGCCATCCGCGCGCCCGCGCCGAACACCAGCTCCCGCTCGCCGGAGGTGTCGAAGCCGGCCAGGTCGGCGACCCGGTGCACGTCCACGACCGCCGGCGGGGTCTCGATCTCCAGTTTCATCAGGTCGTACAGCGTGGTGCCGCCCGCGAGCAGCCGGGCCTGCGGGCCTGCCGCCGCGAGCGCGTCGACGGCTTCGGCCGCGGTCGCGGCTGCGGTGTACGCGAACGGGCGCACGCCTCAGCGCCCCTGCTGCTCGGCGACGGCGCGCACGGCCGCGACGATGCCCGCGTACGCCCCGCACCGGCACAGGTTGCCGCTCATGTACTCGCGCACCTGGTCGTCGTCGCCCGCGTGGCCCTCGGCCAGGCAGGCCAGCCCGGACATGATCTGGCCGGGGGTGCAGTAACCGCACTGCAGCGCGTCGTGGTCGATGAACGCCTGCTGCAGCGGGTGCAGTTCGCCGTCAGGCCCGGCGACGCCCTCGACCGTGGTCACGTCCGCGCCCGCCACCTGCACCGCGGGGGTCAGGCAGGACACCACTCGGCGGCCGTCGAGGTGCACCGTGCACGCGCCGCACTGGCCGTGGTCGCAGCCCTTCTTGGGGCCGGTCACGCCGAGCCGCTCGCGTAGCAGGTCGAGCAGCGACTCCCGGGTGTCCACGCGCACGTGCACCGGCTCCCCGTTGACCGCGCACGACAGCTCCACCTCGTACGCCGGTTCCGTGGCAGCCATCTCGCCCCCTCGCACGGGTCGGCACATCACCCGATTTTATGACAAACCAGGTCGAGCGGAGCGCCAACGCGGGATCGGGCGGCGGTCAGGCGTGCAGGCTGCGGCCGCCGTCCACGACGATGCGCTGCCCGGTGACGAAGCCCGCGCCCTCGGCGGCCAGGAAGCTGACCACGTGCGCGATGTCCTCCGGGGTGCCCATCCGGCCGGCGGGCACCGTGGCCAGGTAGCCGTCCACGGTGGAGCCCGCGTGCCGCTCGACCGGGATCCAGCCGGGCGCGACGCTGTTCACGGTGATGCCGTGCGGGGCCAGCTCGCGCGCCCAGGCGCGGGCCAGGCCGATCTGCGCGTTCTTCGCGGTGGCGTACGCCGACCAGCCCGGCTGCGGCCGGTCGGCCACCTCCGAGTCGAGGTGCACGATCCGGCCGAAGCCGCGAGCGATCATGCCCGGCGTCAGCGCCCGCCCGAGCAGCACCGGGCTGTGCACGAAGAAGGCCAGCTGCGCCTCGAACGCGGCGCGGTCGGCGTCGCCGATCAGGCCTTCGGGCTGCGGGCCGGTCGCGTTGAGCACGAGCACGTCCACCGGGCCCAGCCGCGCGGCGATCGTATCGGCCAGCCGGGCGACGTCCTGCTCGTCGGTGATGTCGGCGGGGAAGGCGGCGGCGGTGCCGCCCTCGGCGCGGATCTCGTCGACCAGCTCGGCCAGCGGTTTCTCCTGCCGGCCGTTGACGGCCACCGCCATGCCGTCGCGGGCCAGCCGCCGGGCGATGACCCGGCCGAGTCCGCGGGAGCTGCCGGTGATGAGGGCTACGCGTGTCGTCACGGTCGCGATCATGCCAGTGCCGCGGGCGTCGGCCCGGTCCAGCCCGCAGGCCGACCACGAGGCGGAATCCGGTCCGGTGACATGGCACACGTTCCAGGCTCGTCGCCTGCCTTGTTCAGGCCGGCGCGGCCGAATGATGTCACGCAGTTCAGTTCGCCGACATCCCCGCCGTGCCTACTGGGGGCGCTTGCAGATCCGACCCACCCGGGAGACCCGCAGATGTACCCCGCTCTCTCACGCCGGACCGGCCGCCTGGCCGCCGTGCTGGCGCTTTCCTTGACCACGGCCCTGGCCGCCGCCGCGTGCGGCGCGAAGGAGGAGGCCCCGGCCACCGCCTCCGGGGTCGCCGCAGACAAGGCCACCTCGCTCGCCGACTTCGGCGGCATGGACGGGCTGATCGCCGCCGCCAAGAAGGAGGGCCAGCTCAACGTCATCGCGCTGCCGCCGGACTGGGCCAACTACGGCGAGGTCATCGAGGCCTTCAGCAAGAAGTACGGCATCAAGGTCAACAGTGACAATCCCGACGGCTCCAGCGCCGACGAGCTCACCGCGGTGAAGACCCTCAAGGGCCAGGACCGGGCCCCCGACGTGCTCGACCTCGGGGTCGCGTTCGCCATCAGCGGCGCGCAGGAGGGTCTGTTCGCGCCGTACAAGGTCGCCGCGTGGGACAAGATCCCGGCCTCGCAGAAGGACGCCGAGGGCCGCTGGTTCAACGACTACGGCGGTTACGTGTCGATCGGCTGCGACGCCAAGCGCGTCGCGGTCTGCCCGCAGACCTTCGCCGACCTGAAGAAGCCCGAGTACAAGGGCAAGGTCGCCCTCAACGGCAACCCGACCAAGGCGGGGGCGGCGATCGCCGCGGTGTACGCCGCGTCGCTGGCCAACGGCGGCAGCTTCGACGACATCCAGCCCGGCATCGACTTCTTCGCCGCGCTGAACATGTCCGGCAACTTCATCCCGGTGGAGTCCACCCCGGCCACGGTCGAGAAGGGCGAGACCCCGATCAGCCTGGACTGGGACTACCTGAACGCCGGGTACGCCAAGCAGTTCGCCGCCAAGGGCATCGACTGGAAGGTCGCCATCCCCGCCGACGGCAAGTACGCCAACTTCTACGCGCAGGCCGTCAACCTCGACGCGCCGCACCCCGCCGCCGCGCGGCTGTGGCAGGAGTTCCTCTACAGCGCCGAGGGCCAGAACCTGTGGCTGAAGGGCTTCGCCCGCCCCGTCCTGCTGCCCGGCATGATCACCGACGGTACGGCGCAGGCCGACCTGGTGTCCGCGCTGCCGAAGGTCGAGGGCGAGCCGAGCTTCCCGACCCCCGCGCAGAACGACAAGGCCAAGGCCGACCTCGTCGCCAACTGGGCCAAGGCCCTGGCCGGCTGACCGATGCCGACCGCCGTCACCACCGTGTCCCCGCCCGTGCCGGACGCCGCCCCCACGGCGTCCGGCCGGGCGGGGGCCCGCCGTAGCTCTGCCACCCTGGCCGCGCTGCCGCTGCTGGCCTTCGTCACCGTCTTCTTCGGCCTGCCGATGATCGCGGTCGGAGTCGGCGCGGTCACCGTCACCGACCGCGCCACAGGCACGACCAGCCTGACCGCCGACAACCTGGCCCGCTCCGTGCAGGGCGCCTACCTCGACGCGCTCACCAGCAGCATCAAGCTGTCGCTGGTCACCGCCGCGCTCGGCGTGGTGCTCGGCACGCTGCTCGCCCAGGCCGTCGTCGCCAGCCGGCTGCCCGGCCTGCGTTACCTCGTCGTCACCGCCTCCGGGGTGCTGGCCAACTTCGGCGGCGTGCCGCTGGCCTTCGCGTTCATCGCCACCCTGGGCATCTCCGGCGTGATGACCGAACTGCTGCACCTGACCGAGGCCGGGTGGAGCCTCTACACCCCCGCCGGGCTGGCCGTGGTCTACCTGTACTTCCTCATCCCGCTGATGGTGCTGGTCATCGCGCCCGCGCTGGACGGACTGCGCCCCCAGTGGCGCGAGGCCGCCGCCAACTGCGGGGCCACCGGCTGGCAGTTCTGGCGGCTGATCGGCCTGCCCGTGCTCGGCCCGTCGCTGCTCGGCGGCTTCGTGCTGCTGTTCGGCACCGCCTTCGCCGCGTACGCCACCGCCGCGGCCATGGTCGGCAGCGTGCTGCCCCTGGTCACCCTGCAGATCGCCGACGCGCTGTCGGGCAACGTGCTGATCGGGCAGGAGGGCGTCGCGTCCGCGCTGGCCCTGGACATGGTGGTCGTGGCCGGGCTGGTCATGGCGATCTACCTGCCCCTGCAACGACGGAGCGCCCGATGGCTGCGCTGACCCGCCGCGCCCGCGCCTGGCACGGCGCCGTCCTGGCCCTGGCCGGGCTCTACTTCGCCGCGCCGCTGATCGCGTCGTTCGTGTTCACCGTCGACGTGCCGGGGCAGGGCCTGACCGGGCAGGCGTACACGCAGATCCTCGGCGCGCCCGGTTTCCTGGACGGGCTCGGGCTGTCGCTGCTGCTCGCCGTCGCCACGATCGTGCTGGTGCTGGCGCTGGTGGTGCCCGCGATGGTCGCGGTGCGGCTGCGGCCCGGCCGGCTCGGCACGGTCATCGAGGTGCTGTGCACCCTGCCGCTGGTCGTGCCGCCCATCGCGTTCGTCGCCGGGATCGGCTCCATCCTGCAGCTCGGCCCCGAACGGCTCTCCCGCACCCCGCTGTACCAGACGTTCCTCGCCGTGCAGGACGAACGCTTCCCGCTCGCGCTCGTACTGTCGTACACGGTGCTGGCGCTGCCGTTCGTCTTCCGCTCCCTCGACTCGGGCCTGCGCGCCGTCGACGTGCCGACGCTGACCGAGGCCGCCCGCAACTGCGGGGCGAGCTGGTGGCAGGTGCTCGTCCGGGTGCTGCTGCCCAACCTGCGCAGCTCGCTGGCCGGGGCCGCGTTCCTGACGCTGGCACTGGTGCTGGGCGAGTACACCATCGCCCGGATCCTGACCTTCGAGACCTTCCCGGTGTGGATCGTCAAGGTCAGCGGCAGCGAGGCGCGGCTGTCGGTCGCGGTGTCGCTGCTCAGCCTCCTGATCACCTGGCTGCTGCTGCTCGCGCTGTCGAGTGCGGGCACCCGGACCACCAAGAACGAGGAAAAGCGATGACCATGTCGGCGAAGAGTGCGGGGGCGGGCGTCGAGTTCCGCGCCCTGCGGCGCACGTTCGGCAGCACCGTGGCGCTGGACGGGCTCGACCTCGCCATCGCGCCCGGGGAGCTGCTGGCGCTGCTCGGGCCTTCAGGCTGCGGCAAGACGACCGCGCTGCGCATGGTCGCCGGGTTCGACCACCCCGACTCGGGGCAGGTGCTCGTCGACGGGGCCGACATCGTCGGGGTGCCCGCCAACAAACGCGACGCGGGCATGGTGTTCCAGTCGTACAGCCTTTTCCCGAACCTGACCGCGCGCGACAACGTCGCGTTCGGGCCGCGCATCCGCAAGGTCGACGCGGCGACCCGCCGGGCCCGCGCCGACGAGCTGCTCGCGATGGTCGGCCTGCCCACCCAGGGCGACCGGTATCCGCACCAGCTGTCCGGAGGCCAGCAGCAGCGGGTCGCGCTGGCTCGCGCGCTGGCCCTGCAGCCCCGCGTGCTGCTGCTCGACGAGCCGCTGTCGGCGCTGGACGCGCAGGTGCGGCTCACCCTGCGGGAGGAGATCTCCCGGCTGCAGAAGAACCTCGGCATCACCACGATCTTCGTGACGCACGACCAGGAGGAGGCGCTGTCCATGGCCGACCGGGTCGCGGTGCTGCGCGACGGGCGGCTGGAGCAGTGCGCGACACCGGTCGAGCTGTACCACCACCCGGCGACCGCGTTCGTGGCCGAGTTCGTCGGCACCATGAACCGTGTGCCGGGGCTGCTCACCGGCGAGGGCCGCGTCGAGGTGGCGGGGCAGCGGCTGCCGGTGCTCGGTGACGTCCCCGCCGAGAACACGGTGGACGTGCTGATCCGGCCCGAGGACGTACACGTCAGCGCCGACGCCGACGGGGCGGCCCGGGTCGTGACAGTGTCGTTCCTGGGGCCGACCACGCGGCTGTTCGTGGAGCTGCCGGGCGGGGTCGGGGTCAAGGCCGACCTGGCCACCCGCCAGGCCGCGGGCCTCGGTCCGGGTGCCGCCGTCCGGGTGGAGCTGGCCGAGCATCCGGTACGGGTGGCCGCGTCACGCTGACGCTCCGAGCAGGCACGGCAACGATCTGGAGCGGCCGTTGCCGTGCCGCCCGGCGCCACCGCTTGTCGTCGGACCCGCGCCGTAGTGTGCGTGACCTCGGTCCGGTGGATTACTGGGAGTGGTGATGGGTGCGAAGACCGCGTTGCTGGCGTTCGCCGACGGGGACCTCCGTGCGGCTCTGCGGGACGCGGCACCCGCCGGGCGCGCCGAGGCGGAACAGGCGGTGCGCCGGATCCACCCCGGACGCCGGGTCGAGTGGCACAAGGAGACCTCTCTCGACGACGTCCACCCGGCCGACATCGTCACCAACGCCGTCGTCCTGGCCGGTGCGGAGGTCTTCTGCGACCGGCGGCTCGTCCTCGGCCGGCCGTCGGAGCTGCCCGAGCACCTGCTCGCCCTCGGCGCGGGTCGGCGCATCGTCATGCACGGGATGCACTCGGTCGTCGACTGGTTGTGCTTCGCGGTCTGGGAGGACGGCCGCCTGGTCCGGTCGCTGAGCCTGTCGCCGGACAGCGGCATCATCGAGGACATCGGCGAGCGGTACCCGTTCGAGCTGCCCTACTGGGCCGGCGAGCACCCGGTCGAACCCTGGCCGGACGATGACGACGACGAGCCCTACCCGCTGCCGTTCCACCCGCTCGAACTCGGCGAGGACGCGCTGCGCGCGCTGTTCGGGTTCGTCCAGGAAGGTATGCCAGGCCCGGACGACATCGACGAGCACTCCGTGCCCATGCACGGCTTTCTGGTCATCTGAGCCGCCGCTGCGCCCGGTGGCGGCCGTCGGGCCGGCACCGGGCGCGGTACGGGATCAGGGCAGGGTGTACCTGACCTGGTAGGAGCCGCCGTCGCCGACGTAGTAAGCCCAGCTGCCGATGCTGCTGCTCGCCGTGGCGACCATGTCGTCATTGGACAGGTACATGGCGGTCGTGTTGCGCAGCGTGGCCCGCATCTCCGAGATCATCGTGCTGGCCGGCTTCCAGAACGAGATCTGGTACTGGTTGTACATGTTGTTGCCGATCCAGGCGATCTCACCGGCGGTGAGATCGTTGTCGTAGTCCTCCTCGACCATCAGCGAGATGAGCCGCCAGGTGCTGTTGCTCACGCCGCCGGCGATGGACGCGTTCGGGCTGTAGGAGTCGCCGCTGGCGATCTCGTCGTCCCAGCCGCCGGGGCCCCACTTGCCGAAGGCCGTCGCACCGGGGTTGGTCGTGCTGGCCGCGAAGACCAGGAAGTACGGGCTGTCGTCGCCGATCTCGTCGGTCTCCTCGTTGCAGATGACGGTCGCGACCTTCAGCGTGGTGGCGGCCTGCGCCGGGGTGCCGACGGCGAGGCCCGCCGCGAGCGCGACGCCGGTCAGCGCGCCGAACGCGCCGAGCCTGCGCAGGAGGGAGGTGGCTTGCATGGGGGACTCCGTTCCGCCGCGGGCCGGACGGGCCTCGCGGCTGCTGTGCCGGGAACGGGCCGGTGGTCCCGGCCGCTGGGGGCAGCGTCGGCGACCGGGGTTGTGACTGGGTTGTGGTCAGGTTGTCCCGCAGTTCAGCGATGGGAATGCGCAGGCGCGGCTAGCCCAGCCCGCGTCCAGATACGGCAGTTTGTTCAGAGTCGTCGCCGGTTACGCGCAACGTCCTACGTTGCGGGCCCCCGCTTGGTGGCCTTGTGCGCCGAGTGAAGGAAGGTCAACCATCCCCGGCTTCGCGTGAAGCGCCACGAGTGGACGATGTCGCGACCGGACATGGCAAGGCCGATCGGATTGACGGGGAGAGGGAACGGCGCGGCCCCGACGATACCTTTGATGACTTCCATGCGCGTCGACAGCCCCAACTCGTCGATAGCCGCCCACAGAGCATCGATCGCCTGAGTCCTTCCGGCCGCACCTCCCGGCGATGCCGAACCGGCCAACCACTGCCTGAAGTTCCGGACTTTTCGATGGGACCGGAGATCTGCCACAGCCGCCCAGGGCAAGTCTCTGACAGATGGAACGAACATCTCCACCGCTTCATACATCGATTGTGCGTCGTCCGCCCGATCAGTCGCATCCACGGTCAACGCGGCAAGTTGCTCAATGCGATAGAAGGCTACCAGCGCACACGGGACGTACTGCCTCAACCTTCGATGTATGGCAGCTCCGCCGAACGCGCTGGCGGTGACTCCATTGTATTCGCGCAGATAGCTGTAGCGATCTTCATTTTCGATCGCCCTCAACCGCTTTCGGGAAAGTTTGAGCGTTTTCATGATGGCCTCGTCTGTCGCCCCCTTGAAGCCATGTCGATATTTTCCACCCCGAGCGGGAAGAATTTCCCGATCTATTCGCAACGCCTCGTCAAACTGACCTTTTTCTGAAGCCGGAACATAGGCGTCGTAAGATACCCATAGCTCCTCAAAGGCCTTTGTGGGAACTCCTTCATCTGAGAAGATCCGAACGACTCCTGTCACGCTCCTCGAAGAAATCGGCAGCACGAGCTTGTCGTAGAAGACGGCAGCCACCTTCATCTTCGCTTCGTCGTCGCTGCCCGGTGTCAGTCCGAATAGACTGGAGCCCAAGGTCAAGACGCCAATGTTCGGGACAGGCTTCCTGCTAATCATATTCCACCTATCGCCATGGTGACGCTTCCGTGGCGCCGAAGCGCGCGTCAGATCTGTGGTTCGGATGGCAATGACACACCAACCATGGCCATAATCGTATGCACCGAATGCAACGCTGGCGGAGCAGTGTGAACGGTTCGGTCAACGTCACCCGGACCAGCACGAGAAAGATCAGGACCCCGCTAGTCCGTGCCGTCGCTGTACCGGCCTCGCCTAGGCCGCGACTGCGGTCCAGTGTGCCAATTCGCCCAGACGTCCTGGTGCGAAAACGCAGTCGGTTGCCACCTCAAGGCTGATCGGTGGCAGATTCCTGCTGCAACGGGGACTTCCGGGATCAGGCTCTTGGTTGATACTCATGGCCGGTAATCAACCGTTGTGGCCCGGGACCCTGCGGATCAACAGCAGAGCTTGAAGTAGATGACTCGCCTCGCGTGCGCCGGACCGGAGAGCATGCCCGCGTCTCCCTGGTGGCGACGTTTGCCACGACCTCTTACGGTATCTCCAGTAACCCCGCGTCTTATCGTTCAGTCCAGGGGGTGTGCAATGTCGTGGGAAGCGGTGTCTGCAATCTCGTCATCAGTGGGGACGCTGCTTGTGATTGCCGTCTCATGGGTGGCTCTACGGCAACTGCGCGAAACCTCGGAAACGCGGCGCCTGCAAGCGACGCTCGCACTAATAGAACGCCTGCAGGGCGGATTGCTGAGAAGCACTCGGAGTTTCTTCGCGTGTCACCAGTCCGAGATTAAGATGATCCTGGATCAGCCGGACGGTCTCGCAGCGTTGGACGCCTTTCTGTCGAGTAGAGATGCCCTGCACGGCGAGCCGCGCTCAATGGCCGAGGTGCGGCAGGCGCTGGCGGAACTAGAATTCGCAAGCCTACTGTGCTTGCATAATTCACTTCCTAGAGGCCTAGAGCACGCATACCTAGCACCGACGCTGACTCACGTCTGGCAGGAAATGGAGCCGGTGATCCGCGCGATTCGATCTACCTCGAAGTCTGACATTTATCTACAACATACAGAGCTTGTCGTCGTGCTTGCCGGCACGCAAAGGCTATTCGAGCCGCGAAGCGGACGCACGAAGGCCCGAGAACTTGGAAAATTGGCCCTCCGGGGCCGATCCGCGTCTCAGATTCGTTCGTATCGCGGCCTTCCAAGCTCATCTCCAACAGAGCCGTCGCCCACCGAGTCAGCCGCGACGTGATCAAACTTAAACATTTTTGGACCCGCCACTGTGAATGCCGTGTTGTCCAACCTATACGGCAACGACACCTACGAAGTGTTCTACAATGTGCTGCTGAACCCTCAGCTGAGACAACTTATCGCCAGCACCACGGCATGCTGCCCGGCTCGGGTCAGTCCGAGCGCGGACGCCATCAGCGTTGCGGCGGCGACGGCCGCGCAACCAGGCCGATGCCGCAGGCAGCAGGCGATGGCGGCCGAGGTGGGCAAGCACAACCGTCCTGACCAGAATTCTTCACCTGACGATCGTGCAGGTCCTTTGACTACGCCGACCACGATGTAGCCCTCAACGTTGCCCAACGCGGCGTCGAGGATTGGGGTGCAGTCAACCACCCGCATGCGGCCTGACCTCGCAGCCAGGGAGGAAGAACTCGCAAACCTGGCCCTTAAGGCCGGGTAGCTGACCTGACGGATTAAGGGGCCGAAGTCGGCTCGGACGGCGTCTGCCACTCGCCCCGGAGCAGACCGTAGACCCACGAGTCGGAGACGTCGCCGTTCACGACGCAGTCTTCGCGCAGCGTCCCCTCGCGTACGAAGCCGAGCTTCTCCAGCACGCGGGCGGACGCCGCGTTGCGGGTGTCGGCCTCCGCCTGGACGCGGTTGAGGTCCAGGGTGGCGTAGGCCCACTCCAGCAGGGCACGCGCGGCCTCCGTCGCGTACCCGTGGCCCCACGCGGCCTTGCCGAAGCAGTAGCCCAGGGACGCGCTGCGGAAGTCCGGATTCCACCGGTTCAGCGTGCACCAGCCGAGGAAGGCCCCGTCCGAGGCGTGCTCCACGACCAGCCGGGCCCCGGTGCCCTCCTCCGCCAGCTGACGGCAGACCGCGAGGAAGCGCTCGGCGCGCGCAGGTTCGGTCCACGGCGGTGAGTCCCAGTAGCGCAGCACCTCGGCGTCGCTGTGCAGGGCGAAGAGGTCGTCCGCATCCGTGTCGTCGAACGGCCGCAGCCGGAGTCGGGCGGTGTGCAGTGTGGGGGTGGGCAGCGACATACGGGCCATGGTCCCTTCCGTGCTCGGTGGTCGATCAACCAGACAACTGATCTCGGCCGCTCGCAACGGGTTTTCCCGATGCTGACAACCACGTGGGTGGGGATGTCTGTCTACTGTGGTCGGAAGTCCCGATGGAGCCGCCGCCGGGACCGTCACGAAACGGGGTAAACGTGTCCACCCTGCGGACCAAAGCCTTCCGGGTGCTCGGCATCGCCGGTGTCGCGCTCGCCACGACGCTCCTCGCGCACGAGGTCGCGCTCGCCGACACCGCGCAGACGCCCCTCGGATGGCTGACCAGCAGCCTCGAGGGTTGCAACGACCACGGTGGGGAGGTGCTGGTCACGCTGACCGGCGGACAGCCCGACACCGTGTACACCGTGAGCACCGCCCGTGGTTTCCACCACGTCGACACCTTCACCACCGACGCGAGCGGCAACGGCCAGGGCCACCTGCACAACGCGTGGGCCGACGCCGACCCGCACTGGTCCGGCCAGGCCGTCGTCACCGTCACCGGGAACGGCCAGACCGGCACCGTGCCGGTGCAGATCGACTGCCTGGACCCGAAGGGCGAGTAGGCTCCGCCGCGCGGGTCCTGCCGGCCGCGCCGACGGAAAGAACGTCCGCCGACGGGGCGAACGCCCTGCCGGCGGACGTTCGTCTTGACCTCGCCCCAGGGGCACGCCGCAGACTGGCCGGGTGGCACGGGAGCATCTGCTGGCGGGGGAGTTCGGGGCGGCGGCACGGCTGTCGCCGAAGGCGCTGCGCCTATACGCCGAACAGGGCCTGCTCCCGCCCGCGTGGGTAGACCCGGCCACCGGCTACCGCTACTACCGCCCCGACCAACTGCCCCGGGCCCGCCTGATCGCCCGGCTGCGGCGGCTCGGCCTGCCGCTGGCCCGGATCGCCGCGCTGGCCGACCTCAGCCCGCAGGACCGGGCCCTCGAACTGCGCGGCTGGCTGCACGCCCAGCGCTGCCTGCTCGACGACCGGGCCGCCGTGGTGGAGGCCGTGCAGGGCTCGTCCGACGGCTCGGGGCTGGCCGACGCCGTGGCACAGCGGGACGTGCCGGTGACCAAGGTGCTCGGCCGCCGGCGGCGGACCGACTCCACCGCGCTGCATGGCCTCATGAACACGGCTGAGCAGGACATCCGCGCTCAACTGCGGGCCTGCGGGCTGGCCGCGGACGGCCCCCGGTTCGTGTTCTTCGAAGACCTGATCACCCCGGACAGCGACGGGTACGTGGAGGTGGCGGTCGCCTGCGGCGGGCCCGTCGAACCCGTCGACGACCTGCACGTCCGGCTCGTGCCGGCGCACACGGCGGTGTACCTGCCGGTGCCGCCCGGCTACCAGAGCCTGCCACTGATCCTGCGCGTCTACGACGCGATCGAGGCGTGGACCGACGCCCATCCCGGTGTCGTCTGCACCGGGCATCCCTACGAGATCTATCCGGGCACCGGATCGCGCTTCGACGTCGCGTACCCGGTCGCCGTCTGAGCGAGAGGCTTATCGTGCGTCATCTTCCCTATGTGGGCAGCGGCCCCTACTGCTACTCGAACTCGTTCGCGATGCTGCTCGGGGCGCAGGCGCCGTCCACCGCGGTCATCGAGGTCGCCACCGGTGGGCCGTTCGGCATGCAGCTCATCGGCGGCACGCTGGTGTTCTTCGACGCCTACGGGTGGGATCCCGCGCAGGGGTTCGACCGGGCGCTGGCGGCGATCGGCTGGACGTCGACGGTCAGCAAGGGCGGCGACGCCGAGGAGGCGCTGGCCCGCCTCGCGGCGGCGGTGCGGCAGGGGCCGGTGTGGGTCGGGCCGGTCGAGATGGGGCACCTGCGCCACCAGCCCGAGATGAACGGGCCGATCGGGGCCGACCATTATGTGGTCGCGCTCGACGTGGACGACGAGCGGGTGCTCGTGCACGACCCGCACGGGTATCCGTATGCCGAGGTGCCGGTCGGCGACTTCATGACGGCCTGGCGGGCCGAGACGATCAGCTACGGCGACCCGTACACGATGCGCACCGGCTTCGCGAAGGTCGCCGACGTCAAGGACGCCTCCGCGATCCGCTCGATCATCCCGGCCGCGATCGACTGGCTGTCGATGCGTGCCGAGGTGGAGATGCCGCCCGGCAGCCTGGGCAACGGGGCGGCCGCCGCGCGGGTCGCCGAGCTGGTCGAAGCCGGCGCGGGGGACGGGCTGCGGGAGCACCTGATGTACTTCGCGATCCGGGTCGGCGCGCGCAGGCTCAGCGACACCGCCGACTGCCTGCTGCTGGCCGGCTACACCGAGGCGGCCGGGATCGCCGCCGAGCAGGCCCGGCTCGTCGGCTCGCTGCAGTACCCGATGGTCACCAAGGATTTCCCGGCGGCGGCGGACGCGCTGCGGCGGCTCGCCCCCACCTACGACCGGCTGCACGCGGCGCTCGTCTAGCGACCCGGCGAACGGCGGCGTCGGAGAACTGCCTCATCAAGATGTGGGCACATCATTTTTGATGTGCCCACATCAAAAATGATGTGGGCGCTCGGCGCGCTACATCTGTCAGGCCGCGGCGGTGTCAGCAAGTGCCTGGTCGAGGATCTCCAGGCCGAGGGCCAGTTCTTCCCGGGTCGCGGTCAGCGGCGGTGCGATGCGGAACGTGCCGCCCATGCCCCGCAGCTGCACCACGTTCAGGTGCAGGCCGAGTTCCAGGCAGCGGCGGGTGACCTGCGCGCCGAGCGCGTCGGCGCCCTGCTTGGTGGCCCGGTCGACGACGAGTTCGAGGCCTTGCATCAACCCGCGACCGCGCACGTCGCCCACGGCCTGGTGCCGCTGCTGCAGCTCCAGCAGCTCGGTGCGCAGGAACGCGCCCAGCTCCCGCGCGCGCAGGTCCAGCTGCTCGGACAACGCGACGTCGAGCACGGTGTTGCCGACGGCCGCGACCAGCGGGTCCGACACGTGGGTGGTGTAGAACAGGTAGCCGCGCTCGTGGGCGCGCTGCTCGATCTCCTCGCTGGTGATCACCGCGGCCAGCGGCAGCCCCGCGCCCAGCGTCTTGGACAGGGTGAGGATGTCGGGCACGATGCCGTCGCGCTGGAAGGCGTACCAGTCGCCGGTGCGGCACAGTCCGGTCTGCGCCTCGTCGACGATCAGCAGCATGCCGCGTTCCCGGCACTTGGCGGCCAGTGCCGCGAAGTAGCCCGGCGGCGGTTCGATGACGCCGCCGGAGCTGAGGATGGGCTCGACGATGCAGGCGGCGAGGCTGCCCGACGACTGGGCGTCGATCATCGCGAAGCCGTGGTCCAGTTGCCGCCGCCAGTCGAGCTCGCCTTCGGCGGTGGTGAAGTCGGGACGGTACGGGTTGGGCGTGGGCAGCGCGAAGTTGCCGGGCGCGGTCGGCCCGTAACCCTGGTGGCCGGCGCTGTACGTCGCGGCGGCCGCGGCGCCGGTCATGCCGTGCCAGGAGCGGGCGAACGCCACGATCTCGTGCTTGCCGGTGACGAGTTTGGCCATGCGGATGGCGGCCTCGTTCGACTCGGCGCCCGTCGTCAGCAGCAGCACCTTGTCCAGCGGGGCGGGCAGGGTCTCGGCGAGCCGCCGGGCGAGGTCGACGACCGGCCGCGACAGCATCCCGCTGAACAGGTGGTCGAGGCTCGCGATCTGCTGCTGCACGGTGGCCACGATCGCCGGATGGCTGTGGCCGAGGATGGCGCTCATCTGCCCCGAGGTGAAGTCGAGGATGCGGCGGCCGTCGGCGGTGTACACGAAGCTGCCCGCCGCCCGCTCGATGATCTCCGGCGTGAACGGGCCGCCGTAGCGCACCAGGTGGCGTTCCGCGTCGGACCAGAACCGTGCCGCGGTGGACTGCTCGCTCGTCAGCGTCATGCCCTCACGATATGGGCGGTTGCTGTACGCGAAAAGCGCCGATCCACGGCTAGCCTGTGCGTATTCTGCGCACAAGGAGCCACGGTTGCGACTGAACACCGCTCGCCTGGAGATGCTCGCCCTGCTGGACAGCCTCGGCACGGTGCGGGCCGTCGCCGCCGCGCTGCACCTGAGCCCGTCGGCGGTGTCGGCCCAGCTGGCGGTGCTGGAGGCGGAGGTCCACGCCGACCTGCTGCAGCGGGTCGGCCGCCGGGTGCGGCTCACGGCGGCCGGGCGCACCCTGGCCCGGCACGCCCGGGTCATTCTCGACCAGGTCAAAGCAGCCGAGGCCGAGCTTCGCGACCTGTCCGGACAGCCGGCCGGGCCGGTGCGCCTCGCCGCGTTCTCCAGCGCGGTCCGCACCCTGGCCATCCCGCTCGCCGCCCGGCTGCGGCAGGCGCACCCCCGGATCGAGCTGGAGATCAGCGAACTTGATCCGCAGGCCAGCCGGCCTGCCCTGCGCCGCGGCGACTGCGACATCATCGTCACCGCCGACTTCATCGACGGGTCGACGCCCCTGGACCCGGACGTGCACACGGTCGCGCTGCTCGCCGACGCCGTCGTGCTGGTGACCGCGCAGGATCAGGCGGGGCCGGACCTGCCTGCGGACCTGGCCGACTTCGCCGAGGCGGCCTGGTCGGTCGACCTGCCCGGGACGTACCTGTCCCATCTGGTCACCAGCAGCTGCCGCCACGCCGGCTTCGAACCGCGGGTGGCCGGCCGTTTCGGCAGCTACGAGCTCCTGCTGGCACATGTCGCAGCGGGTCTGTCCGTGTCGTTGCTGCCCGAACTGGCCGTCGACGGCAGATACCGCGTGGCGACCCGCGCGCTGCGCGAACCGCTGACCCGCCAGGTGTACGCGGCCGTGCGCAGCCGCTCGGCGCTGACCGCGGCGACCCGCATCGTGCTGGACGAACTGCGCGCCCTGTCGGCGTCCCGGGTCCGCGCCTGACACCGCCCATGATCGTCCGACTTGCCTGGCATTCGTGCGTATCTTGACCGCTCATTGCCACAGGTGCCAGGCAATTCGAGTGACCTTGTGCGGTCGGGGACCGCGCTCAGGCCTGCGGCGGGAGAGCCGTGCCCGGCTGGGGCGAGGGAGCCGTGCCCGGCTCGGGCGGGGGAGCCGTGCCCGGCTGGTGGGTCGGAATGCCGCGGGTGAGGAAGAGCGCGGCGAGCGCGATGATCGCGAGCAGGCCCAGCGCGGCGCGCAGGCCGTCGAGCCGGGACTGCTCGTTCTGCGCGACGGCGGCGGCCGCCGTGGACGGGTCCACGCCCGCGTCCGACAGCGCCGCGGCCAGCTGGTCGTTCGACAGGAACGGGATGCCTGCCGACAGCTGCACCTGGGCCTGCGCCGACACCTCGGCGGGGATGGCCGGGTTGGCCTGGACGCCGGTCAGGAACGACGTCGTCAGCCCGGAGATGAGCACAGCCCCGGCCAGTGCGGTGCCGATGGACGCGCCCAGGTTGGTCACGGTGTTCTGCAGCCCGCCGACTTCGGCGCTGCGCTCGTCGGGCACCGCCGACACGGTGACGCTGCCCAGCTGGGAGGCCAGCGCGCCGATGCCGAGCCCGGCCAGCAGCAGCGGCCAGGTGACGATCTCCGGACCGGCGCCGACCTCCAGCGCGGCGGCGAGGGCGACGATGCCGGCGAACAGGGCGGCGAAGCCGAGTTGCACCACCCGGCGCGGGGAGGCGTTCGGGAGGAACCTGGGCACGCCCACGGCGGCCAGCAGCAGCGTCACGGACAGGGGGAGGATGCGCAGGCCGGTGTCGATCGCGGACAGGCCGAGCGCGACGGACAGGTAGAGCGGGACGGTGAAGAACAGACCCGCCTGAAGCAGGTACTGGAACAGGAACGAGTTGAGCCCGCCGCGCAGCAGCCGGTTGTCCAGCAGGCCCGGGTCGAGCAGCACCGGCCGGCCCCGGCGCTGGCGGGCGCGTTCGCGGGACAGGAACCAGCGCAGCACGACGCCGCCCGCGATGACCAGCCAGAACACGGGCGACAGGCCGAGCCACGCCGGCCCGCCGGGCTTGGGGTTGACGAAGCCCCAGGTGCCGCCGCGTAGTACGCCGAAGACGACCAGCACCAAGCCCAGGCCGGACAGGGCGGTGCCGCCGAGGTCCAGGCGGGTGGCCCGGTCGGGCGGCAGGCCGCGCATGTGGCGGGTCAGCAGCAGGATGCCCAGGACGACGACCACCTCGCCGGCGAACACCCAGCGCCATGAGGCGTACGTGGTCAGCAGTCCGCCGATCAGCGGCCCGACCGCGACCGCGATCGCACCGAACGCGGCGACCAGGCCGTATGCCCGGGGGCGCTGGGAGCGGTCGAAGTTCGTCGCGACCAGTGCCACGATGGCGGGCAGGATGAGCGCGGCCCCGACGCCTTCGAGCAGTGACCAGCCGATGAGCAGCACGGTGAGGTCGGGTGCCAGGGCGGTGGTGAGCGAGCCCGCGCCGTAGATCACGCAGCCGATCGCGAACGAGCGCTTGAAGCTGATGATTTGGCCGATCTTGCCGCCGGTGATCATCAGGGCCGCCATGACGAGGGTGTACATCGTGATCGCGGTCTGGATGCCGGTGACGGTGGTGCCCACGTCCTCGGCGACCGTCGCGATCGACACGTTCATGACCGAGCTGTCCAGCGTCATCAGGAACTGGCCGCAGGCCAGGGTGAACAGCACGGTCCCGGTCGCGGTCTGGCGGTCGGGTGATGTCAGGGCCATGACCCGTTCCTTTGCGCTCGGTCCCGCACCGGCCTGCCGATGCCATCCGAAATGGTGAGCATTCATCCTATAAGCCCGTAGTCGGGTGAGGAGTGGTCGCCGTGCCGCGGTGGCCGTCCGCGGCCTCGCGAAGGTCATCCGGGTAGGCGCCTCCCGGGACCTTCTCCGTAATCCAACCGTGATCTGGCGTCCATTGACCGTGGCCCCCCAGGCGTCGAATCATGTGAGCGTTCACAATCCCGTAATCTGCGACAGTCGCGGGTTACCGAAAGATTTTGTGAGCGATCACAGCCTGCCGCCTGACCTGGCGGCCGGTGGGCCGTTCCCGTCGGGAGAAGGAGCGATATGAAGATCGCAAGATTGGCCGCCGCCGCACTGGGACTGGTCGTGGCAACGAGCCTCGCCGCCTGCGGTTCGAGCACCAAGACCGCCGACCAGGAGCAAGCCGGCGGCACGGCGGGCGCGCTGGTGGGCGTGACGATGCCGACCAAGTCCTCCGAGCGCTGGATCCACGACGGGGAGAACCTCAAGGCCCAGCTGGAGGCGCTCGGCTACAAGGTCGACCTGCAGTACGCCGAGAACGACATCCCGACCCAGGTCAACCAGATCGAGAACCAGATCACCCGCGGCGCGAAGCTGCTGATCGTCGCCTCGATCGACGGCACGGCGATCACCACGCAGCTGCAGCAGGCAGCCGACAAGAAGATCCCGGTCATCGCCTACGACCGCCTGATCCGCAACTCGCCCAACGTGGACTACTACGCCACGTTCGACAACTACAAGGTCGGCGTGCAGCAGGCGACGTCGCTGCTGGTGGGCCTGGGCCTGAAGAAGGCCGACGGCTCCGACGGCACAGCCAAGGGCCCGTTCAACATCGAGCTGTTCGCCGGATCGCCCGACGACAACAATGCGACGTTCTTCTTCAACGGCGCGATGGACACCCTCAAGCCCTTCATCGACAAGGGCACGCTGGTGGTCAAGAGCAAGGAGACCGAGTTCAAGACGGTCGCGATCCTGCGCTGGGACCCGGCGACCGCGCAGAAGCGCATGGAGGACCTGCTCACCAAGACCTACGCCAAGGGCGACAAGGTGCAGGGCGTGCTGTCGCCGTACGACGGCCTGTCCATCGGCATCCTGTCCGCGCTCAAGAGCAGCGGCTACGGCACCGCCAACCAGCCCTACCCGGTCGTGACCGGTCAGGACGCCGAGGTCGCCTCGGTCAAGTCGATCATCGCGGGCGAGCAGTACGCGACGATCTACAAGGACACCCGGGAGCTGGCGAAGGTCACCGTGAAGATGGCCGACGCGGTGCTCAAGGGCGGCAAGCCGGAGGTCAACAACACCAAGGACTACGACAACGGCATCAAGGTCGTCCCGTCGTACCTGCTGGAGCCGATCGTCGTCTACAAGGACAACTACCAGGCGACCCTCGTCGACACCGGCTACTACACCGCCGACCAGCTCAAGTAGCACCGCCGCGCCCGCCCGGCCGGTCACCCCGGCCGGGCGGGCGTCCCATCGACCGGAGGAGGACGACCTTGACCGACGTGATCCTGCAGATGCGTCACATCACCAAGACGTTCCCGGGGGTCACCGCCCTCGACGACGTCAACCTCACGGTCCGCCGCGGGGAGATCCACGCGATCTGCGGAGAGAACGGCGCGGGCAAGTCCACCCTGATGAAGGTCCTGTCCGGGGTCCACCCGCACGGCGACTACAGCGGTGAGATCACCCTCGACGGCGAGGCCTGCCGGTTCGGCACCATCCGCGACAGCGAACGCCTCGGCATCGTGATCATCCACCAGGAGCTGGCGCTGTGCCCGAACCTGTCGATCGCGGAGAACATCTTCCTCGGCAACGAGCGCGCCCCCGGCGGCGTCGTGAACTGGAACCGCACCCACGCCGAGGCCGCCGAACTGCTGCACCGCGTCGGCCTGCACGAGAACCCGGCCACGCTCGCGATGGACCTCGGCGTCGGCAAGCAGCAGCTGACCGAGATCGCCAAGGCGCTGTCCAAACGGGTGCGCCTGCTCATCCTCGACGAGCCGACCGCCGCGCTCAACGACGAGGACTCCGCACACCTGCTCGACCTGCTGCGCGGCCTACGCGACCAGGGCATCACCTGCGTGATCATCTCGCACAAGTTGAACGAGATCCGGGAGATCGCCGACACCACCACGATCCTGCGCGACGGGCGCACCATCGAGACCCTCGACATGTCCGCCGACGTCACCGAGGACCGCATCATCGCCGGCATGGTCGGCCGCGACCTCGAACACCGCTTCCCCGAGCACGAGCCGAACATCGGCGAGGAGGTGCTGCGCATCGAGGACTGGACCGTGCACAGCCCCACCCAGCACGGGCGGGTCGTCGTGCAGGGCGCGAACCTCAGCCTGCGCCGCGGCGAGATCGTCGGCCTGGCCGGGCTGATGGGCGCGGGCCGCACCGAGCTGGCCATGAGCATCTTCGGCCGCAGCTACGGCATCGGCATCTCCGGTCGGATCTTCAAGGACGGCCGGGAGATCCGCCTGAAGACCGTCGGCGACGCGATCCGCCACGGCATCGCGTACGCCACCGAGGACCGCAAACGCTACGGCCTCAACCTGATCGAGGACATCAAGCGCAACGTGTCCGCGGCGGCGCTGAACAAGCTGGCCACCCGCGGCTGGATCCACGACAACGAGGAGTACCGGGTCGCCGACGGCTTCCGGGCCGGCATGAACATCAAGGCCCCGAACGTCGCGGCCGTCACCGGCAAGCTCAGCGGCGGCAACCAGCAGAAGGTCGTGCTGTCGAAGTGGCTGTTCACCGACGCCGACGTGCTCATCCTCGACGAGCCCACCCGCGGCATCGACGTCGGCGCGAAGTACGAGATCTACTCGATCATCAACCACATGGCCGACCAGGGCAAAGCCGTGCTGGTCATCTCCTCCGAACTGCCTGAGCTGATCGGCGTCTGCGACCGCGTCTACGCGATGTCCGCCGGCCGGATCACCGGCCAGGTCACCCGCGAGCAGGCGACCCCCGAGCGGCTCATGCAGTTCATGACCAAGGTGAAGGAGCAGTAACCCCATGACCAGTGTCGGCCCCACGACCGGCCCGAGCACCGCAGTGCCGGCGACCGCGAGCGAGCTCGCGGTGACCAAGGCACCGGACCGATTCGGCGGTCGGCTCTTCTCGGCCAACCTGCGCCAGAACGGCATCTACATCGCGTTCGCGCTGATCATCGCCCTGTTCGCGTTCCTCACCGACGGAGACCTGCTCGCCCCGCAGAACATCTCCAACCTGGTGGTGCAGAACTCCTACATCCTGATCCTCGCCATCGGCATGATCCTGATCATCATCGCCGGGCACATCGACCTGTCCGCCGGCTCGGTCGTCGCCGTCACCGGCGCGATCTCCGCCGTACTCATGGTCAACAACGATGTGCCGTGGCCGCTCGCCATCCTGATCACCCTGATCTGCGGCGGCCTGATCGGCGCCTGGCAGGGCTACTGGGTCGCGTACTTCGGCATCCCCGCGTTCATCGTGACGCTGGCCGGCATGCTGCTGTTCCGGGCGCTCACCCTGACCGTGCTCGGCAACCAGGGCATCGGCCCGTTCCCCGACGAGGTCCGCACCATCGCCAACGGGTTCATGCCGACCACCCTGGGCAACATCGGCCTCGGCCCGCTCGGCGGCGCGGACCTGCTCACCCTGCTGCTCGGCGTCGCCTTCATCGCCGGCATCGTGGTCACCCAGTGGCGCAGCCGCGCCGGCCGCGTCCGCTACGGCCAGGCCGTCGAGCCGACCGCGCTGTTCGTCACCAAGCTTGCCATCGCCGCCGTCGTCGTGATGACCGTCATCGTGCAGCTGGCCCGCTTCAAGAACCTGCCCTGGGTGCTCGTGCTGCTGGCCGCGCTGGTCCTGGCGTACTCGCTGCTCACCGACCGGGTCGTGTTCGGCCGCCACATCTACGCCATCGGCGGCAACCTCAACGCGGCCACCCTGTCCGGCATCAAGGTCAAGTCGGTGACGTTCTGGCTGTTCGTCAACATGGGCGTGCTCGCCTCGATCGCGGGCATCGTCTTCGCCGGACGGCTCAACCAGGCCGGTCCCACCGCGGGCAACGGCTTCGAACTCGACGCCATCGCGGCGGCGTTCATCGGCGGCGCGGCCGTGCAGGGCGGCGTCGGCCGGGTCGTCGGCGCGATCACCGGCGGGCTCATCATGGGCGTCATCAACAACGGGATGTCCCTGATCGGCGCGCCGAGCGAGCGGGTCATGCTGTTCAAGGGCCTGGTGCTGCTGGCCGCCGTGGCGTTCGACGTCTTCGCCAAGCGCCGCGCCGGAACCGCTCGCTGAAACGGGGGAGTCGGGGGCTGTCGCCGTACGGCGACAGCCCCGACGCGTCAGCTGCTGAGGCGCTGGATGAAGGCGACGCTGCCGTCGAAGATGCGCGGCGCGTCGTGGTCCAGCGTCGCGACGTGGTAGCTGTCCTGCAGGACGACCTCCTGCACATCCGCCGACGTGATGTGCTTCAGCACGATCTCGCTGTTGACGGGCTCCACGACGTGATCGTTGGCGGAGTGGTAGAGCAGCACCGGCTGGGCGACCTTGGGCAGGTCCGCGCGTACGACGGACTGGAATCTGCGCAGCGACGCCGCGGCACGCACCGGTGTGCGCGGGTAGGCGCCCTCGTCGACGCCGGGCTTGGCGATGTCGTTGCCGATCGCGGGCACCGAGGGCACCAGCATGCCCAGCACGGGCAGCAGCTTGGCGTCCCAGCGCAGCATGGTCACGGCCGGGTTCACCAGCACGATGCCGGCCAGGTCAGGGTGCTGCTGGGCCAGGCGCAGGGCGAGCGTGCCGCCCATCGACAGGCCGACGGCGTACACGGACGTGCAGTGCTTGCGCAGGTCGGTGACCGCGCGTTCGACCTCGGTGTACCAGTCCTGCCAGGTGGTGCGGTTCGCGTCGCGCCAGCTCGTGCCGTGGCCCGGCAGCAGCGGCAGCCGCACCGACCAGCCCTGCGCGGCCAGGTGGCGGGCCCAGGGGCGCATGCTGTGCGGCGAGCCGGTGAAGCCGTGGCAGACCACGACCCCGATGCCGCTGTCGCCGTCATGGTGCAGGGGAGCGTGGTCGATGGCGTTGTCCATGGGTGCTCCCAGCGGCGGGTGTGTGACGGGTCCCGCCATACTGCCACGTCGCGGCGCGCACAGGCAGGGTGCGAGCGGATGAGTGCGCGCCTCGCGATCGAGGTCAGTCCTCGTGGTCCTCGTCGTCCGGGACCATCTGCCAATCGCCCGGCAGCCTGTCCCGCACAGCCTGCACCGCTGCCGGGGTGCGGCCGTGGACCCACAGCCAGGTGCCGCTGTCCTCGCGCAGCAGCACGTCGGGACCGGCGAACCAGCGCACGGGCGGCCCGTCCGGCGCGGCCCAGAGCGGCAGGTCCGGCAGCGGCAGGCGTACGAACATCGCCCGCAGCGCCGCGCTCGCGGCGTCGTCCAGGTCACCCCGGCTGTCGAAGTTCGCTTCGTCGGCGGAGAACATCGCCTCCGACAACACCATCTCGACGAGCACGATCGACAACCGATCGGCGTACGGCAGCCAGCGGCCGCCGGTGCTCATCAGGACCGGCGGATCATCGCGGTCAACGGCCTCGGCCGGTACACCCCACGACGCGCAGTGCTGGTTCTCGATGCGGAACACCAGGACGCCCTCGGCATCGCGCAGAAGCTGGCCGGGTGCCAGCAGGCGGTCCTGTACACGGGTCAGGTCCGTACGCCGCCCGAACAGCAGGTGAGCCTCACGCAGCGCGGCCGGCAGCGCGACGCCGAGCCGCTCCTCGGCTGCCCGCAGCCGGTCGGCGTCGACACCGTCGCCTTTGACCACGGGGCGGCCGTAGGCAGCAGCCTGTGTGCGGACGAACTCCCACCCTCGGCGGCGGTCGCGGTCCTCGCCGCATAGCGCGTGCAGCGCGTCGTGACCGTCCAACATGCCGCCAACCCTACTGGCGACCGGCACAGAGCATCGGCTTCAGTGCGGCCCGCTTGATCATGGGCGAGTCGCCATTGTGCCTTCCGAGAACCACCTTCGTGATTCGCAAAGACCTAGCCGCGAGGGTGGTGGCCTGCGCCGCTGCCTCAGTCGAGGTGCTTCAACGCGGCTTCCCACGGGAAGCGTGTCTGTTGCGAATGTCCCGTACCAGGCTGATGGGGCAGCCATGAACTCGCCTGGCCAAGGACAACGGCGATGCCTTCCTGCCTGAGGCTCTCGACGGCGGAAACGAAGGGCCTTCGCGCAGCGAGCGCGGCGTTGACGAACGGAACGATCACGGTGGGCACTCGTCGGCCGACGATCTCAGCAACAGATGTGAGGACGTATGTGTCGGCGATACCCAGAGCGAGTTTGTTGATCGTGTTGTAAGTGGCTGGAGCGATGATCAAGGCGTTGACCGGCCTCACCTGTCGCTCAGTGCCCGGTGCGACTCCGTAGTCGGTGCGTACCGGGTTGCCGGACAGCCGTTCCAGCTCCGCGGTGTCGATGAAGCTCAGCGCCGCCTGTGTGGCCGTGACCGTGACCGTCCATGATTGCTCCTGCGCGAGCCTGATCAGGACGACTGCGTCGGCAGCTGGTCCCGCGCCGCAGAGGATCAGATTGAGATGTTTGCCTGTCACAGGCGGATACCGGCCTGACCGGCGAATTCGACAACACGCGCCCGGGTATGACCACGCGCCAGCGCGGCAAGGTCCGCGATGAGCCGCGCAGTCGCGGGCCGTGCGGTGACTTCACCCGGAGCGGCCTTCAGCGCAGCGTGCAGTGCGCTGAGGGCCTGCTCGTGCCGACCCCACATCGCGTACGCCTTCGCGACGTCGAGGAATAGGGAGCCTCGACGCTCGGCAATTGGGATCTTGTCGAGCGGGACCCGCCTGGCGATCTCGACAGCTGTGCCGGCATCACCGAAGGCGAGCGTGAGGTGCACTCGGTGCTGCTGGACGTTGGTTGGCCCGAAGCCGGTCCAACGGTCGTTACCGTCATGGCCGAGCTTTTCTCCTGCCCGCTTTGCCTCATCAAGGATCGCCTCGGCGGTGTCGCGGTTCTGCGCCCGACCGGCCGCAACGGCGGAGCGGAGCAGGAGCGCGCCGTATGCCGAAAGAGCATCGTCTTCCCTGAGACCGGTGGCGCGTTTGAGACGGGTGGCCGCGCCAGTCCCGATCGCCACGGCATTCGTATTGTGGCCGCTGGCCATCAGAGCATGGGTCAGAACACGTGCGCTGGTCGCTTCGGCGATCGGATCGCCGCTCCTGGCGGCGTGATGCCCGCTGCGTTCAGCGGCGAGCAAAGCGATCGCGGGGTCTCCGAGCTTGAGGAAGACGCTCCCAGCCACGTGGTAGAGGTCCGTTGCGAGTGCATGTCCGGCATCGAGCTGGCTGCTGTCCAGGCGATCCAGGGAGGACCGCACGGCCGGTAGCAGCCGCGTGAGAACGGCGGCCACGTCGTCGTAGCGGCATGCCTGGTAAGCCGTTTTCACCTCTTGGACGCCGGCGCTGAGCTGATTCAACGTCAGAGCCTCGGCTTGCGGCGGCTGAAGGAGCGCATCGATGAGTCCAGGCCGACTTGGAACGCTGACTGCGCTCGCCATTGTCGTGGTCAGAAAGACTCTGCGATCCATCTCGTCACCGTCGCCCAGGCCCGAGGACTCTGCCTGCACAGTAGTCGCTGCCGTGGTCGGTGGTTCGAGTACGAGCAGTGCGTCGCACTCCGCCAGGGTAACGCCAAGAGCCTGAGCGAGGTTCGGGCGTTGCCACGGTTGGGGCGTGCTGGTGCCAGACTCCCAGCGAGCGATCGTCGTTCGGTCCACGCCGAGTTGCTCTGCGAGGCGCTCCTGAGACAGGCCTTGAGCAGTACGACGACGGATCAGTGCCGTACGCCGGGCCGCCGGATCGGATGGGGGACGCGCCGAGGTAGCCATCGGGTCCCATCGTTCGCCGTCTCGCCCTGCATCGCAATGGACTCGCAGCAGATACGCCCGGTCGATGCGATGTTCCAGTGGGCCGCCTGCGGACACGATCGATGGCATGCCTGGCGCTGGTGTCATCGGGACGGCGGCGTCGGGCAGCAGGGCGCGCGGCGGCGTGACGACCGCACCCGTGCGCACGCCGCGTGCCCTGGCCACCCCACCAGATGGGATCGCTAATTCATGACCGAGAGCACCTTCGCCATCATGCTGACCACCGTGCAGCCTCTACCAGACGGCATACGACGGGACGAGAACGCCAACCCGGAGAAGATCGTGGAAGCTGTCTCCGCGACTACGCCGGAGGCAGCGCGGCGGATCTTCGACGCGTTTTGCTCGCTGCCTCGTGTACGTGCCGGGCGGCAGCGGGCGAAGATCCTTACCTGCTCCGTCGAGGCGGCTGCCTTCGAGGCTCCGCTGATGACCGCAGGGGCAGCCCGCGCGCTCGCACGCCTGGGAACAAGGCGATGAGCGAGCCGCAGCCGACAGACGAAGCGGCCGCTGCGCACGCAGTGCGAACGCACTGCGCCATCGACTACCCGAACGGCTCGCGATGCCTCAACTGTCACGCGAGGTATCCCTGCGACATCCGTCTCGCCGCCGTCGAAATCCTGGTCGCCGCCGCGTGGCAAGACGAGGCGATCATGGCGCTCGATGCCCGAACCGGGCCGTGGTTCTGAACCGGGGAACCTTGACGGCACCAGTCGCCGTGGGCGGCTTGACTTCGAGTGCGCTCCAACTGGGAGGCTGGGCGGCATGGAGGAAGGGTTCTCGGTCGGCGAGGTCGCGGCCAAGACCGGGCTGACGGCGTACACCCTGCGTTGGTATGAGCAGGTCGGGCTGCTGGACCCGATCCCGCGTGACCACGCGGGCCGCCGCCGCTACCGGCTGCGCGACGTCGAGCGGCTCGACCTGCTGACCAAGATGCGCGCCACCGGCATGCCGGTGCGGGAGATGGTCCGCTACATCGAGCTGGTCCGCGCGGGCAAGCACAACCGCCGCGAGCGCCTGGAGCTGCTGGAACAGCACCGTACGACGGTGCTGCGCCAGATCAGCGAGCTGGAACGCGACCTGGCCGTCATCGACCGGAAGATCACCAGATATCGGGGGTACTTGGATGCAGAGCAGACTGATTGACCCGGCCGGCCCGGCCATCCCGGCGCTCGGCCTCGGCTGCATGGGCATGAGCACCAACTACGGCCCGGCCGACCAGGACGAGTCGCTGGCCACCCTGCACCGCGCGCTGGAGCTGGGCGTGACGCACTTCGACACGTCGGCGTCCTACGGCGAGGGCCGCAACGAGGAGCTGCTGGCGCGGTTCCTGCCCGGCAACCGCGACCGGGTCTTCCTGGCCACCAAGTTCGCGATCCGCCGCGACGGCGGCGTTGCCCGGGTCGACTCCAGCCGCGGCTGGGCCCGGCAGTCCTGCGAGAACTCGCTGCACCGCCTGGGTGTCGACGTGATCGACCTGTTCTACCTGCACCGGCGCAACCCCGAGGTCCCGATCGAGGACACCGTCGCGGCGATGGCCGATCTGGTAGCACAGGGCAAGGTACGCCACCTGGGGCTGTCCGAGGTCGGCGCGGAGACGATCCGGCGCGCGCACGCGGTGCACCCGATCAGCGCGCTGCAGATCGAGTACTCGCTGTTCAGCCGCGACATCGAGGACGAGGTGCTGCCGGTGTGCCGGGAGCTGGGCATCCGGATCGTGGCGTACTCGCCGGTCGGGCGTGGCCTGCTCACGGGCACGATCCGGTCCACGGCGGGGCTGGCCGACAGCGACAATCGGCTGAACCACCCGCGCTTCGCGGACGGCAACCTCGATCACAACTTGGCGCTGGTCGACCGGATCCGGGACATCGCGGGCGCGGCCGGGTGCACTCCGGCGCAGGTGGCGATCGCGTGGGTGCTGGCGCAGGGCGACGACGTGCACGCCATCCCGGGCACGACCCGCCGCACGCACCTGGCCGAGAACGTCGACGCCGCCGACGTCGTGCTGACCCCGGAGCAGCTCGTGGCACTGAGCGGGCTCGGTCCCGCAGCTGGGCATCGGCTATCGGCGTTCGCGCAGACGATGGTCGGCCATTGACGGACGCAGGGGCCGTCGCGCGACGCGACGGCCCCTGCCGTGCATGTGGGTGCGGCTGGTCCGGGCTGGTCAGTCGTCCGTGGCGGACGGTTCCGGGCCGGGCGGCGTGTGTCCTGGTACGTGTCCGTCGGCCGAGGGTGACGGCACCAGATTGGCGTTGCCGGGCACGCTCGGGCTGGCCGCGAGGCACAGCGGCATCGGTTTGCAGCCGTCCGGTTTCGGCTTCTTCGACGGCTCGACGCCGTCGCCCACCCCCTCGGACTCGCCGAGCTTGCCGTTGGTGCCGTTGGCCAGGGGTTCCAGCGGGAGCTTCATGTCGGCGTGGGCCTGGTTCATGAAGCCCTGCCAGATCTCGGCGGGCAGGCCGACGCTGGTGATGTTGCCGCCGCCCAGCGCCGCGGGCCGGTAGATCGGGTCCGAGGCGTTCTTGACGTTGCCGACCCAGATGGCCGAGGCGATCTGCGGGGTGTAGCCGACGGTCCAGACGTTGGAGTGGGCCTTGTCCTGGACCTTGCTCTCCCAGGTGCCGGTCTTTGCGGCGGCCTGGCGGCCGCCGGCGAGCCCCCGGTAGTAGCTCTTGGGCAGCTGCTTGAGCATGCCGGTGACCTCGTCGGCGACCTCCTGGCGGATGCGCCGCTCGGCCTTGCTCACCTCGCCGGTGTTGGGGACCAGCCGGTATTTGCCGTTCTCGTCCTTCTTCTCGACGCGGAGCACGACGTGCGGCTTGTTGTAGACGCCGTGGTTGGCGAACGTCGCCATGCCGGAGGCGTGGTCGAGCACGGTGATCGGATACTGGCCGAAGCCGACCTGGTAGTCGAAGGAGGCGCGGCTGGTGTCGGTCTCCGGTTTGGTGAGGTCGCGGGCCTTGCCGTCGCTGACGGCCCACATGGTGTTGATGCCGGCGGCGTGCGCCATGGCGACGACGTTCTTCGGCTCGATCTTCTTGGCGATCTTGAAGAACGGCACGTTGAGCGAGAGCCGGGTGACGTCCTGCAGCGTGCACTTGCGCTTGCACTTGAGGCTGCCGGCGTCGCGGCCGGCGTTCTCCACCTCGTACGGGCAGAGCTTGTACTTGTCGCAGTTCTTCTTCTTGCCGGTGGCGACGATGGGCGTCGGGTCCCAGGTGGACTTGAGTGAGATGCCCGCGTCGATCGCGGCGGCCAGCGTGTACACCTTGAACGACGACGCCGGCGGGTGGCCGCCGTCCTCCCAGATCGTGCCCTCGTTGATCTTTCCGGCGTAGTCGATGCCGGTGCCGTCCGCGCCGCCGTAGTAGGCCAGGATGCGGCCGTTCTTCGGGTCGATGGCCACTCCGGCGGCGATCACGTTCTTGGGATAACCCTTGATCTTGGTGTACGCGCCGTCGACCTTGTGATCGACGGCCTTGACGACGTCGTTGGTGCACTCCTTCTCGTCGCCCTTGCCCTTGCAGGTCTCCTTCCACTCGAAGGTGCGGTAGAGCTGCGCCTCCAGCGCCTTCTGCGCCTTGGAGTTGATCGTCGTGGTGATCCGGTAGCCCTTGTTGCGCCAGTCCGTGATGCCCCAGGCGGCCATCTCGCGCTCGACGTATTTGTTGATCACGAAGCCGGTGCCGGTGCCCTGGATGCCGGTCTCGCCGGACCGGGCGGAGTACTTGCGCAGCGTCTTGTCCGGATACACCATGGCCGCGCGCTTCTGCGGGTCGAGCCGGCCCATCTCGACCATGTTGTCGAGCACGTAGTTCCAGCGGATGCGGGCGGCGTCGGGGCTGAGGTGCGGGTCGTAGCCCTTGGTGCCGTCGTAGTCGTTGGGCTCGGGCTGCTTGAGCACCGCGCCGAGCACCGCCGCCTGTTCGACCGTCAGCTGGCTGGCCGACCTGTTGAAGTAGGCCTTCGCCGCCGCGCCGACGCCGCTGGAGCCGCGGCCGAACCAGACGGTGTTCACGTAGAAGCCGAGGATCTCGTCCTTGGAGTGCTCCTCCTCCAGCCGCCGCGCCATCACCGCCTCGCGCAGCTTGCGGGCGTAGGTGACCTCCAGGTCCTTGGCCGCGTTGCGGGCGTACTGCTGGGTGATCGTGGAGGCGCCCTGGGTCTCGCCGCCGGTCAGGTTGTTCCAGGCGGCGCGCGCGATGCCCCACAGGTCGATGCCGCTGTGATTGAAGAAGTTCTTGTCCTCGCCCGCGATGAGCGCGACCTTCACCTCGTCGGACAGCCGGGACATGGGGACGATCTCGCGGTTCTCGCCGCCGAGCTTGGCGATCTGCTCGCCGTCGGCGGAGTAGACGAAGGTGTTCTCGTTGGCGCTGAAATCGGCGGGTTCGGGGACCGAGTCGTAGAGGTAGGCGACGCCGATCAGGCCTCCGCCGGCCAGCATGACGACGACCGCGGCCGAGGCCAGCACGATGCTGCGCCACTTCCGGCGGCGGCCCTTCGCCTTAGGTCCGGTGTCTTTGCCGGTGTTCGATCCGTCCGGGCCCTCGCCGCCCTTGCCCGTGGGCGGCACGGGGGTGCGGCTCGCGCCGCCGACCGAGGCCCGGCCGGTGACGCCGCCGAGGCTCGCGCGACCGGCGGCGGACGGGACAGGGGCGCGGCCGGCACCGGGGCGCAGCGGCGCCGGGCCGGCCGGGGCGGGGCCGTGGCCGCCGCTGCTGCGGCCTTGGCCGGCGCGGTCGCCGCCGGGGCCGGGCCGGTCGGGACGGAGGCTGGGGCCGGGTTGCTTGCTGGGGCCGTCGGATGGCACCGAGGCACGGGCCGAGCCGGGTGCCGGGGGCGTGGTCATCGATTCAACCCTTCCGGTCGGGGATGTGCTGAGCGCAGGGACAGGGGAAGGGGCGGCGGGGGACCGCCCGGTGGGGCCTTCCCCGCGGCATGTGCCGCGTGGTGCCAGGCGCCCCGCTCAGCCCCCCGGGTGACACCGTTCTCACGGGCGGCGAGGGCGACCTGTGCGAAGGCCACTCCACGTCCGACATCCTGCCTCACAAATCGGGTGAAGTCCGGCAAGACACCACGGTGTGGGCGGCGCGCCGTAAGGGCAAGAGGCCCTGTGGCGTATCCGCAACCGGCGAGCAGACCCTGACCTGCAACAACGCAAGATCTGGACTTGACGGTCCAATTATCCGGCGCTACGTTGGACCGAGCGGTCCAATACTGGAGCGCGGGACTTCGATCAGCGAACAGGGACGGCAGCTGTGAACGACTACTACCTGCTCGGCAGGTCCGGGCTGCGGGTGAGCAGGCTGGCGCTGGGCACGATGAACTTCGGCACCGGCGGCTTCCACGCCGCGTACGGCAAGACCGAGAGCGAGGCCGAGCCGATCCTCCGGCGCTACCTGGACGGCGGCGGCAACTTCATCGACACGGCGGACTTCTACACCGCGGGCGAGAGCGAGACCATCCTCGGGCGCTTGATCGCGTCGGCCGGGGTGCGGGACCGGGTGGTGCTGACCAGCAAGTTCACCAACACCGTCGACCCGTCCGACCCGAACGCGGCGGGCAACGGCCGCAAGCACGTCATGCGCGCCGTGGAGGCGTCGCTGAAACGGCTCGGCACCGACTACCTCGACCTCTACCTGCTGCACACGTGGGACCGGATCACCCCGGTGGAGGAGGTGGTGCGCACCTTCGACGACCTGGTGCGCGCCGGCAAGATCCGGTACGCGGGGCTGTCCGACGTGCCCGCCTGGTACGCCGCCCGCGCCCAGAGCCTCGCTGAGGCCCACGCGCTGACCCCGATGATCAACCTGCAGCTGCCGTACTCCCTGGTCAACCGTGGGATCGAGGCCGAGTATCCGGCCATGGCCCAGTCGCTGGGTATGGGGCTGACCGCCTGGAGCCCGATCGGCGGCGGCCTGCTGTCGGGCAAGTACCGGCGCACCGCCGACGGCCTGGCCGGCGACGGGCGGCTCGGCGGTGCGGGGCAACCGGTCGCCGAGCGCGACTGGGCGGTCATCGAGGCCCTGGAGCAGGTTGCGGGCGAGCTCGGCCGCAGCATGGCCCAGGTCGCGGTCAACTGGGTGGCGACCCAGCCCGCCGTCGGCTCGGTGATCATCGGGGCGAGCAGCGCCGAGCAGCTCGACGCCAACATGGCCGCGCTCGACTTCACCATCCCGGCCGAGCTGCGCGACCGGCTGGAGCTGGCCGGAGCCCCGGAGCCGGGCGGGCCCTACGCGATGTTCACCTCGCGGTACCAGTCCTGGATCGTGAGCCCGGGTCTCGGCATCGGCGACAAGCCGGCCGGGTACGCGCCGCCGGTCTGGAACGGCGCGGCCGCCTGACCTCTGCCGGCGCCGTCCCATGCCGGGCGGCGCCGGTTCGCTCTATTTCGGACTGTCGTGGCCGATCTGAACTGCTGATATGCAGAAGTCTTGCATGTGTTCGGCTGGAAATCACGACCTTGGATGGTTGACACTGTCGATGCGTGTCGTAAGAATTACCTCCGGTCACCACCGGGTGCGGCATCGCGACTGACGCTGTGCTCCCTCGCCCCTGCCGGATCGTGTCGCCACGATCGCCGAAAGGGGTGCCTTCTTGCTGCCCTCAGCGGGCCAGCGACTGCGCGCAACGGGGCTCGCGGGCGATCCGCCACGCCATGATGCAGCCAGGGTCCGAAAGAGATGCGCCGTGTCCGAACGAACCATGCCCTCGTTCCGGGAAGTCCGCGCTGAAGCCGCACCCGCCGGGGAGCCGGCCCGGTGAGCCACGCCCGGGGCACCTGCTTCGTCCCGCTGATGGTGGGCAACACACCCCTGGTGGCGGTGCGCCTGCGGATCGGCGGACGGACCGCCACCCTGCGCCTGAAGCTGGAGTCCTTCAACCCCTGCGGGTCCATGAAGGACCGCACGGCGGTCGCCCTGTACGACTCCGTGGCGGACAAGCTCGACCCGGCCGTCGGCATCGTCGAGTCGACCTCCGGCAACCTCGGGGTGGCCCTGGCGAGCCTGGCCCGCGCCAACCGCGTGCGCTTCACCGCGGTCGTCGACCCGCGGGTGCCCTCGGCGGCCCTGCACGAACTGCGCCGCCTCGACGCGACCCTGGTGCTGGTCGACGAGGAGGACGGCCGCGGCGGCTACCTGATGAACCGGCTGCGCCGGGTGCGGGAGCTGCTCGCGGAGCAGCCGGCCCTGTGCTGGACCAACCAGTACGACAATCCCGCCAACCCCCGCGCGCACCAGTACGGCACCGCGCCCGAGCTGGCCGCGCAGGTGCCCGCCGACAGCGTGGTGCTGGTCGCGGTGTCCACCGGGGGCACGCTGGCCGGCATCCGCCGTTACGCCGCCGCGGCAACCCGCTGGGACGTGCGCGGCGTCGACGTCTACGGCTCGTACGCCGTCGGGCATGTGCCGGGGCGGCGGCTGCTGCCCGGCATCGGCTCCAGCCAGCGGTCGCAGTTCGCCTCGGCCTTCGACGGCCCCACCGAGCGGGTCGGCACCGACGAGGCGGTCGCCGCGTGCCTGTGGCTGCTGGAGTCCTGCGGCATCGGGGTCGGGGCCAGCGCCGGGGCGCTGGTGTCGGCGGCGCTGCGGCTGATCGAACGCGACGGGCTCGACGACGTCGTGTGCGTGTGCCCGGACGGGGCCCGCAACTACCTGAGCACCGTGTACTCGGCCGCGTGGCGGCGCGCGCACGGGGTCGACCCGGCGCCGCCGGCCGCGGTCTGCGAGTCGGTGGACTGGGGGACCCTGTGAGCGAGTCGCCGCTGGCCGACTGGCACGAGCGGGCCGGGGTGCGGGTCGATCCGCGCCGCGTGCTCGGCGACGACCTCGACGACGGCAAGGTGCTCTTCCCGGAGCGGCTGATCCCGTATCTGGCGCATCCGCTGGTCGCCGGGCTCGACTCCACGACCCGCGAGCAGCTGGTGGCGCGGCACGCCTACCAGTACTTCGCGTTCACCGCGCACTTCGAGACCCGGGTGGTCAACCGGGCCACGGAGCTGATCGCCAACGGCCGCACCGACGTCGTGCTCGGCGGCGACGTGCGCGAGGACGCGTACAAGATCTACTGCGACGAGGCGTACCATGCGCTGTACTCGTTCGACGTGGTGCGGCAGCTGGAGGCGGCCACCGGCGTCGCGGCGCTGCCGTACACGTTCGAGCCGGTGATCACCGAGCTCGACGCCGTCGCCGCAGTGTGCCTGCCGCAGGCCGGGTCGCTGCCGTACCTGCTGCAGGTCGTGGTGTTCGAGACGCTGATCACGAGCCTGCTCGCCGAGCTGCCCAACGATCCCGACCTGGTCGGCCTGGTGCGCACCACGGTCCGCGACCACGCCCGCGACGAGGGCCGCCACCACGCCTACTTCGCCCGCTTCTTCCGGGAGCTGTGGACCGGCTGCGACCCGCGCACCCGGCGCGAGATGGCGACCGCCCTGCCCCGGCTGATCACCCAGAGCCTGCGCCCGAACCAGGTCGCGGTCGCCGCGACCCTGCGCGCGGCGGGCCTGACCGAGCCGCAGGTGCGCGACGTGCTCGCCGACGTCTACGCCCCCGACCTCGTCCGCCGGACCGCCCGCGAGCAGTCGGCGCAGTCGGTGCGGTTGTTCCGGTCCGCCGGGGTGCTCGACCTGCCCGGCGCCGACGAGGCGTTCGCCCAGGAAGGACTGATCTGAACGTGTCCACAGAGGAACTGCCGTGGTTCGCCGCCGGGCTGCGCGGCCTGGGCGGCGCGGGCTCGGTGCTGCTGATCTCCCGGGATGAGGTGGCGCGCTGCCTGCAGCTGCTGGATCCGGTGGCGATCGTGCGGGAGGCGCTGGTCGAGCACCACGCGGGCCGCACCGTGCTGCCCGCCGAGGCTTACCTGCGCTGGGACAACGACCAGGGGGCGTACACCCGCTCGATCGCGATGCCCGGCGGCATCGTGCGCGACGGCGGGCCGGCCGCGTACGGCATGAAGATCATCAACGCGAGCGTGTCGAACCCCGCCGCGGGGCTGGAACGGGCCGGTGGCGTCGGGCTGTGCTTCGACCCGCAGACCGCCCGGATCAGCGCGATCATCGAGATCGGCCTGATCAGTTCCGTGCGTACCGCCGCGGTGTCGCTGGTCGGGGTGCAGGCGGCCGGTCACGCCGACGCGACCTGCCTGGCCGTGCTCGGCTGCGGCACGCAGGGCGGCACCCACCTGTTCCTGTTCGCCGACCGGCTGCCCGGCCTGCGCCGGGTCGCGCTGCACGACGCCGATCCGGCGGCCGCCGACGCCCTGGCCGAGCGGGTGCGGCGGCACCGCCCCGAGGTCGAGGTGGCGGTGCTGCCCGACGCCCGCGCCGCGCTGCGCGACGCGGACCTCGTGCTCACCGCGACCACCGCCGACGACGGCTACCTCCCGCCGGACTGGATCAGGCCCGGCGCGGCGGTGGTCAACGTGTCCCTGGCCGACCTCACCGCAGAAGCCCTGCTCCAGGCCGGGCGGCTCTACGTCGACGACGTCGAGCTGGTGGAGCAGAACCCGCGCCGTCCGCTCGGCCGGCTCATGCGGCAGGGCCTGGTCACCGCCCCGGGCTCGACGGGCGGCCGCCCGATCGACGCGACCATCGGCGCGCTCGCCGCCGGGGCGGTGCTTGCCGCGCCGCCGCCGTCCGGGTCGTACACGGTGATCAACCCGTTCGGCATGGGCGTGCTGGACGTGGCGCTGCTCGACGCGATCCGGCGCGCCGCGACCGGACTGGGCCTGGGCACGGAGGTGGCGCTGTGACCACGACGCAGCCTCCGGTCGCGCTGGTCGACGTCGCGCGCAACCGCCGCCGCAGCCTGCTCAGCGTGCGGCAGCTGACCGCCGCGCAGCTCGACGCGCTCGTCGAGCGGTCGGTGGGCATCGCCGCCGCGCCCGCCGACGTCGCCCCGGTGCTGGAGGGGCTGGTGGTCGCCACGCTGTTCGAGCGCACCTCCACCCGCACCCGCACCGCGTTCAGCGTCGGCGCGCTGCGCCTGGGCGCGAAGCTGCTCACCTACGACGCGGCGGGGCTGCAGCTGCAGACCGGCGAGACCATCGAGGACACGCTGCGGGTGCTCGGGCTCATGCTCGACGGCGTCGTCATCCGCAGCACCCGTACGCTGGCCGAACTCGACGGACTGCTGGACCGGGGCGCGCCGCCGATCGTCAACGCGATGGCCCGGGAGGAGCACCCCACCCAGGCCGTCTGCGACCTGGCCACGATGCGCGCCCACCTCGGCGCGCTCGGCGGGATCTCGGTGCTGTACGTGGGCGAGGGCAACAACTCCGCCTCCGCGCTGGCGTACGCGCTGGCCCGGGTGCCGGGCGCGTTGCTCTCGCTGTACGTGCCGCCCGGCTACGGCCTGCCCGAAGAGCAGCTCGCGCTCGCCGTCGCCGACGCGACCGCCCACGGCGCGCAGGTCCGGCAGGTCGAGCGGGCCGACGAGCTGCCCGAACACGTCGACGTCGTCTACACCACGCGCTGGCAGACGACCGGCACCAGCAAACCCGACCCGGCCTGGCGCGAGACGTTCCGCCCCTACCACGTGGACGAAGCGTTCCTGGGCCGCTGGCCGGCCGCCCGTTTCCTGCACGACCTGCCCGCCCACCGGGGCGAAGAGGTCACCGGCGCGGTGCTCGACGGCCCGGCCAGCCTGGCCTGGCAGCAGGCGCGGATGAAGCTGTGCAGCGCCATGGCGGTGCTGGAGACCTGCTGGACGGCGCGATGACCGCGCCGTGGCGAAAGGACGGATGAGCGATGCAACCCGCGGTCCTGCTCGTGTACGCCAAAGGCGGCCCGGCGCTGGAGTTCCTGCTGCCCCGGCTGGTGAGCCGGGCGCTGGTGGACGTGCTGCTGATCGGCGAACCCCAGCCGTGGCAGCGTGAGCTGCTCGAACGGCTGTGCCGCCGGGTGGTGCCCGCCGACCCGTCGGCGGTCCTGCCCGACGAGATCGTCCGGGTGGCCACGGAGCTGCGCAGCGACGGGGTGCTGACGTTCTCCGAGTTCTGCGTCGTCGCCACCGCGCAGGCGTGCCTGCGCCTGGGCATCCCGGGTCCGGGGGAGGGCGCGGCCCGCTCACGCGACAAGGTGCTGATGCGCCAGGCCTGGCAGGCGGCGGGCGTGCCCAACCCGGCGTTCCGGCCGGTGGACTCGCTGGCGGAGCTGGAGGCGGCCCGCGCCGAGATCGGCGGCGACGTGATCGTCAAGTCGGCGCTGGGCGCGGGCTCCATCGGGCAGGCGATGCTCAGCCCCGGCGAGGACGGCGCGGCGGTGTGGCGCGAGGTCGAGGCCGCCACCGCCGCGGCCCGCCGCTCCGGCATGAGCGAGCACGGCGACCGGACCGGCCCGCGCTACCTCGTCGAGGAGATCATCCAGTCCGGCGTGGACGGCTGGTACGACCAGCCCGGCTACGGCGACTACCTCAGCGTCGAAGGCCTGGTGGCGGGCGGGGTCTACCACCCGGTGTGCCTGACCGCCCGGCTGCCGACCGTGCCGGTGTTCGTCGAGCTGAGCAACCACGCCCCCTGCACGCTGGCCCCCGAGCTGCAGCAGCGCATCGCCGACGTGTGCCGCCAAGCGGTCGACGCGCTGGGCCTGGACACCTGCGCCACGCACACCGAGGTCAAGCTGATGCCGGACGGCACCGTGCGGCTGCTGGAGTCCGCGGCGCGGGCCGGCGGCGCGGCGGTCACCCGCGAGCTGGTCGAGGCGTACGGCGTGGACCTGATCGGGCTGCAGCTGGCGGCCGCGCTCGGCGAGTCTCCCGCGGTGCCCGACCGGCTGCTGCTGCCCGCCGACGCCCGCGGGGCGGCCGCGTCGCTGTCGGTCATCGCCGTCGACTCGACCGGCAAGCCCTGGTCGTCGCTGCCGCCGTTCCGGCCCGACCTGGTCGCCTGGGAGGAGCTGGTGTCCGGCGGCACCACCGTCGAGCTGGTGCGCGGCCAGTCCCAGCCGCTCGGCACGCCCATGCCCGCGTTCCACCCGCACACCGGGGTGCTGGCGTACGCGGGCCTGCTGCTGGTCCGCGCCGCCGACCCGCTGACCCTGCGCGACGACTGCTACCGCATCCTCGACGGCCTCGAAGAGGCCATGACCAGGGCCGCCGCTGACGCCTGACCGACCCGCACCCCGACCGCGCACCACGGCCGCCGCGGCGGCACCCGACCGAAAGCGAGTAACGCATGTCCCTCGTGCTGGGGTTGAACCTGAGCCACGACCGCTCCGCATGCCTGGTCCGCGACGGCGAGATCGTCGTCGCGATCGAGGAGGAGCGCCTGGACCGGATCAAGCACTCGGAGGGCTTTCTCATCCAGGGCCACTTCGAACGCCTGACCAAGACGATCCCGATCAAGTCGGTGGCGTACTGCCTCGACGCCGCCGACGTGGGCATCGACGACCTGGACCTGGTGGTCGGCAATCGGCCGCTGGGCGACGGCGCGGTGTGGCGCATCCGCCGGGACCTGCCGATCCGCGACAAGTCGAAGATCCGGGAGCTGCCGCTGCCCGGCCACCACCTCGGCCACGCCTCGGTGGCGTTCTACCCGTCCGGGTTCGAGCAGGCCGCGGTGCTCGTCGTCGACCAGGCCGGCGCGCGCTGGCCGGGCACCGGCCGGATCGAGAAGCACACCCTGTTCCGGGGTGAGGGCAGCACGCTGACCCGGGTCGCGGCGGTGGACTACCCGTCGGACTACTCGGACATGAGCCTGGGGCTGTTCTACGACTTCTTCACCGTCAAGCTCGGTTTCGTCACCCGCTACGGCACCCCCGACTGGGGCGTGTTCGGCTGCGGCGGCTACCCGGAGGCGGGCAAGACGATGGGCCTGGCCCCGTACGGGCGGCCGCGGCCGGACTGGGGCAACTGGCTGGCCTTCGACGGGTTCGACATCAAGGTGTCACAGCAGTCGCTGGAGGACGTCTGGCAGCGGCTGCTGGCCGAAGAGGGGAGCGAGTTCTCCGCCGCCGACCCGCTGCGCTGGCAGACCCAGTTCGCCAAGGACGTGGCCCGCAAGATCCAGGACGAGCTGGAGACGGCGATGCTGCACCTGGCCAACCACGCCCGCGAGGTCACCGGGCTCGACCGGCTGTGCCTGGCGGGCGGGGTGCTGCTGAACTCGGTGGCCAACGAGCGGGTGCGGGCCGAGTCCGGGTTCACCGACGTGTTCATCCCCGCCCCGGCGGGCGACTCCGGCGTGGCCATCGGCGCGGCCCTGTACGGCAGCATCGAGCTGCTGGGCCAGGCCCGGCCCGCGCCGATGCGGCACGCGTCGTTCGGCCGTGCGTACACCCGCGCCGAGGTGCTGGAGGCGCTGGCCACCGTCACCGGCTACACCGGCGTCGAGCTGGCCTGCCGCGACGCGGGCCCGCGCGACGTCGCCGAGCTGCTGGCCGGCCACCAGGTCGTCGGCTGGTTCAACGGCGGCTCGGAGATGGGGCCGCGGGCGCTGGGCCACCGCAGCATGCTCGCCGACCCGCGCCACCCCGAGATGCGCGACTACCTCAACAACGTGGTCAAGCACCGGGAGCCGTTCCGCCCGTACGCCCCGTCGGCGGTGGCCGAGGAGGCGGGCAAGTGGTTCGACTTCTCCGGGGAGAGCCCGTTCATGCTGCTCGTGCCGAAGGTGGCCGGGCACGCGCAGCAGGGGCTGCCCGCGGTCACGCACGTCGACGGCACCGCGCGGCTGCAGACCGTGTCGGCGGAGGCCAATCCGGCCTACCACCAGGTCATCGCCGAGTTCGGGGCGCTGACCGGGGTGCCGATCGTGCTCAACACGTCGTTCAACGACGCCGGTGAGCCGATCGTGGAGACGCCGCTGCACGCGCTGTGCACCTTCGTGCGCACCGAGATGGACCACCTGTACCTGGACGGGCTGCTCGTGTCCAAGGTCGGCCGGGAACTGCCCGCCGCGCACCCGGCCCGCTCGCCACTGGCCCGCTGATGGCGGCACCGTACGCCCGGATCAGCAGCGGCTTCCTCGTCAGCCAGGTGTTCTTCGGCCTGGCGACGAGCCTGTTCGACATGTACTACGCGCTGCACCTGCAGCAGGTGGGGATCGGCCCGGCCGGGGTCGGGCAGATCTTCTCCGTCGGCTTCATCGTGATGGCCGTGGTCGTGCTGCCGCTGAGCGCGGTCACCGATCGGTTCGGGCTGGAGCCGTCGATGGTGGTCAGCAGCGTCGGCTTCGGCCTGACCATGCTGGTCATGCCGCTGTCCGACCGGTTCGCCGCCCAGCTGCTGCTGTTCGCCGTCAACAGCGTGGCGGCGGCGATGATGCTGGTCAGCGTGAACGCGGTGGTGGGCGCGTCGGTGCCCGACGAGCAGCGGCGGCTGAGCCTGTTCCGGCACGGGTTCGTGGCGTTCCTGGCCGCGTCGGCGGCGGGCAACCTGCTCGGCGTCGGGCTGGCCGCGCTCGGCGGGTCCGGTGACTACCGGTCCGAGCTGCTGCTGTCCGGGGCGCTGGCGCTGCTCATCGGCGTCGCGCGGGCGATGATGTGGCAGCGCGGCGCGGTGCGGTCCGCCCCGGCGGGCGGCACCCTGTCGGCGCTGCGCGACGCGGTGCGCGAGCACGGCGCCCGGCTCGGCGAGCTGCTGCTGCTCGCCGGGCTGGTCGGCGGGGCCGGGGTGCTGGCGATCCGGTTCGTGCCGCTGCTGGTGGTCAACCACCTGGGCCTGGACGAGCAGTGGCTGGGCTGGGTGCTGGTCGCCGACCGGGTCGCCAGCGTCGTCGGCATCTTCGTGCTGTTCCCGCTGATGCGCCGCGGCGGGGTGTTCCGCGTCGCGGGCTGGGGCATGTGCGCGGCGCTGCTGTTCCAGGGCCTGGGCGCGGCGGCGACCGGCGCGGCGCTGTTCCTGCTCTGGTACCTGCTGCGCCAGGGCAGCCACTACGCGCAGATGCCGGTGCTCGACCACACCGCGAACCTGCTCGCCCCGACCGGGGTCCGCGCGTTCGTCAACGGCGTGCAGCGCATGGGCATCTTCGTCGGCAGCGCCGTCGCGTCCCTGGCCTACGGCACGCTGATGGACCAGGGGGCGTACCGGACGGCGATCGTGCTGTCCGGGGTGCTGTCGTTCCTGGCCGGTCTGCTGTATCTGCGCCGCGCACGGGCGCAGCGCCGGGTCCCGGTCGCGGTGGGGGAGCCGGTGGCGCGATGACCGCGGGTACGCCGGCCACGTGGTCAGCGGTCGGCGTACAGGGCCTCCAGCTCGCGGCGCAGCAGCGGCGGGCTCTGCTCGACGAGCTTGAGCAGCCGGTCGGCTTCGGCCAGCGTCATCGCGTGCTCCCAGCGCCGACGGAACAGGCTCGCGTCGAGGGCCTGGTGCCTGCGGCAGAAGTGGTCCAGGTTGCGCATCAGCTGGGCGCGCATGACGCGCAACGCGACCGCCGGGTTCGGGTCGGCCAGCGGGTGCACCTGGTGGTAGTTGATCGCCGTGGTGCTCACCGAGAACGTGACGCCCGCCCGGTGCAGCCGGTAGCTCAGGTCGGTGTCCTCCAGCCCCCAGCCGGTGAAGGACTCGTCGAAGCCGCCGACCTCCTTGACCGCGTCTCGGCGTACCGACAGGTTCGCGGTCGTGGCCAGGGCCCAGCCGAACCGGAAGTCGGCCAGCTCGGGGCCGTAGGCCCCGACGATCGCGTGGTAGTTGTCGGGCTCGTCGCCCAGGCCGGTGCGGTCGAACGCGGCGGCCGGGTCGGCGGCCAGCTCGCCCGGCGCGAGGAAGTGGATCGGCTCGGCCAGCTTCTCGACGCCGCCGACCCGGGCGACCAGGGTCAGCAGGTCCTGCTCGCCGAGCGGCAGGAGGCCGGGCCGCCACCAGGTCAGCGCCCGGCGTTTCCAGCCGATGACGCCGTCGCGGCCCTGCCGTGCCGCCGCGACGTGCTCGGCGACGAACTCGGGCGCGGCCATCCGGTCGTCGTCCAGGAAGACGATCAGCTCGCCGTCGGCATGGGCCAGCGCGGTGTTGCGGGCGGCGGCCCGGCCCCGGTTCTCCTGGCTGACCAGCCGGATGTCGAGCCGGTCGAGGAACGGCGCGACGACGTCCTCGACGCCGCCGGCGGTGCCGTCGTCGCAGAGCACGACCTCGAATCCGGGGTGGGTCTGCGCGAGCAGCGACTCCAGGGTGAGCGCCAGATACTCGCGCTTGTCGCAGGTCGCCATCACCAGGCTGACCGGGAGCCGTTCTACCATCCAAGCCTCCACCGCTCGTCGCCGTACATGTCCACCATCTCGTTCAGATCGCCCTCGACCCGCGGCAGGCGCGACGGCACCGCGGAGCGGGGATGCGCGACCACGGGCACCGGCCCCTTCGGCGACATCAGCAGCCCGACCTCGCGGGAGATCGGGTTGCCGGGCACGGGGACCAGCACGTAGCGGCTGAGAATCGCGCCGAGCACGAGCTTCATCTCCAGGTCGGCGAAGGCCGCGCCGATGCACACGTGCGGCCCGGCGCCGTAGGGCAGGTACTCGTACCGCGTCGGGCTCGCCGCCTCCCAGCGCTCGGGCTGGAAACGCAGCGGCTCGGGGAACCGGGCGGGGTCGCGGTGGGTGACGTACTTGCTGGTCACGACCTGGCACCAGGCGGGGATCTCGTGCTCGCCGAGCATGGTCGGCGCGACCGTGATCCGAGCGGTGTTCGGGCCGGGCGGCAGCAGCCGCAGCGTCTCCTTGAGGATGCGGTCGAGCACCGTGGACGCGGCGTGCTCCTGCGGTGTGCGCCCGGCGGTGTCGTCGAGCGCCTCGTCGAGGTCGGGACGGTGCTGCGAGAGCAGGATCAGCGCCCAGGACAGGGTGCTGGACGACGTCTCGTGCCCGGCCACCAGCAGTGTGGTGAGCTGCCCGACGAGCTGGTCGTCGGACAGGCCCCGGCCGCTTTCGTCGCGGTCGGCCAGCAGCGACTGCAGCAGGTCGGGCTGCTCGCCACCGGACCGCCGAGCGTCCACGATGGACGCCAGGGCGTCGTCCAGCCGCCGGATGACCGACAGCAGCCGCCGGTACGGCGTGCCGGGCAGGTCGAACGGGAAGTAGCGGATCGACGTGGCGAAGTAGCGCAGGGCCAGCATCTGCTGCACCAGGCGGCCGATCGAGTCGGCGTCACGGGCGATGTCGACGCCGAAGAAGCACTGGCAGGCGATCCGCAGGGTGAGCCGGCGCATGCTCGCGGTCAGGTCGAACGCCTGCCCCGGGACCCAGGAGTCGACCTCCTGCGCGGCGAGCCGGGCGATGACCTCGGCGTGGCGGCCCATCGCCTGGGGCCGGAAAGACGGCGTCACGGTGTGCCGGGCCGCGCGGTGGTCGGGGCCGTTCATGTTGAGCAGCCCGATGCCTCGGCGCGCCCGCCGGATCCGGGCCGGGATCGCGTACTCCAGCACCGTGTGGAACACGTCGCCGCCGGTCAGCACCGTGCGGTTGTGCTCGGCTCCGAAGGCGAACACCTGCCGGCCGTCGCCGTGCACCAGGCCGCTGACCGGGCCGAACTCGTGGTGCAGGCGCGCGGTGTAGGCGACCGGGTCGGCGGCGTAGGCGTGGGCGTTGCCGCGCCGACCCGTCCAGCGCCGCGGCGGCGGGCCCGGGACCGGGCTCATCCGGCGTACCAGCCGGCATGGGGCCGTTCGAGGCCCGCCTGCCCGCCGTGCCGGAACGCCGTCGCGGCGAAGCGCCCGGCCGGGCCCCGCAGGGCCGACACGGTCGTCATCGGCAGGTAGCGGCGGAACAGCCCGGGGAACGCGGTCGCGAACGCCCGCTCGGCCAGCGGTCCGGGCTCGGCGTGCACCGGGTCCGGCATGACCAGCCCGAGCATGAAGCAGGTCGTCCAGTACTCGAACAGGGTCAGCTCGCTGACCGCGCCGGTCAGCGCCGGCTCGGCGGCCAGATCGGCGTAGAAGCGCCCGGACAGGTCGGCCTTGCGCAACCCGCCGGGCAGCCTGGTGTCCGCGAACTCGCCGAGCCAGGCCAGCTCGCCCTCGTCGCCGCAGTAGAACCACTCGGCGTGCACCCGCATCCAGGACGCCCACGGCACCCAGGTCAGGCCGTCGCCCGCCACCGGGGTGGCGAAGTCGACGGGTGTGTCGCCGTCGGCGGGGCAGGTGGCGTGGCGCAGTCCCTGGAAGCCGTTGCCGGTCAGGCTGAGGTGGTCGTCGTGCTCCACCAGGTGCGGCACGGTGACCAGGGTGCGCCGCCCGGTGGCGCGCAGGTGCGCCGACAGGGCGAGGTCGTCCGCGCCGGTCGGGTCGGTGACGCTCGCGGCGAAGTCGAGCGCCGCCTGCCGGGGCAGCACGAGGCCCTGGGACGGGGTGTACACGTCGACGGCCCGCGCCCACGACCAGCCCTGCCAGGCGGCGGCGCGGACCAGGCCGGCGGTGCGCGAACCCCACTCGCAGAACAGGCTGACCGCGTCGTCGGGCCGGGCCCGCACGGCCCGGTGCAGCTGCTCGGCGAACCCGTCGCAGGGGATGACGTCGTCCTGCAGCACCAGGTGGTGGGTCGCGTCGTCACCGACCGCGGCCCAGGCCCGTACGGCGTTGCCGAGGTTGCCGCCGCCCGGCCCGCCCGTGTCGACGACCAGCGCGGGAGTCAGCCCGGCGAGTTCGTCGGCGAGCGCGCGGGCGCGGTCGGCCCGCGCCGGATGCGTCATGATCACGGTCGACAGCCGGACGTCACTGTGCGGCATGGCCGCTCCTGGTGATCCGGTGCAGGGCGACGGCGCGCTCCACGTGCTCGATCATCGCCTGCGCGCCGTCGGCGGCCCGCAGCGTGTCCGCGAACACGGTGTGCGCCGAGCGGTCCGCCGGGGCAAGCATCGACCTGATCTTCTCGGCGACGGCCTCCGCGGGATCGTCCGGTGCGACGACCACACCGAGGCCCAGGTCGCTGACGCGGCCGGCGTTGCCGCGCTGCTCGGCCGAGTGCGGCACGAACACCAGCGGCGTCGCGGACAGCAGGCCTTCGATCATGGAGGTGTGGCCGCCGTGCACGACGGCCGCGCTGGCGCGGGCCATCAGGTCGACGGCGTCGTGGCGCAGCCCCGCGATGTCGACCACGGCGTCTGCGGCCGCGGCCCGCACCCGCGCGGCGAGGGCGTCGCTGCCGGGGCCTTCGGCGCCCAGCGTGACCGCCATCGGCACGCCGAGCCCGCGGGCGGCGGCGACCACCCGGAGCAGGTCCGCGTCTCCGGCGCCGCTGCCGCCGAGGGTGATGTTGAGCAGCGGCGCGCGCTCGCCGCGTTCCGGCGCTTCGACCAGCTCGGGCGGGACCAGGGCTCCGATGTGGCGGATCTCGGCGACCAGGCTGGTGACCAGGCCCATCGTCTCGGCGGGCACGTCGGACAGCGGGTCGAGCAGCGCCAGGTCCGGCACCAGCATCGCGTCCCCGAGCACCTTGCCGGTGTGCGCGCCGGCGATGCCGAGCTGGTCGAGGGTGATCAGCACCTCGGGCAGCACGGCGTGCATCGGATGGCGGAACAGCCGTAGGTTGTGGCAGGTGACGCTCGGCAGCCCGCGCATCGCGGCGGCCACCGACGCGGTGTTGCGCATGTCGCTGACCACGATGTCGGGTCCGAAGTCGTCGATCACGCGCAGCTCGTCGGCCAGGCAGGTCTCGACGTAGGCGGGACTGGCCAGCCGGGTGCGGGCGAACGCGCGCAGCTCGGCGACGTCGTTCATGCCGCGCCAGGCGGGCGCGGGCCCGATCTCGTCGATGCCGATCCAGGGCAGCCCGGCCCGTTCGACGAGCGGGCGGACCTCCTCGTGGGCGGCGACGGCGACCTGGTGGCCGGTGAGCTGGAAGCGCTGCGCGGCGGTGCGCATCCGTGCGATGTGGCCGAGGCTGGAGCGGCTGAACGCCACGAACAGCACCCGCAGCGGGGTCCGGGTGGTCATCGGGCGGCTTCCTCCAGGGTGAGCGTGCGCGGGGTGCGCAGGGCGACGACCAGTCCGGCCAGGGCGCAGACGGCCAGCAGCGCCAGCGCCTGGCGCGGCCCGAGGGCCTCGGTGAGCCAGCCGCAGAGCAGCGTGCCCAGCGGCACCGAGCCCCAGGCGATCATCCGGCCGACGGCGTTGACCCGGCCCTGCAGGTGCAGTGGGGTGATCACCTGCCGCACCGAGATGCCGACGACCATGAAGCAGGTGTGCACGGTGTTCCAGCACAGCAGGGCGGCGAGCGCGACGGCCCAGTTCGGCGCGGCGGCGTACGCCAGCAGCAGCACCAGGTCCGCGCCGATCAGCCAGCGGGCGGCGGGAACCGGCGGTGCGGTCTTGAGCCGCCGTGCCGCGAGCGCGCCGAGCAGCGCGCCGGCCCCGCACGCGGTCATGATCCAGGCCGTCCGGTAGTCGTCGGTGGGCAGGCCCAGCGCCCGGGAGGCGAACACCACGAGCATCCCGTACACCGCGCCGGCGCTGATCCCGACGCCGACGTTGACGATCGTGTACGCGCGCAGCAGCGGCTGCCCGCCGATGAACCGCAGGCCCGCCCAGACCGCGCCGCGCTCCCGCGCCCGGCCGGGCTCGGGCGCGGCGGCGTCCGGCAGCCGCAGCAGCGCGATCAGCACCGCCGACAGCAGGTAGAACCCGGCCAGCACGGCGAACGTCGGGCCGAGCCGCAACGCGTCGAGCAGGAAGAAGCCGACCGGCGCGGCGACGGACGTGACGACCGTGCCGGCCATCCACAGGTAGCTGTTGGCGCGGAACACCCCGTCCTTGCCGACCACCGCCGGGATGGCCGCCGAACTGGCCACCTCGAACCACACGTACACGGTGGCGGAGGCGAAGCCGACCAGGATCAGCGCCGCGGGGTGCGTGCCGACCGTGCCGGCCAGCAGCGGCACGCACAGCAGGACGGCGGCGTTGGCGGTCTCCATCCACACCATGACCCTGGTCGGCGAGGACCGGTCGACGACCGCCCCGGCGAACAGCCCGAACAGCAGGAACGGCAGCACGTTGACGGCCGAGGCCAGCGCGGCGGCGAGCGCGGACCCGCTGGACCGGTAGACATACAGCGGCAGCAGCACCCACAGGATCGAGTACGCCACCGTGGAGGCGAACTTACCGGCGACGAGCAGGCCGAGCCCGCTGCGGGCGGGGGAGTCCGCCTTGGCGATCACGGTCACGGGTCAGGAGGTCCTTCCGATGCGCCGCTCGACCTCTTCGGGCCGCGGCAGCCTGGTCCCGGACGCGATCAGCGCGGTGCCGACGTCGATGATCCGGTCCACGGTGCTGCGCAGCGCGTCCATGCCCTCGGTGTCGGACAGGATGCCCTGCTCGCCGCCGGAGTGGATGGTCACCGGGAAGCCGCTGCCGACCAGGATGAAGCGGTTGAGCAGCAGGTTGTGCAGGAGCTGGGCGTGCACGTCGAGGTGGCCGTAGCGGCGGCCGACGACGATCGCCGCGCCGATGGTGTTGGTCAGCGGCCGGGTGAACCGCAGGTGGCCGACCCCGGCGCGCTCGATGAAGGTCTGCATGAGCGAGGACAGCCCGAACCCGTGCACCGGGGCGGCGAAGACGACCGCGTCGGCTTCGATCATCGCGGCGACCACCTCGCCGACGCTGTCGTCGACCGGGCAGGGGTCGGACCGGGAGTTGCAGGTTCCGCAGTCGCATGCGAGCACCCGTTGCTCGGCCAGGTTGATGATCTCGGTCTGGCAGCCGCGCTGCTCGGCGTGGGCGGCGACCTCCTGCGCGGCCTGCCAGGTCGATCCCCTGCTGCGCTCGGATCCGTTGATCGCCAGAATCTTCATGTTCACCCGATCACTCGTGCGGGATGCCCAACGGCGTACGCATCGTCGCGTGATCGGGCGTCGTCCCCCCGGCCGCCGACCTGATTCGGTCCAATGAGGAGTCTAGTGGCCCCGTGGGAGCGTGATCGACGGCACGCATGTGCATGTCTCAAGGCGTGGACCCGGCCGTATAGCGGGCGTGGTCAGACGGGCGCAACCGGGTCACCCGGCCGAGGACAGATCATTGACGTAACGGTCGGTGACCATTGCTTCACTGCCACGCTGACTGAGGGCGGCGTCCCGCATCGGGCGGCGCGTACGGATGGCGGGTGTCGGACATGGGCGGTGTGTGGGTGGGAGTCGGCTGGTTCGGCCTGGCGCGGCGGCGTGTCCCGAATGCGGCGGTGATCTTCGCGGTGCGCCGGGACTGGCCGGACTGGCATACCCACGATTTCGTGGCGCCGCGCTCGACCGAGGCCGAGGCGGTGCGGGCCGCGCACAACGAGCTGGCGTACTGGCGGCGTGGCCCGGCCCGCCCGGCCGTGAGCATCGTGCGGATGAGCGTCAACGACTTCCGCATCCACCGGGACCGCCGCGACTGCCGCGCCCCGGACTGCGCGGCGGCGACCTCACGCCGGGCCGGACAGGCCCGGTCGTGACGTCGCGCCGGTGCTCAGTAGACCTGAGCGAAGCAGCCCACGGCGACGACCAGGGACAGCATCGCCATCGACAGCACCATGAGGGGTTTGGGAATACGCATCGTGCTTCTCCGTTCCGTGTGATTCAGCCGGCATCGCCCGGCGGGTTCGCTCCGCCCAGGTAGAAGTCCTTGCGGGCGGCCACGAACGACTCGATCGACTGCGCGGGCGAGCCGGTGACCCGTTCGACGTCGGCGGACGTGCGGTCGTAGCGGTTCTCGTGGTGCAGCCGGGCCATGGTGGCGATGTGCTGCTCGGTGTGCGGCGGCAGGCCCGCCTTGGCCAGCACCTCGGTGCGCCACCGGTCCAGGGGCAGGTCCACGTACGCGATCTCGCGGCCGAGCGCGCGGGAGAACTCCCGCGCCAGCTCCGTCATGTCGACGGTGCGCGGTCCGGTGAGCTCGTACACGTGCCCGACGTGCGGGGCCGGGTCGCGAAGCACGGTCGCGGCGACCCGGGCGACGTCGTCGACGGCGATCGGCGAGGTGCGGCCGGCGCCGAACGGCAGCGCGATGGTGCCGTCCTTGCGGATCGTCGCCGCCGCCAGCGTCGTGAACAGCGGGTTGTCCAGGAACGAGGTCGGCCGCAGGTGCACCATCGGCAGACCCGACCAGTCGAAGACCTGCTCGGCGAGCCAGTGCAGCCGCTGCTGGTGGGACTCGGCGGTGCTGGTCGCGGTCATCTGTGACACCGTCATCTGGGACATGTCGACCAGCGCCGACAGCTGCCCGTACTCCCGGGCCACGCTGGCCGTCACGGTCGCCGCCAGCAGGTGGTCGGTCGACACGGGCATCGCGAAGTACATCCGCCCGACGTCGCGCAGCGCGGCCGCCACGGTCTCCGGCCGGGTCAGGTCGCCGAGGACCACCTCCGCGCCGCGGGCGCGCAGCATGTCGGCGTGCTCGCCGTCGCGGCGCACCATCGCCCGCACCGGCACGTCCTGCGCCCGCAGTTTGTCGAGGACGGCGCTGCCCACGCCCCCTGCGCCGGCGATGAGCACCAGGTCACTGGCTGCCATGGGTCTACTCCTTCGGTGAACTGTGCGTGGCCGGCTTGCGCCGGGGCTGGTGACGGTCGCGGTAGGTCTCCAGCAGGCGCAGCCAGACCTCGCTGATGGTCGGGAAGGCGGGCACCGCGTGCCAGAGCCGCTCCAGCGGGACCTCGCCGGTCACGGCGACGGTCGCCGAGTACAGCAGCTCCCCGACCCCCGGCCCGACGAAGGTGGCCCCGGCGACCGTGCCGCGGTCCAGGTCGATCAGCAGGCGGGCCTGCCCCCGGTAGCCCTCGGCGAACTGGTGCGCGCCCGCGACCCGGGCGATGTCGTAGTCCACGACCTCGATCCGGCGGCCGCTGTCGGCCACGTCGCGGGTGGTCAGGCCGACCGAGGCGACCTCGGGGTCGGTGAACACGACCTGCGGCACCGCCGTGTGGTCCGCCGTCGACACGTGCGCACCCCAGCGGGTGTCGTCGACCGGCTCGCCGTTGGCGCGGGCGCCGATCGCGGCCCCGATCATCCGGGCCTGGTACTTGCCCTGGTGGGTCAGCAGCGCCCGGTGGTTGACGTCACCGGCGGCATAGAGCCAGCCTTCGGCGATGGCGGTGACCTGGCCGGTGTCGTCCACGGTCAGCCAGTCGCCGGGCGCCAGGCCGACGGTGTCCAGGCCGACGTCGCCGGTCCGCGGGCTGCGCCCGGTGGCGTACAGGATCTCGTCGGCCGCCAGCTGCGTGCCGTCGGCCAGCGTCATCCGGGCTTCGCGGCCTTCCCGGTGCACCGTCGCCACGGTCGCGCCGAACCGGATGTCGACCCCTGCCTCGCGCAGCCCGTCGGCGACCAGCTCCCCGGCGAACGGCTCCATCTTCGACAGCAGCTCGCCGCGTACCAGCATGGTCACCTGGGAGCCGAGCGCCTGCCAGGCGGCGGCCATCTCGACGGCGACCACGCCACCGCCGACGATGACGAGCCGGCCGGGCACCTCGCCGGCGCTGGTCGCCTCACGGCTGGTCCACGGGCGGGCGAGGTCGAGACCGGGGGTGTCGGGCAGGGCCGCGCTCGTGCCGGTGCAGACCGCCACGGCGTGCCGCGCGGTCAGCCGGACCGTCCCGCCGTCCGGGGTATGCACGGTGACCTGGCGGGGGCCGTCGAGTCGGCCGTGGCCGCGGATGAGGTCGACGTCGACCGAGTTCAGCCACCCGACCTGGTCCTCGTCGTGCCAGTGGTTGGCCAGGTCGTCGCGGTGGGCGAGCACCGCGGGCACGTCCAGCGGCCCGACGGCCTGGCGTAGCCCCGGCACCCGGCGGGCGTCGGCGCGCGCGATCACCGGCCGCAGCAGCGCCTTGCTGGGCTCGCAGGCCCAGAACGAGCATTCACCGCCGAGCAGCTCGCGCTCGATGATGACGGTGCTCAGCCCGGCCGCGCTGGTCCGGTCGGCCACGTTCTCGCCGACGGGGCCCGCCCCGATGACGATCACGTCGTAGGTCCGGGTCGCCTCGTGGGTCGCTGCTTCGCTCACTGCTTCTCCTGTGGTCGGATCGAATGCCGTCGTCTTCCGCTCTGCCGATCATCGCGGAGCGCGGCGGGCCGCTACGGGGCCGACGCGCCCGGCCGGGCCGCTGGGCGAGGTTCCACCGAGGGGCCCGGCGCCGGCGGCGTGCGATGTCAGCGGCCGGGGGCGCGTTTCCTGACCTCCTGCAGCACCCAGCCGTTGCCGTCGGGGTCGCTGAAGGTGGCGAAGGAGCCGTAGTCGGCGCGCTCGGGGTGCCTGCCGGCGACGCGTCCCTGGCCGGGGCCGTCGTGGGTGATGTCCCCGCCGCCGTGGCCGTGGTACACCAGCGCGTTGGCGTCGTGGAACACCTCGCTCACGGCGACCCCGCGGCTGACCAGCTCGGCGCGGGCCTGCTCGATGTCGGGCACGATGAGGTAGAGGCCCTGGACGGAGCCCGGGGCGGCGGCCGTGAGCCCGGTGCCGAACATGATCGAGGCTTCGGACCCCGGCGGGGTCAGGTGGACCGCACGCCACTGCTCGTTGGCGGCCTTGTCCAGGTCCAGGCGGAAGCCGGCCGACTCGTAGAAGGCCTTGGCCCGATCCACGTCCGATACGGGCAGCACGATGAGTTCGAGCTTGAGGTCCATGAGGTTGTCCTTTTCTCCACCGGTCGATAAGTCGACCGGTCTACTATTTCTGGCCGCAGCGGCTTCAACCGCCGGTGGCCACCTGGTGTTCCCCTCTCGGGGAGGGCACGCCCGTCGCCTGTCTCATCGTCCGCTGCCCGTCCGGGCTGTGACCACCAGATGCGCCTGCTGGTCATGACTCTGTAAGGGCTGGGGCGTGCGGTCGAACGATACGAGCATATGCTCCTATCTGTCGTCGGCAAGGCAGCCGAAGTGCTCGACGGCCCGGCTGGCAGGCGCCGCTACGTGCTGGTGCTCGCAGATGCGAGCATCTACTCGTATTCTTGGTGGGGTAGACGGGCAGGGGGAGACGGTGACCACAGCGGGCGGCGACCCGACGGACGGGTGCAACAACCTGGCGCTGCGCAAGGCGGCCAGGTATCTCGGGGCGACCTACGACAAGGCGCTGGCGCCGTCCGGCCTGCGTGCGACGCAGTTCAGCATCCTGCAGAAGCTCAGCGCACACGGCGAGATGACCATCGGTGGCCTCGCCGACGCCATCGCCATGGACCGCACGACGATGGCGTCCAACCTCAAACCCCTCGCCCGGCAGGGCCTCGTCACCGTCGAGCAGTCGGCCAGCGACCGCCGCGCCCGGACCGTCACGCTCACGCCGGACGGTCTGTCCCGGATGAAGGCGGCACTCCCGCTGTGGCAGGACGTGCAGGCCCGGTTCGAGGAGAGGTTCGGGCCGGGCGAGGCGGCCCGGCTGCGTGCCTGCCTGGTGGGCGTCCTGGACACCGGCTTCGACCCCTGGGCCGAGTGACGTCTGACCGGCAGACGGCTGGCGATTTTGCCGACTCGCCCGGTGCCGCCGCGGCCATAGCATCGGACCTCCCTATATCCATTGATGAGAATGGAGTACGGATCCGATGCGCACCATTCTGCTGGCCGTCACCGCCGCGCTCGCGCTGACCGCCGTACCGGCCGCCGCGGGTTTCGCGGCCGCGCCCGCCCCCGCCGCCGCTGCCCCGCGTCCCATCGTGTTCCTGCACGGGGCGGCCGGGTCCGCGGCACAGTTCGAGACCCAGGCCAAACGATTCGCGAGCAACGGCTACCCGGTCGAGGTCATCGACGGCATCGACTACGACTACTCGTTCGGCGCGGAGAGCAGCAGCGCCGTGCTGAACCGCCTGGAACAGCGGATCGACCAGCTGCGCCGGCAGACCGGAGCGGACAAGGTCGACCTGGTCGCGCACTCGCTCGGCACGTTCCTGAGCCACAGCTTCCTGCGCACCCGGTCCCGGGCGGCGAAGGTCGCCCACTACGTCAACCTCGACGGCGCGACCGCGCTGAGCCGCCCCGGCGGCGTGCCGACCCTCGCCATCTGGGGCGAAGGCTCCACCAGCAGGCGCATCTGGGGCGCCACCAACGTGTACCAGAGCGACCAGTCCCACACCCAGACGGTCACCTCGACCCAGAGCTTCGTGCAGATGCACCGCTTCCTCACCGGAAACGACCCGGCCACCACCGCGGTCGCCGCCGAGACCGGCCCGATCACCCTCACCGGCAAGACCGTGCTGTTCCCCTCGAACGCCGCCGCGACCGGGGCACGCGTCGACGTGTACGAGATCGACGCCGCCACCGGCCGCCGCCTGACCTCCCAGCCCTTCGCCCAGGCCACCATTGCCGCCGACGGCGGGTTCGGCCCGATCACCGCCGCGCCGCAGGCCCGCTACGAATTCGCGATCGTGCACAGCGCGGGCCACGTGCAACACCACTACTTCCAGCCGTTCCAGCGCACCGACCGGCTGCTGCGCCTGCTCACCAACCGGCCCGGCGAGGGCATCAGCAGCCGGGTGCCCGTCGATCCCCGGCACAGCGCGCTGTCGCTCACCCGATACAAGGAATGGTGGGGCGACCAGGGCACGGGCAGCGACCACCTCACCGTCGACGGCGTCGAGATCCTCAACGCGGTCACCGCACCGCGTGATAAGCGCGCCATCGGCCTGTTCGCCCACGACCAGCGCGTCGACCAGCGCACCGACCTGAGCGCCGCCATCCCCGACTTCGACGAGGTGTTCATCACCGCCGCCGACGTCTACATCCCCGCCGCCGCCGACGCCTCCGGCACCGTCACCGTGACCATCCAGTCCCGGGCGGGCGGCGGCACCCAGCGGTTCACCGTGCCGAACTGGCCGTCGCACACCGACCGCATCACCCTCAATGCCCTCGACCTCTGACGAGCACCTCCGGGGAGCGCCGCGGCGCTCCCCGGAGGCAATCCACGAAGCAAGTCCTCGGTGGTACGCGCCGCAGGGCGTACGCTGATCGGCGTGGATCAAGAGGATCGCATTGCCCTGTTCCTGGACTACGAGAATCTGGCGATCGGTGCCCGTGATCACCTCGGCGGGATGACCTTCGACCTGCGGCCCATCGCCGACGCGCTCGCCGAACGCGGGCGGGTCGTGGTACGCCGGGCGTACGCCGACTGGTCGTACTTCGACGCCGACCGCAGGTTGCTGACCAGGTCGCACGTGGAGCTGATCGACATCCCGCAGCGTATGGGCGCCTCCCGCAAGAACGCCGCCGACATCAAGATGGCCGTCGACGCCCTGCAGCTGGCCTTCGAGCGCGACTACATCTCCACGTTCGTGTTCGGCACCGGCGACAGCGACTTCACGCCACTGGTGCACAAGCTGCGCGAACTCAACAAACGCGTCATCGGCGTCGGCGTCGAGCAGTCGACCTCGGCGCTGCTGCCACCGGCCTGCGACGAGTTCCTCTACTACGACCGGCTCGAAGGCGTCGAGATCAGGCCCGCGCGCACCCGGCCCGGCCGGACGCCCGCGCCGGCCAAGCCTCAGGAGACCGCACCGCAGCCGGTCGAGCAGGAGATCGAACTCCCGGTGGCGGCGGAGGAGGCTCCCCGTGACGTCGACACCCTCGCGGTGCTCGTCGCGCAGACCGTCGCCGGGCTCCAGGGCAGCTCCGGCGGTGCGGTCACCGCGTCGACGCTCAAGCGCACCCTGCTGCGCAAGGACCCGACGTTCAACGAAGGCGACTACGGGTTCCGTACCTTCGGGGAGCTGCTGCGCTATCTCGCCGAACGCAACGTCGTCGAGCTGGGGGAGGGTCCCGCCAAGGGGGATCCGGAGGTCTCGCTGCCCGAGTCCGGCGGTCCCGAGGCGGAGTTCGGGCTGCTCGGCTCGGTCGTCGCCGACCTGAGCCGGAACGCGGGGCCGGTCGCGCTGTCCGGTCTGAAGAACCACCTGCGCCGGGCGAAGCCGGACTTCAGCGAGAAGAAGCTCGGCTACCGGAGCTTCCTGCAGTTCTGCAAGGCGGCGGCGACCGCCGGGGTCGTCGACCTCCGCTGGGACCCCGAGACCGACGACTACCTGCTCACCGCCGTGCCGTCGAGATCTGTCGGTGCTCCTGCATAACGTGCAGGACATGACGACCTTCGTGCTCATTCCCGGCGGGGGCGGCGACGCCTGGTACTGGCACCTCGTCGAGGCCGAGCTCACCCGGCGCGGCCACGACGTCGTCAACGTGGACCTGCCCGCCGACGACGAGAAGGCCGGCTTGCGCGAGTACGCGGAGGTGGTCGACGCGGCGGTGGGGGAGCGAGCCGCGCCGGTGCTGGTCGCGCTGTCCATGGGCGGGTTCACCGCCGCCATGGTGGCTGCCCGGCGGCAGGTGTCTGCGATCGTCTTCGTCAACGCGATGATCCCGCTGCCCGGGGAGCAGCTCGGGATCTGGGGAGAGGTCACCGGCCAGTCCGCGGCCCAGCGTGACCAGGCCGTCCGGGAGGGCAGGGATCCCGACGCCGCGTTCGATCAGCGCGCCGACTTCTTTCACGACGTTCCCGACGACCTCACCGAGTACGCCCTCAGCCATGATCGGGACCAGTCGGAGCGGGTGTTCGGCGATCGGTGTGAGTTCGCGGTGTGGCCGCCGGTGCCGATCCGCGTGCTCGCGGGGCGCGACGACCGTCTGTTCCCGGCAGAGTTCCAGCAGCGGGTCGCCCGTGATCGGCTCGGGGTGGAGGCGGAGCTGGTGCCGGGTGGCCACCTGGCGACGCTCAGTCACCCGATAGAGCTCGCCGACCGCATCGAACGGTGCGGACCATCGTCCTCGTAAGCCTCATTGGGCTGTATATCTGCTGGTCAGAGCGATGGCGGACACTCCGTTCGAAGTGAAGGGGATTCGGGGATCGGTAGGCGGTGATGATGTGACGGGGGACAACCGACCCCGATTTGCATCCCGGCTGACGGGCCGCGTAATGTTCTCTCTGCCAGCGAGGAACGGACAAAAACACCGGGGCTGAAGAGCCCGGGTGGAGGCCGGATCGCTTGGCCGCCCGGAGTGGGGCGGACCCCGGTTAGGGGGCCGCGAAACCGGTCCGGTACTGTGAACGACACAGCCCCGCAGTGCTTCCC
>NZ_JBHTAC010000049.1:0-65571 GCF_042663325.1 Catellatospora aurea
GCGACTTGGTGTCGTACAGCAGCCGGCCGATCAACGTCGACTTACCGTCGTCGACCGACCCGGCCGTCGCGAAACGCAGCAGGTCGACCCGGCCCTCCGGGCGCGCCTCGGCCACGGGCTCAGCAACAGCGGTCATCAGAAGTACCCCTCACGCTTGCGGTCTTCCATCGCCGCCTCGCTGACCTTGTCATCACCACGGGTCGCACCACGCTCGGTCAACCGAGTCGCCGCAACCTCCGCGATCACCTTCTCGACCGTGTCGGCCTCCGACGCCACCGCAGCCGTCAGGGTGGCGTCACCCACGGTCCGGTAACGCACCCGCGCCTTGAACACGTTCTCGCCCGGCTTGGCCGCGATGAACTCGTTCACCGCGAACAACATCCCGTCCCGATTGACCACTTCACGCTCGTGCGCGTAGTAGATCGACGGCAGCGGGATCTCCTCCCGCGCGATGTAGTGCCAGATGTCCAACTCGGTCCAGTTCGACAACGGGAACACCCGAATGCTCTCGCCCGGGTGATGCCGGCCGTTGTACAGCGACCACAGCTCCGGACGCTGGTTCTTCGGATCCCACTGCCCGAACTCGTCCCGGAACGAGAACACCCGCTCCTTCGCCCGAGCCTTCTCCTCATCCCGCCGAGCCCCACCGAACAACGCATCGAACCGATACTTGTCCACCGCATCGAGGAGCACCGGCGTCTGAATACGGTTCCGCGAACCGCCAGCCGGCTCGGTCACCAGACCACGCGCGATCGCCTCCGGCACCGACGCCACGATCAGCTGCAGGCCGAGCTCGTCCACCCGGCGGTCGCGGTATTCGAGCACCTCGGGGAAGTTGTGACCGGTGTCGACGTGCATCACCGGGAAAGGAATCCGGCCCGGGGCGAACGCCTTCTGCGCCAGGCGCAGCATCACGATCGAATCCTTGCCACCCGAGAACAGCAGCACCGGACGCTCGAACTCCGCCACCACCTCCCGCATCACGAAGACGCTCTCTGCTTCGAGGGCGTCGAGGTGGGAGACCCGGTACGCAGCCGGCTGCTCAGACGCAGGCTGGATCATATCCAGACCTTTCCTAGTGAATTACTCGGGAATCTACCGTACACGCGGTCGCGCTTGCCGATCAAGAATGCTGTGACACGGCCGACAGCAGGTCAGCGGCCAGATCGCGGCGGCAGACGAGGAGATCGGGCAGGCTCGCGTCCGACTGGTTGTAGATCAGCGGCGAGCCGTCGATGCGCGAGGTGTGCAGTCCCGCCGCGGCGGCGACGGCGACCGGAGCCGCCGAGTCCCACTCGTACTGGCCTCCGCCGTGGATGTAGGCGTCGACCTCACCGGTGACCACGGCGGCGATCTTCGCGCCGGCCGAGCCCATCGGCACCAGCTGGGCGCCGACCTGCTCGGCGACGGCGGCCAGGAAGTACGGTGGCCGGGTGCGGCTGGTCGCGATGCGGATCGGGCCGCCCGCGGCGACCTCCGGGGACAGCGGCGGGTACGGCGCGGCCGGCTCGCTGCCGAGCACCCGTTGCTGCGCGGGCAGGCCGACGGCCCCCGCGGCGAGCACGCCGGTGCTCTCGCCCGTACGCCGCCACAGCGCCACGTGCACGGCCCAGTCGGCGCGGCCCTGCTCGCCGAACTCGCGGGTGCCGTCCAGCGGGTCGATGATCCACAGCCGGTTGGCGGTGAGCCGGGCGGGGTCGTCGACGCCCTCCTCGCTCAGCACCGCGTCGGCGGGCCGCCAGCGACCCAGCTCGGTCATGAGCAGGTCGTGCGAGCGCTTGTCACCGGCGGCGCGCAGGCCGGCCGGGTCGTCGAAACCAAGTTCGTCGCGCAGGGCGAGCAGCAGGTCGCCGGCCTGTCGGGCCAGCCATACGGCGAAGGCGCCGTCTTCCACCGGGGGCATCAGTACGCTCCAGAGCTACGGGCAACGGCGGTCAGCGTACGCAGGAGGATGAGCAGGTCCATGGACATTGACCAGTTCTCGACATAGCGGAGGTCCAAACGGACCGCCTCCTCCCACGGCAGGTCGGATCGCCCGGAGACCTGCCAGAGTCCTGTCATGCCGGGCTTCACCGCCAGCCTGCGCCACACGTCGGCGGCGTACTCGGCAACCTCGCGGGGCAGCGGCGGCCGCGGCCCCACCAGCGACATCTGCCCCAGCAGCACGTTCAGCAACTGCGGCAGCTCGTCCAGCGAGTAGCGGCGCATCCAGCGGCCCATCGCGGTCACCCGCGGATCGTCCCGGATCTTGAACAGCACTCCGTCGTGCTCGTTGAGATGCTTCAGCTCGGCAAGCCGCGCCTCGGCGTCGGTGTACATGGTACGGAACTTGTAGATGACGAACTCGCGGCCGTCCCTGCCGACCCGTACCTGCTTGAACAGGGCCGGTCCGGGCGAGTCGATGCGCAGTGCCATCGCGATCACCACGAGCAGCGGCGCGGACAGCACCAGCAGCAGCGCCGCGCCGACCCGGTCCATCAGCTCCTTCATCACCCGGCTGCCGCCGGACAGCCGCGGATGTTCCACGTGCAACATCGGCAGCCCGTCGACCGGGCGGATGGTCGTGCGCCCGCCGGCGACGTCGATCAGGGAACTGGCCACGATCAGATCGGTCTCGTCGCGCTCCAGCTGCCAGGCCATCCGGCGCAGCGCGTGACCGTCGAGCTCGGGGCAGCTGAGCACGATCACGGTGTCCGCGCCCGCGGCACGCACGGCCGGCGCGACGTCCTCGAACGTGCCGTACACGGGCAGGCCGACGCGGCCGTCGCTGCCGCGCGGCACGCACGCCCCGACGACCTCCAGGCCGTGGAAACGCTCGCGGCACAGCTGTCGGGTCAGGCCGATGATGGCCAGCTCGTGCCCGACCACGACGACCCGGCGCAGGCAGTCGCCGCGCTCACGCCGCCGGTGCAGCGACTTGCGGATCAGGAACCGGGTCAGCACCAGCGTGCCGGTGGCGGCGGGCAGCGCGATGAGCACGTACGAGCGGGCGGTGGGCAGTTCGAGGGCGTACGAGCCGACGGCCGCGGTCGCGATCAGCCACAGCCCGCCGCGCATGACCCGGTCGTACTCCTGCGTGCCGACATACAGGTAACGCTTGTCGTAGGCCCTGGTCAGCGCCAGCGACGCGACGAGCGCGAACGGCAGCGCCAGCGACAGCAGGACGTATGTGCTGGTGTACGGCGTGATCTCGCTGCCGAAGCGCAGCATGTAGACGAGCACGCCCGCGGCCGCGCCGACGAGCAGGTCGGAGCCGAGCAGCGTACGCAGATAGCGCTGCTCCCAGCCCTTGCGACGGTCGAGCACACGCACCGGCGTGCCGATGTGGGTGCTGCCCCGGTGCAGCGGCCGGCGTCCGGCCGGGGGCCGGTGCTGCGGCGTCTGCGGGCGCACCGCGACGAGTCCCACCGGCGCGGGGCTGAACGGCGCCGGACCCGCCGGGGTCGGTGTGGCGGTGTAGGACAGCGCCCCGGACGCGTCGATGTGCCGGTGGCGCTGCGGGTAGGGCCGCGGGCCGCGCCGATCGTCGTCTCGGCGCTGCTCCATGAATGCCCCCCCGTCACGACCCGGCGGCACCTGCGAGTGACCTGCGGAAACTGGTCTGTGGCAGATGCGCCTGACGGTTACAACGCGAGAAAGGGGCAAATGTGACGGCGAAGAACTGTCCGGGATCAGGCTGTGTGATAGGTCTGCTGCGCGGCGGCCAGGCCGCCCTTGACGATCGCCTCGACCGCGTCCGCCGCCCGGTCCACCAGGAAGTCCAGCTCCTTGCGCTCCACGGTGGAGAAGTCGGACAGCACGAAGTCTGCGGGGTCCTGGCGGCCGGGCGGCCGGCCCACCCCGAACCGCACCCGCAGGTACTCCTTGGTGGCCAGCGACTTGCTCATCGAACGCAGCCCGTTGTGGCCGCCCTCGCCGCCGCCCACCTTCAACCGCAGCTGCCCGTACGGGATGTCCAGCTCGTCGTGCACCGCGATGATCTGCTCGACCGGCACCTTGTAGAACTGGCTCAGCGCCGCGGCGGGACCGCCGGACAGGTTCATGTAGGTCAACGGTTTCACCAGCACCAGCCGCGGCGCGTCCGCGCCGTAGCCCAGCCGTGCCTCGGCCACGTCGGCGACGGCCTTGCGGTGCCGGCCGAACTTCACGCCGGTGCGCTCGGCCAGCAGGTCCGCGATGAAGAACCCGACGTTGTGCCGGTTGCCGGCATACTGCGGCCCCGGGTTGCCCAGGCCCACGATCAGCCACGGTGCGGCCTGCTCCATCAACACTCCCCTGAAAACACTCGTGGCGTCCTGCACGCTTCTACAGCATGAAGGACGCCACGGGCGAACGTGGATCAGGCCTCGGCGGCCACGGTCTCGGCAGCCTCGGCGGCCTCGGCCTCGACGGCCTCCGGAGCCTCGGCGGTCTCGCCCTCGAGCTGCTCGGCGGTCGGGGCCTGCGTCACCACGGCGACCATGGTGTCGGCCTCGACGGCCAGCTGCGCGCCCTTCGGCAGCTTGATGTCACCGGCGGTGACGTGCGAGCCGGCCTCCAGGCCCTCGATCGAGGCCTCGACGAACTCCGGCAGGTGCAGCGCCTCGGCGATGATCGAGATCTTGTCGTGCTCGTGCATGACCAGCGTGCCCTTGGCGGCCTCGCCGACCAGGTGCACCGGAACGTCGACGGTGACCTGCTCGCCGCGCTTGACGATGATCAGGTCGATGTGCTCGAAGGTGTCCTTCAGCGGGTCGCGCTGGATGGCCTTCGGCAGGGCCAGGGTCTTGGTGCCGTCGGGGCCGACCAGCTCGAAGACGGTGTTGATGCCACCGTGGCGGATCGCGGCGGCGAACTCACGGGCCGGGACGGCGATGTGGCGCGGGGCCTCACCGTGACCGTAGATGACGGCGGGCACGAGGCCCGCACGGCGGGTGCGGCGCGCGCCGCCCTTGCCGAACTCGGTACGCGGCTCGGCGCTGATCTTTACTTCAGACACGATTCTTCTCCTGCTCAACGGGTCTCTGTCAGGCCGAGCGAACGAGGGCGCGCGGGGTAACATGACCCGGAGCACCGCGTCGATCACGGCGCCATCAACAGGCTTTCGACCCGCAGGGCACCCTCGCCGTGGCAACCCGATTACTGTACCCGATCACTTTCGGTGATCCCCGGCGGGGCGGCTCAAATCACCCCAGCTCCGCGCACCTGCGGCCTACCGCGCTTTACATCGACGTTGGCCTATCACATCGAGAAATCGGCGCTCCGATTCGATGCAATAGGCCAACGTCGATGCAAGGCGGGGCTACGGCGCGCCCCCGCCCCGACGGCGCGGACGCGTCGGTCAGCTGAGGCCGCCGAACAGGGTGGTGACGGAGCCGTCGTCGAAGACCTCGCGGATCGCGCGGGCCAGCAGCGGCGCGATGGACAGCACGGTCAGCTTGTCGAACTGCTTGTCCGAGCCCAGCGGCAGCGTGTTGGTCACGATGACCTCGCTGATCCGGCTGTTCTTCAAGCGCTCGGTGGCCGGGTCGGAGTGCACGGCGTGCGTGGTGGTCACGATGACGTCCGCGGCGCCGTTGTCGAACAGGATGTCGGCGGCCTTGCAGATGGTGCCCGCAGTGTCGATCATGTCGTCGACCAGGATGCAGGTGCGCCCGGCGACCTCGCCGATGACCCGGTTCGCCACGACCTGGTTCGGCTTGAGCGGATCGCGGGTCTTGTGGATGAACGCCAGCGGACAGCCGCCGAGGCGGTCGGTCCAGCGCTCACCGACCCGCACTCGGCCCGAGTCCGGCGACACCACGGTCAGCTCGCGGTGGCCGTAGTTGGCCTGCACGTAGTCGGCCAACACGTCCATCGCGAACAGGTGGTCCACCGGTCCGTCGAAGAAGCCCTGGATCTGCGCGGTGTGCAGGTCGACCGTGAGGATGCGGTTCGCGCCGGCCGTCTTGAGCAGGTCCGCGATGAGGCGGGCGGAGATCGGCTCGCGGCCGCGGTGCTTCTTGTCCTGGCGGGCGTACGGGTAGAACGGCAGCACCACGGTGATGCGCTTGGCCGAGCCGCGCTTGGCCGCGTCCACCATGAGCAGCGTTTCCATGATCCAGTTGTTCACCGGGGCGCTCATGGACTGCACGATGAAGGCGTCCGAACCGCGGACGGACTCCTTGTAACGGACAAACGTCTCACCGCTGGCGAAGTCGTACGCCGTCGTCGGGGTCACCCCCACGCCCAGCACCTCGCCGATCTCCTTCGCGAGCTCGGGGTAGGCCCGGCCCGAGAAGAGCATCAGGTTCTTGCGGTTCTCAGTGACGATGCTGCCCATCGGCTTGCCGCCCCTTCACGATGGTCTGCGGTCAGTATCACCTTTTCGGTTCATCCTCTCCCGGCGGTTCGCCAACCGGCCAGCAAGCCCGTTCCCGGGTGCGACAGATCACGGACAGACCGCTTGCCCCGGAGTTCACGCAGGTGACACCGGGGTGCCTTGCCCGGCCCCGACGGCGGGCGCTACCTTCGTTAAGCACAAGTGCCCGTAAAGAAAGGCTGCGCTCGATGGCCAGGGACCGGTCCGGAGAACCGACGCTCGTTCAGCGCCGGATCCTCCTGCTGCTCGCCGCGGGCTTCACCGTGCAGACGATCACCAAACTGGTCTTCCTCAGCGAGCGCGCCGTGCACGACCACATCGCCAGCCTCAAGCAGACCACCGGCGCGAAGAACCAGTTCTCCCTCGGGGCCGAGGCCGCCAAGCGCGGCTGGCTCGAGGACGAGGACGAGCAGCCCGGCCGCCGCTGACCCGGCCCACTCGGCAGACGAAGAAGGCGCGACCCCCGCGGGGTCGCGCCTTTCGCACTCGTTGGGGGTCAGCCCTCTTCGGGGGCGTTCTGCCGCGCCGACTCGGCCCGCTCGGCCGCCTCTGCCGCCGCGCTGCCCGGACGCGACCGGCGCACCCAGCCCTCGATGTTGCGCTGGTGCGCCCGCGCCACCGCCAGCGCCCCCGGCGGCACGTCCTTGTCGATCACCGAACCGGCCGCCGTGTACGCCCCGTCGCCGACCTGCACCGGTGCCACGAACGTCGTGTCACAGCTCGTCTTCACGTGCGAGCCGATCACGGTGTGGCTCTTGGTGCTGCCGCTGTAGTTCGCGAACAGGTTGCCCGCGCCGATGTTGGTCTGCTCGCCGATCGTCGCGTCACCCACGTACGTCAGGTGCGGCACCTTGGTGCCCTCGCCCAGCGACGCGTTCTTGATCTCGACGAACGTGCCGACCTTGCCCTTGCGCCCGATCCGCGCCCCCGGACGCAGGTACGCGTACGGGCCCACGGACACGTTCGGGCCGATCTCGGCCTGCACCGCGTGCGCGCGTACGACCTGGGCCTGCTCGCCCACGATGGTGTCGATCAGCGTCACGTCCGGACCCACCACCGCGCCCGTGCCGACACTGGTCGCCCCGCGCAGCTGGACGTTCGGCTCCAGCAGCGCGTCGCGCTCCACGGTCACCGTGGCGTCGACCCAGGTCGTGGCCGGGTCGATGATGGTCACCCCGGACCGCATCAGGGCGAGGTTGATCCGGTCGCGCAGCAGCGCCCGCAGCGAGGCCAGCTCGGCCCGGTCGTTGCAGCCCAGCGTCTCGCTCGCGTCACCGGCCAGGTGCACGCGCACCGGCGAGCCCTCCGTGACGAACAGCTCGAAGACGTCGGTGAGGTACTCCTCGCCCTGGTCGTTGTCGGTGGTCAGCTTCGCCAGCGCGGTCCGCAGCGCGGCCGCGTCGAAGGCGTAGATGCCCGCGTTGATCTCGCGGATCGCCCGCTGCTCCGGCGTCGCGTCGCGCTCCTCGACGATGCGGGACAGCCCGCCGTCGGCGTCGCGGACCAGCCGGCCCAGACCGGTCGGGTCCGGCACGGACGCGCCCAGCACGGTCGCCGCCGCGCCCGCCGACTCGTGCGCCTCGACCAGGTCCCGCAGCGTCTGCGCGCGCAGCAGCGGCACGTCGCCGTTGAGCACGACCACGGTGCCGTCCAGCTCGCCGAGCGCCTCGATCGCGATGCGCACCGCATGTCCGGTGCCGTTCTGCTGGGCCTGCAGCGCGGTCGCGACGTCCGGCGCGATCTCGGCGAGGTGTGCGGTGACCTGGTCGGCACGGTTGCCGACCACGGCCAGGGTGCGCTCCGCCGCGAGCGGCGCGGCGGCCGCCAGCACGTGGCCGACCAGGGAGCGGCCGAGAAGCGGGTGCAGCATCTTCGGCAGATCCGACTTCATCCGCTTACCCTCGCCAGCCGCGAGGACGATCACCGTACGAGTCACGAGCCGCCCATCTCCTTACTTGACTTGCTAGCTGGGGCGCCTGGATTCGAACCAGGACCTTCCAGATTCAAAGTCTGGTGAGCTGCCATTACTCCACGCCCCATCGGCGCCAAAGCTTATCGTGGTTCGCCCGCGAACGCTGCACCGGTGCGACGATCGAGTTCGTCGATGATCCCTTCGATCCGCCAGTAGAGATCCCGCCTGCGTCGTGCGGTCACCACGAGGCAGCCGTGGTATCCGTCCCCCTGATTGTGTCGTGTGCTGGTGGGACGGTGGCGCTTGATGGTCGCTCGGCGGAAACACTCCAGCGGTATGGTGAGTTCGGCAGCCCACCAGCGCGCCGCCTCGTCCGGATCGGCGGTCTCGTGGATGCTCACGCGGTAGCTGAGTTCGCCGCGGCTGACGCCCACCGACTCCAGAAATCGGATGAAGATCCGCAACAAGCGGGGATCCGTGTTGGTGATCGTCACGCGGCCGTCGTTGGCCCGCCAGGGCTTCTCTTTGGTCCCCTCACACCAGAAGATCACCGCGCCCAGTAGTGCGAGATCCCGTTCCGCCAACTCCTCGACAACTGCCTGCCCGACGTCCTGCGCATCCTGCCTGCGCTGCGCGGTCTGCACCCGGTGCGCTCCCCAGCGCGCGTCGGTCATGGCACGCGAGTGCGCACGGCGGCGCTCGGCTGCCGCGACATCCGAGTCGAGCGGGATGTGACGTACCCACTGAAACGCGGTGGATCGGGCTACGCCCAGCCTCGACGCGATGTCCGGCACCGAGCATCCCGCCTTACGCAGCACCACTGCCTGTTCCCGAAGTTCCGGCTTGGCCACTCGGTGACTTTAGAACGGGCGTACGACCTTTGTGCGGGAAATTCACAGAGAGGGGATCTGTCAAACTACGGTCCCGTAGGTTACGGTGTCGTAGGTAGTACAAACCATGCCTTCCACCAGCTCCAGCGAGGTGCCATGACCACGACAGCCATCGACACGCCCACCGGCACCGCGGCGACTGCACGCGGACAGAAGCCGCTGACCGAGGGAGCCCAGTCCAAGGGCACCTTGATCGGGCTCTGGGCCTTCGTGGTCCTGCCGTTCCTGGCGCTGTTCGCTGTGGTCCCGGTCGCCTGGGGCGGCTGGCTGAACGTCACCGACGTGGTGATCTTCGCGGTGATGTACGTGGTGACCGGCCTCGGCATCACCGTCGGCTACCACCGCTACCTGACGCACAGCTCGTTCAAGGCGACGCGCTGGCTGCGCGTGACGCTGGCGGTCGCCGGCGCGATGGCCGTGCAGGGCTCGCCGACCCAGTGGGTCGCCGACCACCGCCGCCACCACCAGTACTCCGACCTCGAGGACGACCCGCACTCGCCGTGGCGCTTCGGCAACTCGTTCAAGGGCCTGACCAAGGGCATGTTCCACGCCCACGTGGGCTGGCTGTTCGCCCGCGAGCTGTCCAACCGCAAGCGTTTCGCGCCGGACCTGCTGGCCGACAAGGACATCGCCAAGGTCGACAAGATGTTCGGCCTGCTGTCGCTGACCACCGCGTTCGCGCCGGCCGTCGTCGGCGGCCTGGTGACCATGTCGTGGCAGGGCGCGCTGACCGCGTTCTTCTGGGCCGGCCTGATCCGCATCGGCCTGCTGCACCACGTCACCTGGGCCATCAACTCGGTCTGCCACGTGTACGGCGAGCGCCCGTTCGAGATGCGCGAGGGTGACAAGGCCTCGAACTTCTGGCCGCTGGCGATCATGTCGTTCGGCGAGAGCTGGCACAACCTGCACCACTCGGACCCGACCTGTGCCCGGCACGGTGTGATGCGCGGCCAGATCGACATCTCGGCCCGGGTGATCTGGTTCTTCGAGAAGTTCGGCTGGGCCACGAACGTCAAGTGGCCCAAGGCCGACCGGCTCCAGGCGAAGATGATCGACCGCGACGCCGAGCTCAAGCTCGCCCGGTGACTGTCGACACAACCGGCACTCCCACACCGCCCCCGTCCTCCTGGCAGGATGGGGGCGTGGCAGACGACTCCCGTGACGCCCGGCCGGCCCGGCAGGCTGCCGCCCCGAAGACCGGCTCACGGGTGCGGATGAGTTTCTCCCAGCGCCGCGAGCAGCTGATCGCCGTCGGTCGGCAGCTGTTCGCCGAGCGCGGTTTCGACGCGACCTCGATCGAGGAGATCGCCTCCCGCGCCAAGGTCTCCAAACCTGTGGTGTACGAGCACTTCGGCGGGAAAGAGGGCCTGTACGCCGTCGTGGTGGACCGCGAGGTCACCTCCCTGCTGACCCGGGTCACCTCGGCGCTGACCGCGGGGCATCCGCGCGAGCTGCTGGAGCAGGCGGCGCTGGCGCTGCTGGACTACATCGAGGAGGAGACCAACGGTTTCCGCGTGCTGGTGCGCGAGTCGCCGGTGATGTCCTCTTCGGGCAACTTCTCGTCGGTGCTCAACGATGTCGCGCACCAGGTCGAGCACATCCTCGGCGCGGAGTTCAAGGCGCGTGGCTACGACCCGAAGCTCGCGGAGCTGTACTCGCAGGCCCTGGTGGGCATGGTGGCGCTGACCGGCCGCTGGTGGCTGGAGGTGCGCAAGCCGCGCAAGGAGACGGTGGCCGCGCACCTGGTGAACCTGTGCTGGAACGGCCTGGCGCAGCTGGAGGCCAAGCCGGTCCTGCTGACCCGCAAGGGCAACAAGTAGCTCACAGCTACTTGTTGGCGTGCGGTTTGACGGCGAACTTGTCGCCGGGACGGGTGCTGTGGCGCAGCACCTCTTCGGCGATGGACTCGGCCGGAGTGCCGACTTTGCCGTAGAGGCCGGCGATCAGCATGATCGTGCCGATGATGAACGAGACCACGCAGGTGGATATCTCGTAGTTGAGCTTGTTCAGCGGCGTCTGCATGACGGTGAGCATGATGAGCCCGGCCAGCAGGAAGACCGCGCCACCCCAGATGTTGATGAAGTGGTCGATGTTGCGGCCGATGATCGCGCCGCCGAGCACGATCGCGCCGACGATGATGGACAGCCAGGCGAACGCGGGGTTGGTCTTCAGGCCGAGCGCTTCGGTGTCCTCGCGGCTGAAGAACGGTTCACCGGCGGTGCGGATCGCGCCGGCGATGCCGAAGGTCAGCAGGTACGCACCCGACAGTCCCGCCAGGAAGCGCCACTGGGGCCTTAGTCGGTGATTGACCGGGATATGCATGACCCCAGTGTCCCGCCGGGAGTGTCCCGGCGGGACCGATTCGCGGCAATCAGGCCTTACCGAGGCGGTGCTTCTCCTCGGCGGCGGCCTTGGCGGCGGGGCCGACCTTGACGTACATGCCGGCCGTGAACAGGACCGATCCGATGAGGTACGAGACGATGCAGGTCGCCATCTCGAAGTTGAGCACGTTCGAGTCGGTGTGCATGAGCGCCAGCATCGCGGTGCCCGCGAGCATGAAGCCGACGCCGACCCACATGTCGACGAAGCGGTCCAGGTTGCGGCCGACGAGCGTGGCGAGCAGCACCGCGACACCGGCGGCGATGCTCGCGTACGAGAAGGCGGGGTTGGTCTTCAGGCCCAGCGCGCTGGACTCGCCCTGGTGGAACAGCGGCTCACCCTGGCTGTCGAGGTAGCCGAGCACGCCGAACGCCAGCACGAACAGCCCGGCGAACAGGGCCAGCGCACGGTAGAGCGGGCGCAGGGAGTGGTTGACGGGCATGTGGGAAGCCATGTCGCAGCTCCGACGGGTTCGAGGGGTCAGGGGATGCGTGAGGCTATCAGGCCTCCCCTGACCCGCTACCCGCCAGTGCGGGCCGTTACTCGGAGATGAGCTCCGCGAGATTGAGCCACTCGTCTTCGAGCAGGCCGCGCTCGTCCTGCAGCGCCTTGAGGCTCGCGTCCAGTTCGGCGATCTTCGCGAAGTCGGTGGCGTGCTCGGCCATCTGCGCGTGCAGCTTCTCCACGCGCTGGTCGAGTTTGTCGATCTGCCGCTCGACGCGGGAGACCTCCTTCTTCGCCGCGCGCACCTCGGCCGCGCTCGGTCCGCCGGAGCGCTCCGCCTTCTGCTCCTTGACCGGTGCGGTGCCGCCCGCCTGCGCCGCCTCGTGGTCGACGCGCTGCAGGTACTCGTCGACGCCGCCGGGCAGGTGCCGGATCTTCCCGTCGCCGAGCAGGCCGTACACCTTGTCGCAGACGCGCTCGACCAGGTAGCGGTCGTGGCTGGCCACGATCATCGTGCCGGGCCAGGTGTCGAGCAGGTCCTCCAGCGAGGCCAGGGTGTCGGTGTCGAGGTCGTTGGTGGGCTCGTCGAGGATCAGCACGTTCGGCTCGCCGGCGAGCAGGCGCAGCAGTTGCAGCCGACGGCGTTCGCCACCGGACAGGTCGGCGACCGGGGTCCACACCCGGCGATCGGTGAAGCCGAAGATCTCGGCCAGCTGCGACGCGGACAGTTCCCGGTCGCCGAGCTTGACCCGCCGGGCGACCTGCTCGACGGCCTCCAGCAGCCGCAGCTCACCGGGCAGTTCCGCGAGCTCCTGGGACAGGAACGCGGGGCGCACCGTCTGACCTGCCCGGAAACCGGCCGCGTCGGTGACCCTGGCCAGCAGCCGCAGCAGCGTCGACTTGCCCGCGCCGTTCGCGCCGAGCAGCGCAATCCGGTCGCCGGGGCCGACGTGCCAGGTCACGTCGTCGAGGATCAGCTTCGGCCCGGCGTACAGGGTGACGTTCTCCAGGTCGTACACCTGGCGGCCCAGCCGGGCGGTGGCCAGTTTGGCCAGGGTGACCTGGTCGCGGGCCTCGGGCACGTCGGCGATGAGCGCGTTGGCGGCGTCGATGCGGAACTTCGGCTTGGAGGTGCGGGCCGGCGGGCCGCGGCGCAGCCAGGCGATCTCCTTGCGGAGCAGGTTCTGGCGGCGGGACTCGGTGACCGCGGCGACGCGCTCCCGCTCGGCGCGGGCCAGGATCCACGCGGCGAAGCCGCCGTCGTAGGCCCGCACCTGCTGGTCGGCGACCTCCCAGATGCGGTTGCAGACCGCGTCGAGGAACCACCGGTCGTGGGTGACCACGACCAGCGCGCCACGCAGGCTCTCGTTGAGGTAGCGGGCCAGCCAGTTGACGCCCGCGATGTCGAGGTGGTTGGTGGGCTCGTCGAGGATCAGCAGGTCGGTCGGGCGCACCAGCAGGGCCGCCAGCGCGATGCGCCGCCGCTCGCCGCCGGACATCGGCCCGACGGGCTGGTCCAACCCGAGGCCGGGCATGCCGAGGCCGTCGAGGATGTTGCGGACGCCCGCGTCGCCGGCCCACTCGTGCTCGGCCTGGAACGCGGCGGGCAGCCAGGCGTCGCCGAGCACCACGTCGCGCACGGTCAGGTCGGGGGCCAGGTCGAGCGCCTGCGGCAGCGCGGACACGCGCAGGTCGCGGCGGTGCGTGACGCGCCCCGAGTCGGGGTCCTCGGCCTTGGTCAGCATCCGCAGCAGGGTCGACTTGCCCGCGCCGTTGAGGCCGACCACGCCGATCCGGTCCGCGTCGTCCAACCCTAGGGAGACGTCGGTGAGCAGCGGGCCGGTCGGGCCGTAACCCTTGCTCACCCGGTCGAGATTGATGATGTTGGCCATGATCCGATCAGCCTATCCGGGCGCCGTGCACGGCTCCGTACGCCTGCTGCACGCCGCGGCACAGGCCGGACTCGCGCAGCGCGGCCGCGAGGTCCGCGCCGTGGGCCTCGTCACGGGCCAGGAAGACGCAGGTCGGGCCGCTGCCGGAGACGAGGCTGGCGAGCGCGCCCGCCTTGTCGCCGACGTCGAGCGTGTCGGCCAGCGAGGGCCGCAGCGACAGGGCGGCCGCCTGCAGGTCGTTGCCGAGCGCCGCGCCGAGCACGGCCGGGTCGCGCTGGCGCAGCGCGCTGAGCAGGTCGTCGCTACTGCCCAGCGGGGCGGGCGCGGTGCCGGCGGCGCGCATCCGGTCCAGCTCGCCGTAGACCTGCGGGGTGGACAGGCCGCCGTCGGCGAACGCCACCACCCAGTGCCACTTGTTGGCGCGGGCCAGCACGGGGCTGACCGCCTCGCCGTGGCCGGTGCCCAGCGCGGTGCCGCCGTACAGCAGGAACGGCACGTCGGAGCCGAGGGTCGCAGCGATCCGGGCCAGCTCGTCGCGGCCCAGGCCGGTGCCCCACAGCACGTCGAGCGCGACCAGGGTCGCGGCGGCGTCGGCGGAGCCGCCGGCCAGGCCGCCCGCGAGCGGGATGGTCTTGCGCAGGTGCAGGCGGGCGTGCGCGGGCACCTTAGCGGCCGCGGCGAGCGCGTGCGCGGCGCGGATGACCAGGTTGCTGTCGTCGAGTTCCAGCTCGCCGACGCCCTCGCCCTGCATGGTGAGGCTGAGGGTGTCCCCAGACCGCGCGGTGACCTCGTCGTACACCGAGATGGCGTGGTAGACGGTGTGCAGCTCGTGGTAGCCGTCGGAGCGCAGCGGCCCGACCCCGAGGTGCAGGTTGATCTTCGCGGGCACTCTCACCCGGACCGGTCCTGACGAGGCTCCCGCCAGGTCATCGTCGTCGTCGCCGAGCGTCCATGCCTCTGTCACGCCGACCAGCGTACTGGCCCCGCCCGGATCACCCGGCGGGGCGGCACCCCGCTCCCACGGCAGCTCCGGTCAGCCCTTCGCGGCGGCCAGGGCGGCGAACGCGTGCACGTCGAGCTGCTCGCCGCGGGTGGACGGGTCGATGCCCGCCTGGCGCAGCAGCGCCTCCGCGGCGGGGGCGCCCCCGGCCCAGCCGGCCAGGGCGGCCCGCAACGTCTTGCGGCGCTGCGCGAACGCCGCGTCGACGACCGCGAACACCGCGTCGCGGCTGACGTCGTCGCGCGGCGGTTCGCGGCGGGTGAACGAGACCAGGCCCGAGTCCACGTTGGGCACCGGCCAGAACACCGCGGGCGGCACCTTCCCGGCTTGCCGGGACGAGGCGTACCAGGCGAGCTTCACCGACGGGATACCGTAGATCTTGTTGCCGGGCTGGGCGGTGAGCCGGTCGGCCACCTCCTTCTGCACCATGACCAGCCCGTGCCGGATGCTCGGCAGCTCGGCGAGCAGGTGCAGCACCACGGGCACGGCGACGTTGTACGGCAGGTTCGCCACCAGCGCCGTGGGCGACGGGTCGAACTCGGCGGCGGTGACCCGCATGGCGTCGCCATTGTGGATGGTGAGCCGGTCGGCGAGCCCGGGGGCGCGTTCGGCGGCGGTCGCGCCGAGCGCGGCGGCCAGCGGCGGGTCGATCTCGACCGCGTGCACGTGCGCGGCGGCGCTCAGCAGGCCCAGGGTCAGCGAGCCCAGGCCGGGCCCGACCTCGACGGCGACGTCGGCCGGATCGAGTTCGGCGGCGGCCACGATGCGCCGGATGGTGTTGGGGTCGTGCAGGAAGTTCTGCCCGAGCTTCTTGGTCGGCGCGACGCCGAGCCGCGCGGCCAGCTCCCGGATCTCCGCCGGGCCGAGCAGTCTTGCCTGTTCAACGGTCACACCATCAGGCTATCGGGCGGCCCGCGCGGGTTGGACGTGCCCGGCGACACTCACCAGGGGCCGAAGATCCGGTTCCCGTTGTCCGAGATCGCCTCGCACATCTCGGCCAGCGGCATGCCCTTGGCCTCGGCGAGGGCCCGTACGGTCAGCGGGATCAGGTAGGAGGCGTTGGGCCTGCCCCGAAACGGCATCGGCGTCAGGTAGGGCGCGTCGGTCTCGACCAGGATCTGACCGGGTGGGGTCAGCGCGGCGGCCGCTCGCAGCTGCGGGGCGTTCTTGAAGGTGACCGTGCCGGCGAACGACAGCACGAAGCCGCGCCGCGCGCATTCGGCGGCGAACGCCTCGTCACCGGAGAAGCAGTGCATCACCACCGTCTCGGGCGCGCCCTCGTCGTCGAGCACGCGCAGGATGTCGGCGTGGGCGTCCCGGTCGTGGATGACCAGTGGCTTGCCGACGCGCTTGGCCAGCGCGATGTGCGCGCGGAAGCTGCGTTCCTGCGGCTGCAACCCTTCTTCCTTGGTACGGAAGAAGTCCAGGCCCGTCTCGCCGATGCCGCGCACCCGCGGGTCCTCGGCGAGCACCGCGATCTCGGCGAGCGCCGCGTCCAGATCGGCCAGTCGGGGAGCCTCGTTCGGGTGTAGCGCCACGGTGGCGACGACGGCGGGGTGCTCGGCGGCGCAGGCCGCGCCCCAGCGCGACGAGGCCACGTCGACACCGACCTGCACCAGCCGGTCCACGCCGACGTTGGCGGCGGCGTCGATCTGGGTGGCCGGGTCGCCGCCGTCCTCGGCGACGATGTCGAGGTGGGTGTGGCTGTCCAGCACCGGGTGGGGCAGCGGCTCCGGGGCGGGCGGGAAGGACTCCCAGCGGCGTTCGGCGGCCCGCGCGGTGCGATCGTTCGTCACCCGGCCATGATCCCACCCGGTGCTGCCGTCGGTGAGCGGACCGTCCCGCTGCGAGGTCGATCACCCTGCGCGCGGCCTTCTGTTCAGGCCGTGTTCACCTGGGCGGCACGCGCGGAGATTAGCGTCGGAGTTCGTGACGACCGTCAATGACACCGAGCGCGGCACGGTCCTCGTGGACGGCCGCGCCTACGCCGCGGACGCGATCGCCGGCGGCGCCGCGTACGAGCTGTTCAGTGAGACGCCCGCGCCGGGCTTCCTGCGCCTGGACAACCCGGCCCGGTGGGCGTACCACCGGTTCGTGCCGGCCGCCGAGGTCACCGCGGGCGCGCAGGCGCTGGCCGCGTCGCACCCGGAGTCGCCGCTGTGCGCGCCGCTGTCCCGCGCGGTGAGCTGGGAGCACGTGCACCGGCTCAGCCAGCGCCCACCCCGTGACCGGCAGGCCGCCGACCTGGTCGGCACCGTGCGGGCGAGCGCGACGGTGCGCCGCGGCACCCGGATGATCATGCCGCTGAACCCCACCGGTGTCACCGCGCTGCTGCGCGGCCGGTTGCCGCACGGCTTCTGCTACCGCGAGTGGGACATCGCCCACCTGCGCACCCCCGCCGAACTCGCCGTGCTGGGCGCGGGCGGCACCGGGGCCCAGGACGCGGCCGACGAGATCGCCTACGTGCTGCGCTGGCGGGCCGTCGACCCGCGCGATTACATGCCGTCGATCGGGGACGCGGTGGCCGGGCTGGTCGCCATGCCGCCGCACGACCGGGTCGGCGCGGCCGTGCTGGGCACCGGGTTCGCGCCGAGCAGCAGCGAGCTGATCCCCGAGTGGGTCACGGCGGACTTCGCCGACCTGCCGCTGCCCGCGCACGCGGCGCTGGTCGCGTACGTGCCGGACGGCACCGAGATCGTGCTGTACACCTTCCAGCCCGAGCAGCGGGGCTGGCTGCGCCTGGTCGGGCCGCAGTGGCGGCGGCTGCTGCACCCGCTGCGCGAGATCAGCGCGGATCAGGAGTACCTGCCGATCCCCCGTACGGAGGCGGTGTTCAGCCGGCTGATCGGCACGTTCCGGGGCGAGGAGTACGAGGCCGTCGCCGACCCGCCGGAGGAGTTCCGGGTGCTGGCGATGAGCCGGGCGGCCCGCTACCCGGTCGAGTCGCTGCAGCGGCGCACCCGCTACGCGCACTGGCGCGGCGCGCCCTGCACCGTGCTCGCGGCCGACAGCACCTGGGTGCGGCTGCGCCTGTGCCGCCCCGACCCGCAGAACGTGGCCGCGCTGGGCGCGCAGTGCTACGAACGGGGCATCTACGAGGCCTGGGCGCCGGCGACCGAGGTCACCGACGCCCAGGACGTCAACATCCCGTACCCGCTCTAGCCTTCGAGCCGGGCCAGCTCCTCGTCCACGATGGACGGGTCCAGCTTCTTGAACACCGGCGTCGGCGCGCTCAGCGGCGTGCCGGCGCGCAGCTCGCGCGGCTCCCACTTCGCTCCGACGGTGTAGTCGCCGGTCAGCACCGGGTAGCCGGGGCCGCCGTCGATATCGGACACCTCGACGATCTCGGGCATCGGCGCGTGCACGCCCTCGCCGCCGAGCAGCGTGTGGATCTTCTGGGCGGCGTGCGGCAGGAACGGCGTCAGCAGCGTGTTGCAGTCGGTGATCGCCTGCAGCGCGGTGTGCAGGATGGTGGCCAGCCGCGGCCGGTCCTCCTCCGCCTTGATCTTCCACGGCGACTGGTCGGACAGGTACTTGTTGGCCTCGCCGACGATGCGCATCGCCTCGTTGATCGCGGCCTTCTGCTTGTGGTTCTCCAGCAGGTTGCCGACCGTGGCGAAGCCGCCGCGCACCGTCTCCAGCAGCGCGCTGTCCTCGGGGGTCAGGTCGCTGGCCACCGGCACCGCCCCGAAGTTCTTCGCCGCCATCGAGATGGTGCGGTTGACCAGGTTGCCCCAGCCCGCGACCAGCTCGTCGTTGTTGCGGCGCAGGAACTCCGCCCAGGTGAAGTCGGTGTCGGTGGTCTCCGGACCGGCCACCGCGATGTAGTAGCGCAGCGCGTCGGCGTCGTAGCGGGCCAGGAAGTCGCGCACGTAGATGACGACCCGGCGCGAGGAGGAGAACTTGCGACCCTCCATCGTCAGGTACTCGCTGGACACGACCTCGGTGGGCAGGCCCAGCTCGCCGAGCTCGCCCGGCTTGCCGCCCTTGTCGCCCTTGCCGTCGTAGCCGAGCAGGATCGCCGGCCAGATCAGCGAGTGGAAGACGATGTTGTCCTTGCCCATGAAGTAGTACGAGCGGGCGTCCTCGGCCTGCCACCACTTGCGCCACGCCTCCGGGTCGCCGGAACGGCGGGCCCACTCGATCGAGGCCGACAGGTAGCCGATGACCGCGTCGAACCAGACGTAGAAGCGCTTGGTGTCCCAGCCCTCCTTCGGGATCGGCACACCCCACTCCAGGTCCCGGGTGATCGCGCGGGGGCGCAGGTCGGCCACCAGGTTCTTGGAGAAGCGCAGCACGTTGGGCCGCCAGCCCTCCCGGGTGTCCAGCCACGCGCCCAGCGCGTCGGCGAACGCCGACAGGTCCAGGAAGTAGTGCTCCGAGTCGACGAACTCCGGCGTCTCGCCGTTGATCTTCGACTTGGGGTTGATCAGGTCGATCGGATCCAGCTGGTTGCCGCAGTTGTCGCACTGGTCACCGCGGGCGCTGGTGTAGCCGCAGATCGGGCAGGTGCCCTCGATGTACCGGTCGGGCAGGCCGCGGCCGGTCGACGGGGAGATCGCGGCCTGGGTGGTCTTCGCGATCACGTACCCGTTGTCGAACAGGGCGGTGAACAGCTCCTGCACCACGGCGTAGTGGTTGCGGGTGGTGGTCCGGGTGAACAGGTCGTAGGCCAGGCCCAGGCCGTGCAGGTCCTCGACGATCATGCGGTTGTACTTGTCGACCGCTTCGCGGGGCGTGATGCCCTCGGCGTCGGCCTGCACCTGGATCGGCGTGCCGTGCTCGTCGGTGCCCGACACCATGAGCACGTCGTGGCCCGCCATGCGCATGTACCGGCTGAAGACGTCGGAGGGCACTCCGAAACCGGAGACATGACCGATGTGGCGCGGGCCGTTGGCATAAGGCCAGGCGACCGCGGCGAGAACGTGACTCATGACTAACCAGCGTAGTGAAGGCCGCCGCTGGCCGATGCACCGGTTGTCACCTCGTACGACACGCGCGGCAAATCCGCTTGTCGGGTGTCCGACTGGAGTGAAATGACCAGGTATGAGGGATAACGTGGACAGCCTCGCACACGATGAGCCCACCCAGCGGGTCGAGCCCGGCACGGCCTCCGGCCGCGACGAACCCCACCCCTCCCGGCCGGTACGGTCCGGCACGCTCATCGCGCCGCCCCCGCCGGGCCTGGTGGCCCTGCCGACCGACCTGGACGCCCCGTGGCGCCGCCCCGATGAGGCGCCCCATTCGCGCCGGGCCGCCGCGTCCGACCCGGCACCGCAGGCGTCCGACCCGGCACCGCAGGCGTCCGACCCGGCACCACAGGCGCGCGACGCGGAGCAGCCGGACGGTGCGGCAGCACCGCAGCACGTGGACAGCGCACCTGCGGATCCGGATCAGGGCCCGGTCGCTGAAGCGAAACCCGCGCCACCTGCGACGCCCGCGCAAGCCGTCGAGCCCACCCAGGCCGTCGAGCCCACCCCCGCCACGGAATCCGCGCACGCCGCGGAGCCCGCGGAGCGTGTGCACCCCGCCTGGCTCGGCGAGCCGACCGGCCGCTTCGACCTGGACCTGCCCGAACACGGCCGCACGAACCCGTCCTGGCTCGGCGAGCCGACCCGCCGCCCCGACCCCGACGAGCCGTTCGACCAGTACGCCCTGGATGACGACCCGCCCCGGGCCACGTTCGGCCGGGCCTTCGACACCGTGGCTCAAGGCCGGCCGGGGCGGGCGGCGCGGGACGCCGTGACGATCGACCTGGCCGAGGACGACTGGCACGCCGACCTGCCGGACGCCGTCGACGGGTCCGAGCCCGGTTCTCCGCCCACCATCCCCGCGCCACCCGGGGCGCAGCGGCCGGTGTCGGCCGGAGCCGCTCAGCCGCATGCCACCGGGTACGCCGCGCCCACCGAGGCGTTCACCATGCCGGTGCAGGAGGTCCCCCGGGAGAGCTGGATCGACCCGCGGCTGCGCGGCGGCCGTCGCGCCCGGCAGGAGGACGCCCCGAAACGCAAGCGGGCGCGGCCGCCGCGCGCGCCCCGGCGTACCGTCGTCGCGATGCCGCTGCTGATCCTGTTCGCGCTGGTCGCGGCGTTCTTCAGCTGGGTCAGCGCGGAGCCGCTGTGGCTCGCGATGGGTCACGGCAAGACCGGCACCCTGACCGTCACCGGCTGCGCGGGCAGCGGACTGCTGCAGCGCTGCGTGGGCGAGTTCGCCACCCCGGCGCGCGACTTCACCGCCGTCTCGGTCGACGTGTTCGGCCCGCCCGGGCAGGCCGAGGGCCTGAGCGCCCCGGCGCGCATCGTCGGGGCGAACAGCCACCGGGCGTACGTCACCAACGGCACCGGCGGCCTGCACCTGCGCTGGATCGTCGGACTGTCGATCGTGCTGCTCTGCTCGGTCGCCATCGTCTTCGCCACCGGCGCCCTGCGCCTGCCGGAGCCCCGCGAACGGCTCGCCGCCGTCGGCCTCGCCTTCGCCGGCCCCCTCCTCGTCACCATCGGCTTCCTCGCCGCCACCTTCTGACCCGCCGCCGGCTGACCCCGCCACCTCCGGGTGCGCGGGGTCAGCGGCGGGTGGAGAGGTGGTAGACGTCGCGTTTGGGGAGGCGGTGGGCGGCGGCCACGGCGGCGGCGGCGTCACGGCGGGACATGCCCTCGGCCACGTGCGCGGCGACCTCGGCGATGAGCTGCTCGTCGGTCGGGCGGGTCGTGTCGGGCACCGCGCCCGCGACGACCAGGGTGATCTCGCCCCGGAACTCCGCCAGCTCCGCCAGCTCGGCCAGCGGCGCGCGGCGTACCTCCTCGTAGGTCTTGGTCAGCTCGCGGCACAGGGCCGCGGCCCGGTCGCCGCCGAACGCCGCCACCAGGTCGGCGAGGGTGTCCTGGACGCGGTGGGTGGACTCGAAGAAGACCAGGGTGCGCTCCTCGGCCGCGAGCGCCGCCAGCCGGGCGCGCCGCTCGCCGCCCTTGCGCGGCAGGAAGCCCTCGAAGCAGAACCGGTCGCAGGGCAGCCCGGACAGCGCCAGCGCGGTGGTGACCGCGCTGGGGCCGGGGGCGCAGGTGACGGGGAGCCCGGCCGCGAGCGCCGCCGCGACGAGCCGGTAGCCGGGGTCGCTGACGCTGGGCATGCCGCCGTCGGTCACCAGCGCCACCCGCTGCCCGTCGCGCATCGCCTCGACCAGTTCGGGGGTACGCCGCTCCTCGTTGCCCTCGAAGTACGAGACGATCTTTCCTGGTATGACGACGTCGAGGTCGCGGGCCAGCCGGAGCAGCCGCCGGGTGTCCTCGGCCGCGACCAGGTCCACCTCGGTGAGCACCTGGCGCAGCCGCGCCGAGGCGTCCGCGGGGTTGCCCAGCGGCGCGCCGCACAGCACCAGCCCGGTGAGTTCCGCCATCTGTCCCTGCCTTCGATGCGTTCTTTTGCCGATCACCGCGAACTGAGGCGACGGATTCCGAGTTTTTCAGCCTACGATCCTTGGCGTGACCCAGACGGCGACGGCGCCCCCGCAGGCGCCCATCACTTCCGAGCCGCACGTGCTCAATGTCGTTCGGCGTCGGCTGCTGCCCTTGGAGCAGCGGCTGAACCCGTACGCGTGGCTGGCCGCGCTGGCGGTCACGTTCCTCGCGGGCGTGCTGCGCCTCTACAACCTGGCGAAGCCGCCCGGCAAGATCTTCGACGAGACCTACTACGCCACCGACGCCCACTGGCTGTGGGAGAAGGGGTTCGAGTGGGACGAGAAGAACGGCACCGCCGGCTACGTCGTGCACCCGCCGCTCGGCAAGTGGATCATCGGGCTGGGTGAGCAGGTCCTCGGCTACAACGAGGCGGGCTGGCGGCTGTCGGCGGCGGTGTTCGGCACCATCTCGGTGCTGATGTTCACCCGCATCGCCATGCGCATGTTCGGCTCGGTGGTGCTGGGCTGCGCGGCGGGCCTGCTGATGGCGTTCGACGGCATGCACTTCGTGCTGTCACGCACCGCGCTGCTGGACCTGTTCCTGATGTTCTTCCTGCTGGCCGCGTTCGGCGCGCTGGTCCTCGACCGTGATCAGCGCCGCCTGCGCTGGCTGCGCTTCATCGAGGGGGGCGGAAATCCGCACGGGCGGGGCCGGGACAACCGGCCGCCGTGCGCGGTGCCGTGGTGGCGGCTGGCGGCGGCGGCCCTGCTGGGCTGCGCCCTGGCCGTGAAGTGGTCGGCACTGGCGTTCCTGCCGGTGGTCGTGCTGCTGGTTATCTGGTGGGAGGTGGGCGCCCGGCGCAGTGCCGGGGTGCGCCACCCGATCATCGACACCATCCTCGACGAGGGCCTGTGGATCCTCGCCTGCATCCCGATCGTGCTGGGTGTGTATCTGGCGAGCTGGAGCGGCTGGATCTTCACCGACGGCGGTTACTACCGGACCTGGTCGCCGAACTGGTTCAGCAGCCTGCTGCACTACCACCAGGAGGCGCTGAACTTCCACGAAGGCCTCAGCTCGGAGCACACGTACCAGTCCGAGGGGGCGTGGGCGCCCATCCAGTGGCTGCTGCTGGGCCGCCCGGTGGCCTTCTACTGGTCCGGGGACCCGGGCTGCGGGGTGGACCAGTGCGCGGCCGAGGTGCTGCTGCTGGGCACGCCACTGCTGTGGTGGAGTTTCCTGCCCGCGCTGGGCGCGACGCTGTGGTTCGGCATCGCCCGCCGCGACTGGCGGGCCGGGGCGATCCTGGCGATGACGGCCGCCGCGCTGATCCCGTGGTTCTTCTTCCCGCACCGCACGATGTTCTACTTCTACGCGATGCCGGCCGAGCCGTTCCTGATCCTGGCCGTGGTGTTCGTCTTCGGGGCGATCCTCACCTCCCCGCCGGGCCTGCCACAGGACGAGAACAGGCAGCTCATCGGCTCGATCGCGCTCGGCGCGTACGTGCTGCTCGTCGTGATCATGTTCGCGTTCTTCTACCCGATCTACACGGGCCAGTCCATCCCGTACGTGGACTGGCAGCACCGCATGTTCCTGGGCAACCGCTGGATCTGACGGCGGGACGCCTCCCGAAGGCCCGTGGCGAGCCGCCGCGGGCCTTCGGCGTTCCCGGTTCCACCCACACCCGGAAATGGCGAAAGCCCAGCTCTATGAGCTGGGCTTTCTCGGGTGGAGACGAGGGGATTCGAACCCCTGACCCCCTCGATGCGAACGAGGTGCGCTACCGGGCTGCGCCACGTCCCCGAGTTGGTCCGTTTCACGGACCGGCCAAGGTTAGCAGGTCCGCCGGACGATCGCGAATCCATACCCCGTGCGTCGCGCGTCACGTCCCGCCTGCCGCGTCCCCGCTCCGTCCGGCGCGCGGCGTCGCCGCCGCAGATCGCCGTTTCAGGGCAGAACCTCGGGTCGCACCGCACAATCTGACCGCAAACAGCGGTCTTGCCACCCGCAGCGGCACGGCCTCAGGCGGCCGGGCCCGCGTGGTACGGCTTGCCGCGTACGCCGCCCTGGCGGCCGCGGTAGGAGATGGTGGCCACGCGGGGTGGCGGGGGCGCCTCGGCGGCCAGGGACTCCGCCTGGGCCTGCAACGCCGCCAGCTGCTCCTGGGCCCGCAGCAGCTCCTCCTGGAGCAGCCTCGCGGCCTCGCGGCGGGCTTCGGCACGCCGCCGCTGGGCGAGGCGGACCTGCGCCTGCTGCTCGGCGAGCCACTGCGCCTGCCGCTCCTCGGCCCGGCGGCGACGTGCCGTACGCAGAGCCTGTCCGCGCAGGTGGGCGACGTACAGCAGCAGCATCGAGCCGGTCACCGACACGCTGATCAGGAAGCCGGGGCTGACCAGCGCGACGCCGGCCAGCTGCACCAGGTTCAGCAGCACCAGCCCGGCGAGCAGCCGCCGGCGGCGGTACACGGCGGGGCGGTGCCGGCGGCGGGGCTTGGCCTTGGCCCGCTCGCCCTGGCCGACGAGTCGCAGCGGGGTGCGGGAGGGGCCCTTGCCGGACGTTGGCGGGGCGGATACGGGGGCGGTGCACAGTGCCCGGGACGGCCGGATCGGGCGGCGGCCGGGCACCGTGCGGCGGCGGCGCCGGCGCGACAGCACCCGCGCGGTAGAGATCGCCCGCTCCGCCACCAGCCGCTCGGTGGCGTCGTACCGGCGCACCAGCGCCGGGGCGAGAGCGAGCAGGCCCGCAGCGGCGAGGACGGCGAGGAGCACCGAGGTCGGCACCCTCACCCCTCCCGTCACACCCGTAGTGCGGTGACCGGCCTATCGATCGGCCACCGTAAGACTTCCAGTGAGGGGAGCCTACGTTCGTGATCACGTGATCGCACAACGCCACACCGTAGGAAGGTGAAGTCGGGTTCAGCCGCGCCGGCGCCGCCAGCGGGCCATCAGGCCGCCGTCGGTGGCGACGTCCTCCCAGGTCAGCGCGTATCCGATGTGATCGCGCCAAGCGCCGTCGATGAACATGTAGTGCGGGTGGTAGCCCTCCTCCCGGAAGCCGAGCTTCTCCACCACGCGGCGGCTGGGCTTGTTCTCCGGCCGGATGTTGACCTCGACCCGGTGCAGCCGGCCCGACCCGAACGCGTGGTCGACGACGAGCGCGAGCGCCGTGGGCATGATGCCGCGCCCGGCCACCCGCGAGTCGATCCAGTAGCCGCAGTACGCCGACGAGAACGCCCGGCGCACGATGCTGCCCAGGTTGATGTGCCCGACGAGGCGTTCGCGGCCCTGCTCGCGTACGCAGATCGCGAAGGGCATCGACTCGCCCTGGCGGGCGCCCTTGCGCATGGCCCGCCGGATCATGTGGAAGGCGGCGGTCGAGTTCAGCTCGGCCCACGGCGCGGGCGGGATGGCCTCCCACTGCCGCAGCCAGGCCTCGTTGTAGGTGCGCACCTCCACCCACTGCCCGGCGTCGCCGCGCCGGTACGGCCGCAGCACGACGTTGCCGTCGGTGAGCACCGCCGGATACCCCACCGCGCTGCTCATGCCATCGCCTGCGCGGCGGCGGGACACGACAGCGGGAGGCGCAGGACCTGCCCCCTCATCGCCGGCGGTCCAGCAGCAGCACGTCCACGGTGGAACCCGCGGCCGCGCTGGTCACCCGCTCACCCAGCACCAGAAGTCCGTTCGCCTCCGCCATACCGGCCAGGGTACGGGCACCGCCCGGCAGGGGCTGCACCGTGTAGCCGCCCCCGCGGCGCTCGGCGACCAGCGCGGGCCGGAACTCGCGCAGCCCGCCCGGCGAGGCGACGGTCTCCAGCAGGTGGCCGCGCACCGAGGGCCGGAACACCGGCTCGGCCCCGGCCAGCACCTGGATCACGGGCCGGGCCAGCACCTCGAAGCCGATCAGCGCGGCCCCGGGCTCGCCGGGCAGGCACACGATCGGCACCTCCTCGGCGCTGCCGACGGTGCCGAAGCCGAGCGTGCCGCACGGGTACAGCGACACGTCGGTGAAGGTCACCATGCCCGCGCGGCTGCCGTCGCGGCGCGACAGGATGCGCCGCACCATGTCGCCCGGCCCGGTGCCGGACCCGCCGGTGGTGATGATCAGATCGGCGCGCAGCGTCTGGTCCTCCAGCAGCGCGCGCAGCGCCTCCGGGTCGTCGTCGCAGATCCCCACGCGGTACGCGTGCGCGCCCGCCTCCGCGGTGGCCGCGGTCAACGCGTGCGAGTTGACGTCGACGACCTGCCCGGCCTGGGAGACCCGACCCGCCTCGACGAGTTCGTCGCCCGTGGACACGATCACGACACGCGGGCTGGGCCGCACCACGACGTGCCCGATCCCGCTGGCGGCCAGCGCCCCGACCAGCGCGGGAGTGACCGTGGTCCCGGCGCGGGCCAGCACCATGCCCTCGGCGACGATCTCGCCGGTGCGGCGTACGCCCAGACCGCGCTTGACCGGGTGGTAGACCTCGACCGAGGCCATGCCCTGGTCGGTCCAGCGGATCGGCACCACCACGTCGGCGGCCTGCGGCAGGGCCGCCCCGGCGGCGACGGAGAAGCAGGTGCCTGGCGTGAGCCGGGCCGGCCGCCAGCTGGACGCGGCGAGGTCGCCCACCACGTTCAGCCGGGCGGGCCGGCCCGCGGCCGCCGCGGCGACGTCCTCGGACCGGGCCGCGTAACCGTCGATCGCGGCCTGGTCGAAGGCCGGGTACGGGTGGCTCGCCACCACGTTGTCGGCCAGCACGTTGCCGTGCGCCTGGGTCAGGTCCAGATCCAACGCCGGCAGCGCCCGCAGCCTGCGCAGCACGCTGCCCAGGTAGTCGGCGAGTGGCGTCAGCTCGGCCGCGGCTGCCGCGTCGAGATGGACGGGGTCCGGAGTGGACCTGACCGTGGCGGTCATGTCAGGAGGCCTTCCCCGCATTGCGGTCGAGGCCCGCGACGAAGGACTTCAGCCACGCCGTGAAGGCGGGGCCGAGGTCGTCGCGTTCGCTGGCCAGTTGCACGACGGCCTGGAGGTAGCCGAGCGGCATGCCGGTGTCGTAGCGGTGCCCGCGGTACACGATGCCGTGCACCGGCGTGCCCTCCGCGAGCAGCAGCGCCATCGCGTCGGTGAGCTGGATCTCGCCGCCGCTGCCCGGCTTGGTGCGCCGGATCGCGTCGAAGATCGTGCCGGGCAGCACGTACCGGCCGACGACGGCCAGGTTGCTCGGGGCCTCCTCGACGGCCGGCTTCTCCACCAGCCCGGTGACCCGCACGACGTTGTCCACATCGGCGTACTCGGGACCGGCGTCGGACACCGAGGCGATGCCGTACCGGTTGACCTGGTCCTGCGGAATCTCGATGAACGCCAGCACGATGCCGCCGGTGCGCGACTGCAGCTCGATCATCTGCGGCAGCAGCGGGTGCGACTCCTCGGTGAACTCGTCACCCAGCAGCACCGCGAACGGGGCGTCGCCCACGTGGGACTCGGCGTAGGAGACCGCGTGGCCCAGGCCCAGCGGCTCGCCCTGGCGGCAGGTGTAGATCTCGGCCAGCTCCGAGGTCCCGCGGACGGCGGCCAGCCGCTCCAGGTCGCCCTTGGCCTCCAGCCGCGCCTCCAGGTAGGGCTGGCGGTCGAAGTGGTCGACCATGCTGGTCTTGCCGCGACCCGTGATCAGCAGGACGTCGTTGATGCCCGACCGCGACGCCTCTTCCACGATGTACTGCAGAACCGGCCGGTCGACGACCGGCAGCAACTCCTTGGGCACCGCCTTGGTGGCCGGTAGGAACCGGGTCGCCAGTCCGGCGGCCGGGATGACCGCCTTGGTGGCCCGCTGACCGTGCGCTTGTGCGTGGGGGGTGTGCTCCGACATGTCGCGAGACTAACGGCCCCGAGCCTGTCGAGGGGCTTGTGGGCTGCTCGACGCGCCGCCGGATGGGCACAGGATGCCGCCGGGCAGCGCGACCTGGAAGGTGTCACGCCCGGCCGCCTTGGCGGCGTACAGGGCCTCGTCGGCCGCCTGGAGCACCCCGGCGCCCTGCGACCCGTGGTCGGGCAGCACGGCCAGTCCGATGGAGACCGTGACATTGACGTAGAGGTCCGCGCCGCCGTCCCGGGCCGGCACGATGATCGGCTCACGGCGCACCGCGTCGCACAGCCGCTCGGCGACGGCGACCCCGCCCACCTCGTCGGTCTCCGGCAGCAGCACCACGAACTCCTCGCCGCCGTGCCGGAAGGCCACGTCGACCTCGCGGATCTCGTACCGGATGCGCTGGGCGAACTCGGCCAGCACGGCGTCCCCGGCCGCGTGGCCGTAGGTGTCGTTGATCTCCTTGAACCGGTCCAGGTCCAGGGCGAGCACACACAGCCGCCGGCCGAAGCGCACCGCCCGCTCGGACTCCCGGCGCAGCGACTCGCGCAGCGAGCGGTAGTTGAACAGCCCGGTCAGCGGGTCGGTCACCGACAGCCGCTGCGCCTCCTCGTGCACCCGTACGTTGTCCACCGCGACCGCGGCCTGCCCGGCGAAGGTGCGCAGGGTGACCAGATCGGAGTCGTCGAACTCGTCGCGGCCGAGCCGGTCGTAGAGGGCCAGCACGCCGCGCGCCGCGGGCAGCGCCCCCGGCTGCGGGAACGAGCTCGCCTCGCCCAGCCCCGGCGCGGAGAACGGCACCACCATGTACGTCCGGCAGTCCGGCTCGCCCGGGTCCAGGCGCGGACCGTCGCGCTCGACGCGGCCCAGCCGGGGCACCCCGGTGGCGGCGACGGAACCGGTCAGGCCCAGCCCGTACGGCACGCGCAGGGTGCCCCGCTCCCCGGTGGTCCACTGCTCGGGCAGGCCCTCGGTGCACTGGCCGACCAGCGCGCCGGTGGCCGGGTCGGCCAGCAGCACCATGCCGGCCGACGCGCCGGTGGCGTGCCGGGCGGTCTGCAGGATGACCCGCAGGATGCGGTCCAGGTCGTGCGTGCTGGACAGGGTGTCGCCGAGCACGCCCAGGTGCCCGCGCAGCTGGTCCCGGCTGGCCGTCAGCGCCGCCACGTAGGTGTGCAGCTCGCGGGTCATGTGGTTGAACGCGGTGGCCATCCGTCCGATCTCGTCGTTGCCGCGGACCGGCACCCGGGCGTCCAGATCGCCCCCGGCCACCCGGTCCGCGGCCGCGGCCAGTTCGACCACGGGTTCGGTCGCGGTCTTCGCCAGCCACCAGGCGACCGTCACGGCCACCCCGGCGGTGATCAGGACGACGAGGGTGAGCAGCAGGTAGAGACCGGTGGGCGGGCGGGCGGTCAGCGACACGGCCAGCGGCTGCGGCTCCCCGGCCACCGGCCCGATCCGGGCCACCAGGTGGCCGTTGTCGGCCGAGCCGGTCGCGCCGTCGCCCAGCTTGCCCGCGTACCCGCTGATGGTGGCCGCGTCCGCGCCGAGCATCGTGGTGTGCACCGGCCCGCCCGGGGCGGTCTCCTCGGGCGCGGGGGCCAGGTCGACCTCACGGCCGAAGTCACCGCCGACCGGCTCGTCCCCGGCGACGCCGGTCCCCTGGGCCGCGTCCACGCCCGCCGCACCGTTCGTCGCGGTGTCGCCCGGGGCGGCGAGGGAGTCGGCGCCGCCCGGCCCGTCGGCAGTCGGGTCGACGGGCAGCGCGCCGCCGGTGAGGTCGCCGGGCTGCCCCGCCGCCACACCTGCCGCCGCGCTGTCGGCCCCGGCGCCTGCGACGGCCTGCCCGTTCGCTCCGGTGCCGGCGGGCGCGCCGTTCGTTCCGGTGCCGCCCGGGCCGATCGCGCCGATGCCGCCCGGAACAGCCCCGGGCATGCCACCGATGCCGCCCGCGTCGTTCTCGGTGTCATCCGCGTCGTCGATGGTGTCGGCCGTGCCGTCCGGTTCGCCGAGGGTGCCGTCGGGGTCCGCAGCCAGGTCGGGGTCAGCGGCGGACGCGCCCGCCGGGACGCCGGCCCCGGGCAGCAGGGTCAGCTGCGCGCCGCTGGCCTGGGCCAGACGGCGGATCAGGTCGCCGTCGACGGTGAGGGCGGCCGAGACGATGCCGGTCGGCTCGCCGTTCGCGCCGGCCAGCGGCACCCGGGCCGACAGCGCCTCGAACCCGGCCACCGCGTCCGGGCGCACCTGCGGGTCGGGCCCGGCACAGTCGGCCCACGGCGGGGCCGGGGCCTGGGCGGTGGTGACGCCGTCGACGCCGGTGTCGATGTGCACACCGCCGGCGAGCCCCGCGGCGACCATACGTTCGGCGGTGGCCAGGCGCTGGTCGGCCGGTGCGGCGGCGACGCCCTCGGCGACGGCGCGCAGTTGGCCGCAGAGCGAGCCGACCGAGGTGCGCACCGAGCCGGCGGCGACGGCCAGCCGTTCGGTGGCGCGCTCGTGGGACAGCTTGCTGACCATCGTGCCGACGAAGAACGCGCCGAGCAGGACGGGACTGAGGACCACCGCCAGGAAGGCGGTGGTGAGCCGGGCGCGCAGTGTCACACTTTCCCCCTCGGCGGCGGTGAAGTCACCGGGGTCAACGGCGAACGTCGAACTAGGATGCGTCGCTTGTACAACCTGAGGACGTTATGAGTGAATATTCCGTTTTGTCAGTAACCGCTGTGGCGAACCGCGTGCACCGTCACGTCCAGGCTGATTCCCCGCGGTGACGACGCCCGCGCCCACCAAGCGTGAGCTGCGCGCCGCGGTGCTGGCGGCCCGCCGCGCACTGACCCCGGCCGCGCTCGACGAGGCGGACACGGCGCTGGCCGCGCGGCTGCCGGAGCTGGTCGCGCCCGGTGCGGCGCTGACCGTCTGCGCGTACGTGCCGATGGTCGGCGAACCCGGCGGCCCCGGGCTGCCCGATCGGCTGGCCGCCACGCCCGGCGTGGCCCGGGTGCTGCTGCCGGTGCTGCGGCCCGACCGCGATCTCGACTGGGCCGCGTACGCCGGGCCGGAGTCGCTGGCACCCGCCCCGTTCGGGCTACACGAGCCCACCGGTCCCCGCCTCGGCGTGACGGGGATCACCACGGCCGATCTGGTGCTGGTCCCGGCGGTCGCGGTCGACGGGCGCGGCACGCGGCTCGGCCGCGGCGGGGGCAGCTACGACCGCGCCCTGGCCCGGGTACGCGGCGGCGCACCGGTGATCGCGCTGCTGTACGACGGTGAGCTGCTCGACGGGATCCCCGCCGAGGCGCACGACCAGCGCGTGCACGGCGCGCTCATGCCGAGCGGCCTGCGGCGCATTCCGGGCTGACGCTGAGCGAGCTTCGCGAGCGAACCGGAAGGCTCGGCCTTGCCGCCGACGAGCGCAGCGAGGAGAAGGCACACAGTGTGATCGGCGACAGCTACTTGGCACGTCGCGGGGCGGTCAGGCACTATTAGCACTCGGTATACCCGAGTGCCAGCAATGATCATGGAGGGGAACGTGCCCACCTACCAGTACGCCTGCACCGCTTGCGGTCACCAGCTGGAGGCCGTGCAGTCGTTCGCGGACGAGCCGCTGACCGAGTGCCCGACGTGCGAGGGCACCCTGCGCAAGCTGTTCTCGTCGGTCGGCGTGGTCTTCAAGGGATCCGGCTTCTACCGCACCGACTCGCGCGGCAGCGGCTCCGGCACGGCCCCCGCGGCGTCAAGCAGCTCGTCGTCCGGCAGCTCGACCAGCGGCAGCAGCTCCTCGTCGAGCAGCAGCACGCCGTCGTCGAGCACCTCGTCCTCGACCGCGAGCAGCAGCGCTTCCTGAGCTACGTCCGCAATGTCCGGTTCCGCGCTATAGTACGGCGGTGCGTCAGCCCCGCCATCGCTGTGGCCGGCGGTCAGTCCCAGTGCGGCGGGCGCTCGTCGCGCAGCCGGTCGTCGTTGCTCCACGACCGCTCGCCCCAGCCCCGGTCCGTGTCGTCACGGGTCTGCTCCGGCAGCACCGGACTCTCGTCGTCGAACTCCACCACGCGGTCGTCGTCGCGACCGGCGGGGACAGCGTCACTGCTCACCACCGCAGCATAGGACCAGCCAGGATCGGCTGGTCCCGCCGCCTGCCAGTCGGTCGGCCCTTGTGAACCGGCCCGCCGACGATCAGTGGCGCCGGCCGGCCCCGGCCGCGGACGGGGCCGACGCCGAGCAGGCCGCCGCGGCGTACCCCGGTCCGCCGCCCGCGGTGCCGCCGCCGCCGGGGTGGCACCCGGAGGTCGCCCCGCGTGTCGTGCCCCCGCGGCGGCTGCCCGAAGTGGACCACGACGCCATCGACGCCGCCGAGGAGCGCGCGGACCGGTTCACCAACGCGCTCGGCATAGCCGCGGGCGTCGTGCTGATCCTGATCGCGTGCCTGCAGTGGCGGACCTGACCCGTCAGATGTTGCTCCAGACCGCCTGGGCTCCGGTGTCGCCGGTCTTGAAGACGTAGTAGGCGGTGGCTCCGGCGGCCAGCAGGTTCAGCGCGATCAGCGCCCAGCCCGTGGCACGGGAACCGCTGGTCGCCGGCTTCTTCGCGGCCGAGTGCGTGAACAACACCAGCGCGATCGCCAGCACACCGAGCAGGGTGCCCGCCCAGGCCGCCGCGTCGCCGAAGTCCTTGTGCAGGTCCACCTGGGCGAGGATCTGCGGCGGGTAGCCCTTCTCGACAAGCGTCGTGAACAGCGCCTCGCCGCTCTGGCGCGCGAACCACAGCGCGATCGGCGCGCCGACGCCGAGCAGCAGCACCGCCCAGCCGATGTAGCGGCGCACGGATGGCACGAACGAATAGACCACCACGCCGGCGATCAGCAGCGGGGCGAACACGACTGCGGCGTGCACGAGCAGGGGGTGAGCCGGCAGGCCGAGAAGGTCCTCGAACACTGTGCCTCCACGTGGATTCCGGGGGTGCGTACCCAAGGTCAAGGTGAGCCTAGACCCGCCCACGTCGATGGGACAGAGGGGGAATGGCCCGTGTCGCAGAGCACGTATATCGGACCTTTTCTTGAGGAGATCCAAGTTAGCTGCTGAAATGGTGTTCATGTACGGCGACATCGAGCCACAGGCTCTCCTTCGCGCGCGGGGCCTGCGGGTGACCCGGCCGCGGCTCGCCGTGCTCGACATCCTCGGGCAGGGCGGCCACCTCGAGGTCGAGGAGATCACCCGGCAGGCCCGGCAGCGCCTCGACTCGGTCTCCACCCAGGCGGTCTACGACGTGCTCGGCGCGCTCGCCCGCGCGGGACTGGCCCGGCGCATCGAGCCCGCTGGCTCCCCCGCCCGATACGAGGCCCGCTCCGGCGACAACCACCACCACATCGTCTGCCGCGGCTGCGGCGCGATCGCCGACGTGGACTGCGCCGTCGGTGCCGCGCCCTGCCTCGACCCGAGCCAGACGCACGGCTTCGCCCTCGACGAGGCCGAGGTCACCTACTGGGGCCTGTGCCCGTCCTGCCAGCAACTCGCCGCCGAGGACCGCACCACCGTCACCCCGGCCTGACCCGCACCGGCCGCGCCTGCCCGCGCCGTCAAGATCGTCCGACTTGCCTGGCACCTGTGCGTATCTTGGAACGCCATTCGCCCAGGTGCCGGGCAAGTCGAGTGATCTAGGCAGGAACGGGGCCGGTCGGGGTCGTCTCCACGGCGGCCCAGCTCTCCTTGACCGGAGCTTGCGCGCCCGCCGGGCACACCCGGCGGAAGTCGCACCAGCTGCACAGACTGCCCGGCCGGGTCGGGAAGGCCTCGTCCGGTGGCGTGCCCTCGGCCAGCGCCTTCTCCGCCGCCACGATGTCGCGCGCGGTGTCCTCGGCGCGGGACACGTGCCGAGCGATCGACTCCGGGGTGTGCTCGTGCGCGGCCACCGTACCGGTCGGCAGATGGTGCAGTTCGACCTTGCGGCACGGGCGGCGGAACACCCGCTCGGCGGCGAACGCGTAGAGCGCCAGCGCCAGCGAGCCGCGCGCATCGTCAACGTCCAGACCGGTGCGGCCGGTCTTGTAGTCGACGATCACGGCTTCGCCGCCGCGCGCGTCGATCCGGTCGGCCCGGCCGCTCAGCGCCAGCACCGCCGTTTTCGCGGCCACCGTGCGCTCGACGCCCAGCAGTTCCAGCTCGGGGTCCAGATCGGCGGTGTACGCCTCCAGCCAGCCCAGCGCCCGCTCGTAGACCGCCCGCTCCTGCTCGTCGTCGCGGTAGCCCTCGCGCACCCAGGTCGCCCTCAGCAGCCGCGGCAGCGCGGCATTGTCCCGCCGCTCCACCGGCAGGTCCCACCAGTTGCGCAGCGCCGTGTGCACGCTCGCGCCGAGCGAGTTGTGCGCCCAGGCGGGCCCCTTCTGCGGCGCGGGCCGGTCGAGGTAGGTGTGCCGGTAGCGGCGCGGGCAGTCGGCGTACGACGAGAGCTTGCTCGGGGTGCACACGAACAGGCGCTCGGGCATCATGTCGAAGCCGAGCTGCTCCGGGACGTCCTTGCCGCGGCGGGGGCTGGGGGTTCGGCTCACCTGGCAGATCGTGCCAGCCCGGTCGGACACGCGCGAGCCGACCCGCCCGCCCGCTCGCCCGAGAACCCGTTCTTCACAGACGCCGGCCTATCTCGTCGACTCCCACGAGATCGAAGTCGACGAGATAGGTCGGCGTATATTCCGAACGGAATGTGCCCCGCGCCGCCCGACCGGCCCCGGTCAGGGATGCGCGGTCGTGAACAGCTCGACGAAGGCGCCGATCGAGTCGGCCATCAGCTGGACCGCGATCGCGGCGAGCAGCAGACCCGCGATGCGGGTGAGCACCTCGATGCCGCCGGGCCGCAGCACCTTCACGATGATCCCGGAGTAGCGCAGCACCAGCCACACCGCGACCATGACCGCCACGATGCCCAGCCCGATCGCCACGTACTGCGCGGTGCTGTCGGCGCGCTGCACGAACAGCATCGTCGCCACGATCGCACCGGGACCGGCCAGCAGCGGCGTGCCGAGCGGCACCAGAGCGATGTTCGAGGTCGACTGCTGGTCGGGGTCGTCGGCCTTGCCGGTGAGCAGTTCCAGCGCGACCAGGACCAGCAGCAGCCCACCCGCGCCCTGCAGCGCGGGCAGCTGGATGTGCAGGTAGTCCAGGATGGTCTGGCCGGCCACCGCGAACACGGCGATGACGCCCAGGGCCAGCGCGACCGCGTGCGTGGCCGCCTTGTGCCGGTCCCGGGCGGGCAGCGCCCCGGTCAGCGCGAGAAAGATGGGCACCATTCCCGGCGGGTCGGTGATGACGAGCAGGGTGACGAAGACCTCGCCGAAGAACTTCCAATCCACACCGGATGCATAGCACGACCGGCAAGGGTTATCCGGCGACTCCCGTGACCGGGGTGGCGCCCGTCGCACCGGCGACGATCCGATCCAGCGCCTCGGGGGCCGTGGTGAACTCGCCGATGCGCACCTTCTTGTGGGTGCCGTGGAAGTCCGAGCTGCCGGTGGTGAACAGGCCCAGCTCGGCGGCGATGCGGCGCACCTCGGCGCGCTCGGCCGGGCTGTGGTCGTGGTGGTCGGCCTCCAGGCCGTCCAGACCGGCGGCCGCGAGGTGCCCGAACAGTTCCTCGGGCACGACTCGCCCGCGGACCGAGGCGCGCGGGTGGGCGAACACGGTCACCCCGCCGGCGGCCTTGACCAGGCGCAGCGCCCCGAAGACGTCGAGGTCCTCCTTGGGCAGCCGGTACGGGCTGCCAGTGCCGAGCCAGCGCGGGCCGAACGCCTCCTGCGTGTCGGCGACGAGCCCGGCTCGGATCAGCGCGGCGGCCAGGTGAGGCCGGCCGATGGTGCCCCCGGCGGCGTGGGCCAGGATGTCGGCCCAGTCCACGTCGATGCCGTCGGCCCGCATCAGCGCGACCATGCGCTCGGCGCGCCCCAGCCGCGACTCGCGGACCCGGGCCAGCGCCGCGACCAGCGCGGGGTCGGCCGGGTCGAACAGGTAGGCCAGCATGTGCAGGGCGATGGACTCGCCCTCGCCGTGCCAGCGGCAGCTCAGCTCGGCCCCTCGGATGAGGGTCAGGCCGGGCGGCAGCGCCTGCGCGGCGGCCGCCCAGCCGGCGGTGGTGTCGTGGTCGGTGAGCGCGGCCACCCGCAGCCCCGCCGCGCCGGCCAGGCGCATCAACTCGTCGGGAGGAGTGGTGCCGTCACTCGCGGTGGAGTGCAGGTGCAGGTCGATCGTCACTTGCCGGTGCCGTACGAAGGGATCATCGTCCAGCCGGGCTGAACGTCCGGGGGCAGTGCCACCTGCAACTTGGTGCCGTCGCTCTTGCAGGCGAAGATGCCGCCGCCTTCGGTCTGCGTCACCACCGTCGTGTTGCCCGACCAGACCACGGCGTCGACGGCGGTGATCGGACAGTCCGCCCGGAGCACCAGCGCCTGGACCTGGGCCTGCGCCTGTGCCTCTGGCTGCTTCTTGTCGCTGTTCGCCGCCGCGTCGATGCGGGCCCGGTCCAGGTCGATCATCTGCAGGCCGCTCGGCGAGGCCACGGCGAGCAGCCGGCCGTCGGGAGAGAGCGCCGCGTGGAGTTTGACCAGCGCCTTGCCGACCAGGTCGCCGCAGCCCAGCTGCGCGCCGATCTTCAGGCCGTTCTTGATCGCGGTGACGTCGACCAGGCACAGCAGCTCGCCCTTGCCGCGCACGACGCCGACGGCCACGTTGGCCGCGGCGCCGCCGAACACGGCGAGCAGCTCGGCGTTCCAGGTGTCCTTGTACTTCGAGGGCGCCTCGGCGCTCCAGTAGTCGAAGCCCTTCTCGCTGGCCACGACCACGCGGTCGCCGAAGAACGTGACCGGGGCCGCGGTCTCGGGCACCGGCGTCGACGCGAGCGTGGTGCCCCGGTCGTCGCCGGCCACCTTGGTGACCGCCAGCGTGCCCTGGTCGTTGGTGGCGACCCGGGTGCCGTCGTGGCTCACCGCCCACTCGCCCTGGCCGGACAGCGTGACCGTCCCACCGGCGCTGTTGGGGAGCAGGCGCACCGTGCTGGAGTCGGAGTACACCCAGCCGTCCGGCACCCTGGCGATCTTGGAGACGTCACCGTCGTGGTCGAGGTCCACTCGCTGCCCGTCGGCGGTCCACAGCTGCTGGCCGACGAGCAGGTCGACCGGCAGGTCCATGGTCGGCAGCTGGGTCTGGCGGGCGGCGACGGGAGCCTCGCCGCCGAAGAGGTTCTGGAAGGTGACCCGGTTCGGGTCCGCGGCCGTCGTCGCCGCGGCACCGAGCCCCTGCGCCGCCACGGCACCGCCGAGCACGGTCGCGAAGGCGAACACCGTCATCGTGCCGGTCGCCGTGCGCCGTCGCCGGGTCGTCCGGCGCGCCTGTCGGATGGCGCGGCCAGCCGGGTCGGCGGCGGCAGGCAGGGTCTGCGCGCGAGCCGCGAACATCTCACGCAGCTCGTCCTCGAGCATGGTCACCGCCCAGGTTGGCCGACCGGCACGCGGGCCGGTCGAACAGCTTCCCGCCGAGGCGACGGCACCACGGGTGCCGCGACCGGGGTGGGCTCAGCCGTCAGGGTGACCTCGCCGACCGGCAGGTCGAGCGATTCCGTGGCGACCGTGCCCGCCCGCTGCTTCGGGACCGCCGGCTCCGCCGCCGCCTGCGCGGCCGGCAGCCTGCCGGTGATTCCCTCGGCTGCCAACCGCGACCGCAGCGTCCCGAGCGCCCGTGAGGTCTGGCTCTTCACGGTCCCGGGCGAGATCTGCAGCATCGCGGCTGTCTGCGCCTCAGACATGTCCTCGTAGAAACGCAGGACCAGCACGGCGCGTTGTCGTGCCGGAAGGGCTTTGACATGTTTCCACATCACATCGCGCTCGAGCTGCTCTTCGAGATTGTCCGGCGCAGCCCGTTCCGGTAGGAATTCGGTGGGTCGCTCGCCGTGCCAGCGTCGCCGCCACCAGCTGGTCGCGGTGTTCACGAGCACCCGGCGGGCGTACGGCTCCACCGCCTCGATCTGGCCCAGGCGCTTCCACGCCAGGTACGTCTTGGTGAGCGCCGTCTGCAGCAGGTCCTCCGCGGTGGCCCAGTCACCGGCCAGCAGGTATGCCGTGCGCAGCAGGGCAGCCGAACGTGCGGTCACGAACTCGCGGAACTCGTCCTCCATGGCCGACCGGTGGCTCACAGACGCACCTCCCATCGCAGGCGTACGTCGCGGACGCCTGACCGAGGCGCGTCGGACGCGCCCATCACCCCGTGTAAGAGGCTTTCGCACGCCGTTCGGTTCCCGGTGTCGGGTGGATACCCCGTATGCGTCGACCTCAACGGACAGACTGGCACACTCGCGCTAGCGGATCTAGATCTGGTAGAGAACTTTCCTGTCGCCGATCGGGCATTTCGGCGGTGGCCGAATAGTGGCGACTATTCCTCTTCCGCCTCGCGCCCGAGCCGCGCCTCCACTGCCGCGGGCTCGTACATCTCCTCGACGATGCGCAGGTAGAGCTCGTTCGGGTTCGGCATGTGCTCGACCTTGCTGAGCGCCTGGTCCTGACCGGCGGACTCGAGCACGAACGTGCCGTAGTTGAGCATGCGGCCCAGCGGCGACTGCTCGTACTTCATGTCGGTGACCTTCAACAGCGGCATCATCGCCACTTTGCGGGTGATGAGCCCGTTGACGAGCATCAGCCGCTTGTTGGTCAGGATGAACCGGTCGAAGTACCAGTCGGCGACGGTCCAGGCGACCCAGCTCATCACCAGCGCCCAGACCACGACGGCGATCACCCACATGCCGGCGATGTCGGACTTCGCCAGGAAGCCGGACAGGTAGCCGAGCGCGAAGGTGGCGAACACGCCGATCAGCAGCGGGTTGGTGAGGTGCACCCAGTGCCGCTTCCACTCCCCGCGATAACGCTCGGTGGGGAACAGGTAGCGCGCGACCATGGCGCTCGGCTCGTCCTCGAGCGGGAGCACCCGGCGTGGCCCCAGCGGCACTCCGGACGCGTCGAACCGCAGCCCGGCGAGCTCCTCCTCGGTGAAGTTCGGAAGCTCGTCACCGAGTGGCGCCGTGGTGGCGTTGTCACCGGGGGGTCTGCCTCCGGCGCCGCCCGAAGCGGTGCCGGCGCTCGCCCCCACAGTGGCCTTGCCGATGAAGTGTGCGTGGTCGCCCGGATCGGCGTGCAGCTCGCTCTCAGCCGGTGGCTGAGACTCCGCTCGCGTCCGCGGGATGGGCTCCGTGTCGCGTTCACGGCGACCGGACCACTCCGGACCATCAGGCCCCGGAGTGCGCTCCTCGCTTGGCTCGTCCGGCCCGAGACCGCCGATCATGTGAGCTAAGCGACCAGGCTGCCGAAGAAGTCACCGAAACCCTGGGCGATGTCCATGACAGTGCCGCCCAGCGTCTTCACGACGTTCGCCGCAGAATCGGGCCGGAACGCCACGAAGAAGATCAAAAAGGCGATGCCGCCCCACGTAAGGATCTTCTTGAGCATGTCGGGCTATCCCCCTCCGCCTGGCCGTGTCCACTCGACATTTGGTGGCCGTGGCGAGACTCAGCGTATCAGTAACGGTGCCTGCCGAGAATCATTAGCGCATATCCGTGCCAGCGCCTTGAGCAGCGTCCGATGAGGAAAGTAAGGAACTCGACTCAGCGGGTCGGCCGCAGCCGCGGCGACAGCGCTCCGAACACCAGTTCCGGCGGCAGCCAGTCGCTCAGGTCCTGCAGCACGACCTCCTCGGACAGGAGGTAGCCCGCCTGCGCGGGCCAGGTCACGGCGTACAGCCAGCGGCCCCGGGCCTCGCCGGCGTACGCGCTGCGGTCGTCGGGCGTGGACACCGCCCACAGTGGAGTGGGGTGCCCGTCGGCCTTGACCTTCGCGTGCGCGCCGTGCCCGCCCTCCCGGTCGAGCAGGGCGGGTCCGGGGTCCGGGCCGGACAGGCCCGCGAAGCGCGCCCCCAGGCCCACGCCCGGCTCCTCGGCCACGATCACCACGTCGGCCGGGCCGTCGCTGAACGGTGTCGGCCCGCTGCACGCCAGTGCCGTGGCGGACACCCCGGACCGGTCGTCGCCCGCCCACGCCACGCCGGTGACGGTCCAGCCGGTCGGCAGCGGCCAGGGACACCACAGGGGGACCCCCGACTCGGCCGCGCGCTTGGTCGCGCAGGCGAAGACGTCATGGTTGACATGCTGGGCGGTGTGCAGCGGCGGGACCGGCCCGTCGCGCTCGCAGACCCAGTCGGAGTGCGCAAGACCGGGCGGCCGCAGATCGCCACCGCACCGCGGACATGACACCGCGAGCCCCATGACCACCACTGTCCGCCCCGTCGTCGGAGCACGTCAAGCCACTCGCCAAGATCGGCGAGTCGTCAGGCGGGGGGTGGTCCGGCGTACGCGCGGATCCAGGCGTGCATGGCCACCGCCGAGGCCACCCCGGCGTTGACGGACCGGGTCGAGCCGTACTGGGCGATCGAGTACATCCGGTCGCAGGCCGCCCTGGCCGCCTCGGACAGCCCCGGGCCCTCCTGGCCGAACAGCAGCACGCAGTGCCGCGGCAGCGTCGTTGTCTCCAGCGGCACGCTGCCGGGCAGGTTGTCGATGCCGATGACGGCCACGCCCGCCCCGCGCGCCCAGGAGGCGAAGGCCTCGACCGAGTCGTGGTGGCGTACGTGCTGGTAGCGGTCGGTCACCATCGCCCCGCGCCGGTTCCAGCGGCGGCGGCCCACGATGTGCACCTCGGCGGCCAGGAACGCGTTCGCGGTGCGCACCACCGTGCCGATGTTGAAGTCGTGCTGCCAGTTCTCGATGGCGACGTGGAAGTCGTGCCGCCGGGTGTCCAGGTCGGCCACGATCGCCTCGTGCCGCCAGTACCGGTACCGGTCCACCACGTTGCGCCGGTCACCGGCGGCCAACAGCTCAGGGTCGTAGTGCGCGCCCTCGGGCCAGGCGCCGGCCCAGGGACCGACACCGACCTCCAGTTCGTCGTCTACGACCCGTTCGCGTTCGATGGTCACAAGTGAAGGATTTTAGCTGGTCACACGTTGCGCAGCGCGTCCACCAGGTCGGTCAGGAAACGCTGCTCGGCCGGGCTGCGGGTGACCCCGCCGATGCCCAGCAGGCCACCGGTCCGGGCCGCGCCGCAGACCTGGTCCGCGATCGACTCCAGCCAGCGGCGGTACGCCTGGCCGTCGGCCGGCGTGGCCCGCGCGTCGAGCACGATCGCCGCCGCGCGGCAGCCGACCAGCACCTCGGTGATGGCGGCGTGCGGGTCGCGGAACTGCTCCGCGGCGGGCGGATCGGGGTCGGCCTCGGCGTAGATCGCGCCGACGATGGCTTTCACGAGTTCGGAGTCGATGTCGGCTCCGGCGGCGATGGCGTTGATGCCGGCCAGGCCCTCGTCGACCGTACGGCGGTCGCTGTCGGGTTCGGCGGAGGTGGCGGCGATCATGACACGGGCCGGGAGCCGGGTCAGCAGCTCCCACTCGTGCGGTTCGAAGGTGAGGGGAGCGATCTCCCGCCGGTACAGCTGGCGCGAGATCAGGTGATCCGCTGCGGAATTGCTCGGCATGGCGACCTCCTGCCGTCAGCATATGCCGCGAGCGCGGACGCTTGCCGCGAAGCGTGCCAATCACCCTGGAGGATCGGAGCCGTTGTCTGTGATGTAGTTCTCGGCGCGGCCTATGTACTCGTCGGTAACGCTCGTGCAGACTCCTTTTCACAAGCGCGGGCGGCGGGTGCCGGGGAGGGCCCCGCCGTTCGCTGCATCCAGGGGCGGGAGACGGACAATGCAGTTCGGGCGCTACTTCGAAGAGTTCGAGGTCGGGGCGATCTACAAGCACTGGCCCGGCAAGACGGTCACCGAGTACGACGACCACCTCTTCTGCCTGCTGACGATGAACCACCACCCGCTGCACCTGGACGCCCACTACGCGGCGACGCAGACGGACTTCAAGCGCAACGTGGTGGTCGGCAACTACATCTACTCGCTGCTGCTGGGCATGTCGGTGCCCGACGTCAGCGGCAAGGCCATCGCCAACCTCGAGGTCGAGAGCCTGCGCCACGTCGCGCCGACCTTCCACGGCGACACCATCTACGGCGAGACCACGGTGCTCGACAAGCGCGAGTCCGGCTCGAAGCCCGACCGCGGCGTGGTCAGCGTCGAGACCCGCGGCTACAACCAGGACGGCACCCTGGTCTGCATCTTCAAGCGCAAGGTCATGGTCCCCAAGCGCCCCGACACCGCGGAGTAGCCGGTCCGGCGAGCGCCTCGCCGCACCGCGCTTTTCATAGACGTTGGCCTATTACGTCGGGTTTCCGTGGCCCGGAGTCGACGTAATAGGCCAACGTCGATTCAAGGACGGGGCGTCGACGGGGGCAGCGCACAGGCGGCGGTGCCACCCGGAAGCCGGTGGCGGTGTCGGGCGATCAGGCGGTACACCGGCCAGGCCGCGAACCCGACGCCGGGCAGGCCCAACGCGCCGCCCACCGGACGCCACGCCGCCGACCGGCTCGCGCGCAGCAGCGCCGCGATCGCGTCGGGCCCCGCCAGCACGGGCCGGCCGGGCACCACATACTGCACCGCTTCGATGCACCGCTCCCGGGTCAGGCCCAGGGCGGGCAGGTCGGCGCGCTGCCAGGGCACGATCTCCGCGTCGGTGGGCACCCGCCGGCGGAGGAACTCAGCGCACCGGGTGCAGAACGCGCAGTCGCCGTCGTACACGAAGGTTGCGGGCACCCTTACATCGTCGCCTGCAACTCGCCCGCCATATCGCCGGATGCCCTGTGTGTCACGTCACCGTCGGTACCGTGGACAAGACGGGAATGTGCAAGGTGGCGCAGCGGTTTACATGGACGTTGGTCACTCGATCGGAATGAGGAGCACGACAATGGGCACCGTGGAGTTCACGACCGCCAACTTCGGCGAGAAGACGAGCGGGGACGGCATCACCTTCATCGACTTCTGGGCGAGCTGGTGTGGTCCGTGTGTCCGTTTCGCGCCCGTCTACGAGCGGGCCGCGGAGGCGAACCCGGATGTCACCTTCGGCAAGGTGGACACCGAGGCCCAGCAGGAGTTGGCCATGCAGTTCAACATCCAGTCGATCCCCACGATCATGGCGGTCCGCGACGGGGTGATCGTGTACGCCCAGCCGGGCGCACTGCCCGAGGCGGCGTTCCTGGACCTGATCCAGAAGGTGCGCGAGCTCGACATGGAGAAGGTCAAGGCGGACGCGACGGCTGCCTAGTCTTCGAACATATGTTTGAATAGCGGGGTGCGCTGGAGTCATCTCACCGAGAGCACCCCGCCGGACGCGACCGCGCCGGTGCAGCAGCCGCTGCCCGGCGCGGTCGTGCGTACGTTCGACACTCCGGGCTTCGCCGGGATGACGTTCTACGAGGTACGCGCCAAGTCACTGATCAACAAGGTGGCGGGCGAGCCGCGCGGCGTGCCGTTCGAATACACGATCAACCCCTATCGCGGCTGCACCCATGCCTGCTCGTACTGCTTATCTGGTGACACGCCGGTCCTGATGGCCGACGGGCGCACCAAACCCATCGCCGAGCTTCGGGTCGGCGACGCGATCATCGGCACCGTCCGCGAGGGCTCCTACCGGCGCTACGCGGTGACCCACGTGCGCGACAAGTGGTCCACCGTGAAGCCGGCCTACCGGCTGACCCTGCGCGACGGCACCGAGCTGGTGGCCAGCGGCGACCACCGCTTCCTCACCGACCGGGGCTGGAAGCACGTCACCGGCGCCCGGTCGGGGCCCGACCAGCGGCCGCACCTGACCACGGGCAACAAGCTGATGGGCACCGGCCGCTTCGCCGAGCAGCCCAAGGAGTCGCCGGAATACCGCCGCGGCTACCTGCACGCGATGCTGCGCCCGGAGCCGGACACCGGCTACCGCGACCCGTACGGCACCGTGCCCCGGTTCCGGCTGGCCAGTGCCGAGCCGCAGGTGCTCAGCCGCACCATCGGGTATCTGCGCGAGTCGGGCGCGCACACCGCCGAGTTCGCGCCGCTGGGCCAGCGCACCGGGCTGCGCACGTACGCCCGGCGTGATCTCGACCTGGTGAGCAGCCTGCTGGAGCGGCCCGACGAGCGCGACGCCGAATGGGACAAGGGTTTCCTGGCCGGCGTCTTCGACGCCGAGGGCAGCCACACCCAAGGCCTGTGGCGCATCGTGCACACCGATCCGGAGCTGGTCGAGCCCACCCGGGCGGCGCTGCGGGCGTTCGGCTTCGAGTTCGTGATCGAGGACCGGCGCGACCCGATCGGGCTGCTCAGCCTCCGGCTGCTCGGCGGGCTGCCGGAGAAGCTGCGCTTCTTCCACCTGACCGACCCCGCGGTCACCCGGCGGCGCGCGGTGCAGGGCATCGCGGTCAAGGGCGCGGTGCCGCTGCACGTCACCTCGATCGAGCCGCTCGGCCTGGAGCTGCCGCTGTGGGACATCACCACCGGCACCGGCGACTTCATCGCCAACGGCGTGGTCAGCCACAACTGCTTCGCCCGCAACACGCACAGCTACCTCGACCTGGACACCGGGCACGACTTCGACTCGAAGATCGTGGTCAAGGTGAACGCGCCCGAGCTGCTGCGCCACGAGCTGGGCTCGTCCCGCTGGGAGGGCAAGCCGATCGCGATGGGCACCAACGTCGACTGCTACCAGCGCGCGGAGGGCCGCTACCGGCTGATGCCGGGCATCATCGAGGCGCTGTCGGACTGGTCGAACCCGTTCTCGATCCTCACCAAGGGCACGCTGATCCTGCGCGACCTGCCGCTGCTGGAACGGGCGGCGCGGCGCACGAGCGTGTCCGTGTCGTTCTCCATCGGCTTCCTCGACGAGCAGCTGTGGCGCAGTGTGGAGTCGGGCGCGCCGAGCCCGTCGCGGCGGCTGGACGCGGTGCGCCGGATGAGCGACGCGGGGCTGCGGGTCGGGGTGCTGATGGCGCCGATCCTGCCGGGGCTGTCCGACAGCGAGGAGCAGCTCGACGCGACGGTCGGCGCGCTCGTCGCCGCGGGCGCGGCCAGCATCACGCCGCTGGTGCTGCACCTGCGGCCCGGCGCCCGGGAGTGGTATCTGGGCTGGCTCGCCGCCGACCATCCGGACCTGGTGCCGTTCTACGAGCGCCTCTACCCGCGCGGGCGGGCGTACGTGAGCGCCGACTACCAGCGGCTGGTCACCGCGAAGGTGCGCCGGGCCTGCCGGCGGCACGGGTTGCCCGCGCGCGACACGCCGGCGCGCGACCTGGTGCTGACCGGGGAGGCGGAGCCCGCCACCGGGGAGGCGGAGCCCGCCGCCGGGCAGGCGGCGGGCGTCCAGCTCACGCTTCTGTGAACGACGGCTGCCGGTCGGTGCCCTGGATCCAGGCGACCGTGCGCCGCTCCATCACGAACGACAGGAACGGGACGGTGCCGGCCAGCGCCACCAGCAGGATGCGGGTGACCGGCCACTGCACCCGGCGCGCCAGGTCGCCGACCGCGGCGAGGTAGACCACGTACAGCCAGCCGTGCACCGGGGCGATGATCACGACACCGAGGTTGTTGTCGCCGAAGTACTTCATCGGCATGGCGACGAGCGTCAGCAGCAGCAGCATGACGCCCACGATCCAGGCGATGACGCGATACCGGGTGAGTGCGCCGTTCATCGATACTCCTTAGCGGGATAGTCGCTGGGTCGTGCCTCGGGGTTCTCGTTCAGCCACGCCAGGTATCGGTTGTACTCGGCCAGCTGCGGATCACCGGAGTCCTCGTCCGCGGCAGTGGGCCGGCTCACCCGGCGGGTGATGACCGGCCGCGGCCGGTCCACCGGGTCAACGGCCGCGGCCGCCGGCTCGGCGCGGCCCTTGCGCAGGGTGAGCCGGATCTCCCGGACCCAGATCACCACCACGAAGATCGCGAAGATCGGCCACTCGAAGGTGTACGCCCAGCTCAAGGTGTTTCCCTCGGCGGCACGGCCCGCCTGCCACCAGCCGAGGGCCAGACATGTGACGACGGCCAGCAGCGCCAGCGCATGACCGGCCAGCCAGCCGGGGGTGAGCAGTCGTCGCACGTCGGCCAGAATAGCCTGCCCCGAAATCGACACCGGCCGCGCCGTTGGTGGAGGTGAGGTGGTCTCGTAGCCTTTCCGGGTGATCGCCGTGCCGACGACCCCGCGCGCCCGCTCCGCCTACCTGACCGCGGCCGGGCTGCTGCTCATCGCCGGCGCGTGGTGGTACGGGCGCACCACGCCCATCCACCCGCTGTCCCAGGACGAGGCGGGAACCCTCTGGCTGGTCGTCATCGGCGTCGGGGCCGCGCTCGCCCGCTCCTTCCACCTCAGCCGCCACCCAACCGGGCAGTGGCGGCAGGGCGCCGCCGACGGCGAACCCGGCCTCGTCCTCACCCCGGTGTCCGACCGGGTGCTGACCGGGATCTGGTTCGCCGTGCAACTGCCGATCATCGCCCGCTGGGCGCGGCTGAACGACGGCCGCGAACTCGCCTTCGCGATCGTGTGGACCCTGCTCACGCTGGGGCTGCTCTGGATCGTCGTGCGCCCCGCCCACGGCAGCGCCCGCCAGATCGTGCTCAACGCGAGCGGGGTCCGCGTGCACCGCCGCCACTTCCCCTGGTCGCAGCTCCGCTCCGCACGTCTCAACAGCGGGTCGGGCCTGCGCCTGGAGACCACCGACGGCGCCCTGCGCCTGCGCGGGGCCGAATACCGCATGCGCGACACCGACATAGCCGGCGTCCTCCAGTACTACCTGGACCACCCCGAACGCCGCGGCGACCTGGCCCACCTCCCGACCGCCCCGCCGGAGCTCCGCTCCCACTGACGTGCTCAGCGGGAGCGGTACTCCTTGAGCAGGCCGCGGGAGATGATGGTCTTCTGGATCTCGCTGGTGCCCTCGCCGATGAGCAGGAACGGGGCCTCGCGCATGAGGCGCTCGATCTCGTACTCCTTGGAGAAGCCGTAGCCGCCGTGGATGCGGAACGACTCGGTGACGATCTCGTGGCAGTACTCGCTGGCCAGCAGCTTGGCCATGCCGGCCTCGACGTCGTTGCGCTCGCCGGAGTCCTTCAGCCGGGCCGCGTTGACCATCAGGGCGTGCGAAGCCTCGATCTTGGTGCCCATCTCGGCCAGCTTGAACGCGATGGCCTGGTGCTGGGCGATCGGCTTGCCGAACGTCGAGCGCTGCTGGGCGTACGCCACCGCCAGCTCGAACGCGCGGATCGAGATGCCGCAGGCGCGGGCGGCCACGTTGACGCGGCCCACCTCGATGCCGTCCATCATCTGGTAGAAGCCGCGGCCCGCCTTGTCGGCACCGCCGAGGATCGCCGACTCGGGCACCCGGTGGCCGTCGAGCACCATCTCGGTGGTCTCGACGCCCTTGTAGCCCATCTTCTCGATCTTGCCGGGGATGGTCAGGCCGGGCGCGGTCTCGCCGAAGCCGGGCTCCTTCTCCAGCAGGAACGTGGTCATGTTGCCGTAGACGCTGTCCGCACCCTGGTCGGTCTTGACCAGCGTGGCCACCACCGAGGAGTACGCCCCGTTGGTCAGCCACATCTTCTGGCCGTTGAGCACGTACGTGTCGCCGTCGCGCACCGCGCGGGTCTTGATCGCCGAGACGTCGGAGCCGGTCTCCGGCTCGGACATGCTGAACGCGCCGCGCACGTCACCCGTGGCCATGCGCGGCAGCAGCCGCTGCTTCTGCTCTTCCGAGCCGTGCTGGCCGACCAGGTACGCCACGATGAAGTGGGTGTTGACGATGCCGGACACCGACATCCAGCCGCGGGACAGCTCCTCCACGACCAGCGCGTAGGTCAGCAGCGACTCGCCGAGGCCGCCGTACTCCTCGGGGATGGTCAGGCCGAACAGGCCCATCTCCTTCATCCCGGCGAGGATCTCCTCGGGGTACTCGTCGGCGTGCTCCAGCCGCTGCGCGCGCGGAATGATCTCCTTGTCCGCGAACTCACGTACCGTCTCAAGGATGGCGGTCTGCACATCGGACAAGCCGGGAGTACGGGCGAGACGAGCCATATGTCAGCCTCCTGGGCACTGAACGAACCTTCAGGTGAGCTGAGTATGAGCCGGGCCACCGTCCCATCCAAGGCGCTTGACAGCACCGTCACTGTGAAAAGGTTCACCGGGTTCGCTACCGTGCCCTGAACCCATATCCGAGAGACGAGGCACCAGCCCCCCATGACCTACCCGCCGCCCGCGAGCCCGGATCCCTTCAGCCAGCAGCCTGATCCGTACGCCGCACCCGCCACCCCGAACCCGTACTCCCCGCCGCCCGCGGCCGACCCCTACGCGGCGCCGCCGGTCAGCGCGGACCCGTACGCGGCGCCGGCCGTCAGCGGTGCGCCGTACTCCCCGCAGCCGACCGGCGCGTACGGCGTGCCCTACACCCCGTACCCGGCGGCAGGTCCGGCCACGCCCGGCACCAACGGCATGGCGATCGCGTCGATGGTGCTCGGCATCGTGGGCCTGCTGATGTGCTGGTGCTACGGCATCGGCGCGCTGCCCGGCCTCATCGGCGCGATCCTCGGCCACGTGAGCCAGAAGCAGATCCGGGAGCGCCAGCAGGAGGGCCGGGGCATGGCCATCGCCGGCATCATCACCGGATGGTCCGCCGTCGCGCTGACCGTCATCGGGGTCGCGATCGTCGCCATCCTCATCGCCAACGACCCGACCTTCTGGGACGCGGTGCAAAGCGGCAACAGCAGCGACTGGGACTGACAGGAGACAGCCATGACGTATCCGCCGCCCGCCGGCCAGGACCCGTACGCGGCCCAGCCGGACCCGTACGCACCGCCGCCGGCCGCCCCGAACCCGTACGGCGCGCCGGCCTACGGCCCGCCGGCCGTGCCCGGCTCCCCGGTGACGCCGCCGATGAGCGCGCCGCCCGCGAGCGTGCCGCCGATGAGCGCGCCGCCGGCCGCACCGCAGCCCTACGGCGACCCTTACAAGTCCGGCGACCCGTACGCCGCGCCGCAGCCGCAGTACGGGCAGGCGCCGTACGGGCAGCAGCCGTACGGCGGCTACCCGCCGCCGCGGCAGCAGAACAGCATGGCCCTGGTCGCGCTGATCCTGTCCCTCGTCGGCCTGATGACCTGGATCACCGCCCCGATCGGCGCGATCCTCGGCCACTCGGCGATGAAGCAGATCCGCCAGACCGGCGAGGACGGCGAGGGCATGGCCAAGGCCGCCATCATCGTCGGCTGGATCATCACCGGTCTCGGCGTGATCGGTTGCCTCTGCGCCTTCGGCCTGCCGTTCCTGGCCATGATCGGCGTGAGCGGCGCGAGCACCTACAACTGACACCGGCCTGCTCGGGACAGCCGGGCACACCGGCGAACGCGATCGAGGCTCCGGCCTGCTGTGACAGCAGGCCGGAGCCTCGACTCGGTTGACCGTCTCGTCAGAGCACGGCGGCGGCGCTCGCGTCCCAGAGCCGGTCGGCGAACTGCGGGTCGCCGGCACTGGGGTGCGGGCGGGTCGGCTTGCGCAGCACGTAGTACGCACCGTTGCTCAGCTGGGCCGGGTCCTCCGTGGCCAGCCATACCAGCTGGTCGGCGCCCTGCTCGGGGGTGGCGATCCCAGGGCCGATCTTGTAGAACAGCCGGGCGGCGGGGGTGCCGAACCGGGTGCGCACCACGCCCGGGTGGAACGAGAAGCTGAGCAGGTCCGGCCAGCGCCGGGCGGCCTCGGCCGCGAACAGGATGTTGGCCCGCTTCGAGCCGCCGTAGGCCAGCCAGGCGCTGTAGATCCCACCGCGCCGGTCCAGGTTGTCCGGATCGAGGGTGCCGAACGAGTGCGCCATCGATGCCGTGTTCACGATGCGGGCGCCCGGTGCCAGCTGGTCGCGCAGCAGGTTCGCCAGCAGGAACGGGGCCAGGTGGTTGGTCTGGATGGTCAGCTCGTGACCGTCCACGGTGGTGGTGCGCCGGTTGGCGACCAGGCCGGCGTTGTTGGCCAGCACGTCGACGCGCTGGCCGGAGAGCTTGGCGGCGAGGTCGCGCACCTGCGACAGCTGCGCGAAGTCGGCCAGCAGGCCGACCGGCTCGGGGCCCGCCGCGGCCTCGCGCACCGCGCCCAGTGCCGCGTCCAGCCGTCCCGGATCGCGTCCGACCAGGGTGACCTGCCAGCCCAGTCGCACCAGTGCAACGGCAGCCGCCTGCCCGATGCCGGACGTGGCTCCGGTGATCACCGCATGGCGCGTGAGATCTTCCACAGTCCCGTTCTCCTCTCGACGGCTGTGAGGTTACCGTGGCGTCAACTACTGAACGCTCCCTAAGGAGTATCGATGGCCGCTCTCGGGCGTTCCCGCAGGTCCTGCCTGGCCGTGCCGGGTTCCAGCGTCAAGATGCTCGGCAAGGCCCAAGGCCTGCCGGCCGACCAGGTCTTCCTGGACCTGGAGGACGCGGTGGCCCCGCTGGCCAAGCCTGAGGCCCGCAAGAACATCGTCGCCGCGCTCAACGAGGGCGACTGGGCCGGCAAGACCCGCGTGGTACGGGTCAACGACCTGACCACGCCGTGGACGTACACCGACGTCATCGAGATCGTCGAAGGCGCGGGCGCCAACCTGGACGCGATCATGCTGCCCAAGGTGCAGAGCGCGTCGCACGTGGAGTGGCTCGACCTGACGCTGACCCAGCTGGAGAAGTCGCTCGGCCTGCCGGTCGGCGCGATCGGCATCGAGGCCCAGATCGAGAACGCCGCCGGACTGGTCAACGTGGACGCCATCGCGGCCGCGTCGCCGCGAGTCGAGACCATCATCTTCGGCCCCGCCGACTTCATGGCCTCGATCAACATGAAGTCGCTGGTCGTCGGCTCGCTCATCCCGGGCTACCCGGGCGACCCGTACCACTACATCCTGATGCGCATCCTGATGGCCGCCCGCATGCACGACAAGCAGGCCATCGACGGGCCGTACCTGCAGATCAAGGACGTGGACGGGTTCACCGAGGTGGCCCGGCGCTCGGCCGCGCTCGGCTTCGACGGCAAGTGGGTGCTGCACCCCGGCCAGATCGACGCCGCCAACGAGGTCTACTCGCCGGCCCAGTCCGACTACGACCACGCCGAGCTCATCCTCGACGCGTACGACTACTACACCTCGGAGCAGGGCGGCCGCCTCGGTGCGGTGATGCTCGGCGACGAGATGATCGACGAGGCCTCCCGCAAGATGGCCCTGGTCATCTCCGCGAAGGGCCGCGCGGCCGGCATGACCCGCACCACGTCGTTCACGCCCCCCGCCTGACCTTCGCCGCGACTCACCCGCCGGCCCGGCGACGCGCCCCCGGCCACGGGGATATCGCGCTCGAACGCATTTGCTCTGCACCCATTTCCTTGCTCTGCACCCGCGGACGCAACGGCGCAGGGGGCTCGCTCGGCGGCCGCCGCTGCGGTGCCTAGGGGGTTGCGCCAATGGGTGCAGAGCAAGCTTTTGGGTGCAGAGCAAATGCGGCCGGGACCTGTAGGTCCCGGCCGCAGCTTTCGATCAGGGGGTACACCGTCAGTCGCGGAGTTCGGCGATGCAGCACTTCACGCTGCCGCCGCCCTTCTTGAGCTCGGCGAGGTCGACCAGGACCGGGTGGTAGCCGGCCGCGGTGAGCTTGTCGGCGAACGCGGTCGACTCGGTGTTGATCACGACGTTGCGGCCGTCGCTGACCAGGTTCAGGGCGAACGCGAGCGCGTCGGCCTCGTCGGCGATCACCGCGTTCGGGAACAGCTGCGCGATGACCTTCTGCGACGCTTCGGAGAACGCGCCCGGGTAGTAGGCGATGTTCTCGTCGTCGAGCACGGTCAGGGCGACGTCGAGGTGGTAGAAGCGCGGGTCGACCAGCTTCAGCGAGATCACCGGGCGACCCAGCGCCTCGGCGGCCTCGGCGTGCGCGGCGGGCTCGGTGCGGAAGCCGTACCCGGCGAGCGCGATGCCGCCGTGGGCGTCGGGCAGGTAGGCGAAGTCGCCCTCACCCTCGTTGATCTGGGTCGGCGCGACGAAGGCGTATTCGGCGCGGGACTCGTAGAAGGCCCGGTGCGCGGCGGCCTCGTCGGCGCGCTGCGGGTAGCGGAACTTCGCGCCGTACGCAACACCGTCGACGACGAACCCGCCGTTGGCCGCGAAGACCATGTCCGGCAGGCCGGCCTGCGGGGTGAGCACGTGCACCGTGTGGCCGAGGTCGACCATGGTCTGCCGCAGCACGTCCCACTGCTTGACCGCCAGGTCGGTGTCCACCGGCGCGGTGGTGTCCATCCACGGGTTGATGGCGTACTCCACGACGAAGTGCTCCGGGGCGCACATCAGGTAGGTACGCGGACGGGGCCGCCGGGCAGTGGGGATCAAGTCACGCTCTGTCACGATCAGCAAGGTTACGCACCTGAGCCGCCGCTCAGTAGCGGGAAGGATTGCGTCCTTGTGCTGGTCTGTTGCGTCTTCGGCCCGTCGACCGGCGGTCTGTTGCGCAAAAGGGCAGGTTCGTTTACGGATCCGAGCGCACCCAGCGTGACGGATCAGCGGAAACGGAACAGCCGGAGCGAATTCGTCACCACGAAGATACTGCTCAGTGCCATCGCGGCGGCGGCGAGCACCGGCGTGACCAGGCCCGCCGCGGCCAGCGGCAGCGCGGCCACGTTGTAGGCGAACGCCCAGAACAGGTTGCCCTTGATCGTGCGCAGGGTGGCCCGGGACAGCCGGATCGCGTCGGCCGCGACGGTCAGGTCCCCGCGGACCAGCGTCAGGTCGGCCGCCTCGATCGCGGCATCGGTGCCGGTGCCCATCGCCAGGCCGAGGTCGGCAGCGGCCAGCGCGGCCGCGTCGTTCACCCCGTCGCCGACCATCGCCACCGTGTGCCCCTGCTCCTGCAGCCGGCGTACGGCGTCGACCTTGCCGGCCGGGAGCACTCCCGCGACCACCTCGTCGATGCCCACCTCGGCCGCCACCGCCCGCGCCGGGCCCTCGGCGTCACCGGTCAGCAGCACCGGACGCAGCCCGAGCCGCCGGAACTCGGCCACCGCGGCCGCCGAGCCGGGCTTGACCGTGTCCGCGACGAGCAACCAGCCCGCGAACTCGCCGTCCAGCGCCACCGCCACCGCGGTCCGCGCCTCGTCGGCCGGCACTCCCTCCGCCTGCTTCCCGCCGGGCGCGGCCTGCCTCACCGACCCGGTCACGCCGCCCACGGCGTTCGCGACAGGCGCCGGGTCTAGGGCCACACCTTGCTCAGCGAGCAGTGCGGCACGTCCGACCAGCACCTTGCGGCCTTCGACGACGCCTTGTGCACCCAGACCGGGCAGGGACTGGAAGTCGCGCACCGCGCCGGGGGCGATGCCGTGCGCGGCCGCGCCGGTGACGACAGCCCGCGCGATCGGGTGCTCGGAAGCGTGCTCCACCGCCGCGGCGTACCGCAGCAGGTCCTGCTCCTCGATTCCGGCGGCCGGGCGCACGTCGGCCAGCGCCATCACCCCGGTGGTGACCGTGCCCGTCTTGTCGAGCACGATCGTGTCCACCCGGCGGGTCGATTCGAGCACCTCGGGGCCCTTGATCAGGATGCCGAGCTGCGCGCCCCGACCGGTGCCCACCAGCAGCGCGGTCGGCGTGGCCAGGCCCAGCGCGCAGGGGCAGGCCACGATCAGCACGGCCACCGCCGCGGTGACCGCGGCCGAGGACACGCCGCCGTCGTACGCCGTCCAGAACGCGAACGTGCCCACCGACAGCGCGATCACCACCGGGACGAACACGCTGGAGATCCGGTCGGCCAGCCGCTGCACGGGGGCCTTGCCCGACTGGGCCTCGGTGACCAGCTTCGCCATCTGGGCGAGCTGGGTGTCCGCGCCGACCCGGGTCGCCCGCACCACCAGTCGGCCGCCCGCGTTCACGGTCGCGCCGACGACCGCGTCGCCGACGCCGACCTCGACCGGCATGCTCTCGCCGGTCAGCAGGGCGGTGTCCACCGCGCTGCTGCCCTCCACGATCACCCCGTCGGTGGCGATCTTCTCGCCGGGGCGCACCTCGAACAGGTCGCCGACCGCGAGCCGGTCCACCGGGACCCGCTGCTCGACGCCGTTGCGCAGCAGCACCGCGTCCTTCGCGCCCAGGCCCAGCAGGGCCCGCAGGGCCGAGCCCGCCCGGCGCTTGGCCCGGTGCTCGAACCAGCGCCCGGCCAGCAGGAACGTCGTCAGGGTGGTGGTCACCTCCAGGTAGAGGTGCATGCCCGGGTCCTCGCCCCGGGTGGCCAGCCAGGTCAGCGACATGGTCATGCCGGGCAGACCCGCGCCGCCGAAGAACAGCGCCCAGGCGCTCCAGCTGTACGACACCAGCACGCCGAGGCTGATCAGCGTGTCCATGGTGGCCGCGCCGTGGCGCGCGTTGAGCGCGGCGGCCCGGTGGAACGGCCACGCGCCCCACACCGCGACCGGAGTCGCCAGCGTGAACGCCAGCCACTGCCAGTGGGTGAACTGCAGCGCCGGGATCATGCTGAGCAGCACCACCGGCACGGTCAGCAGCCCGCTGACCAGCAGCCGCTGCCCGAGCGGGTCGGGCTCGGGCCGGGCGGCCTCGTCGGCGGAGGCAGTGGCCTGCGGCACGGCGGCCGTGTACCCGGTGGCCTCGACGACCTTGATCAGGTCGTCGAGGGAGACCGTCTCCGGGTAGGTCACGTGCGCGGTCTCGGTGGCGAAGTTGACGGTGGCGGACACGCCGTCCACCCGGTTCAGCTTCTTCTCCACCCGGCCGGCACAGGTGGCGCAGGTCATCCCGCCGATGTTCAGCTCGATGACGTTCGCCTGCCGCAGGTCCATGACCCCTTGCCCCTTACTTCACGTCCAGCGTGAACTGCGCCGTGCGCACCTTGCCGCCCACGGAATGGTCGAAGAACATCCGGTAGCGCCCCGGACTCGGGGCGGCCAGCCAGAACTTCACGCCCCCGTTGACCAGTGCGGGCTCCGGGTGCACGTGCACGTATGCCAGGTCCAGCTCGCGCAGCACCACCAGGTGCCCGAACGAGCCGAGGTACGGCTCCAGCGCCGCGACCGCTCCGCCCTGCTTCACCGTGAACAGCATCGGCTGGCTGGCCCCGATGACCGGGGTGCCTTCGTACGCCGCGGTCAGGCCGTCGACCGCCGCCTCGCGAGCCGCCGCGGGCAGCGGCTGCGGGCGGTAGTCACCGGCGACGGTGAGGTCGGTGCCGAGCGCGATCGCGGTCTGCGTGCCGCCCGCGCTGATCGCGGTGAAGTCGGCGTACGCCCGCCACGGGCCCGGCGTGGACAGATCGGCGCGCACCGTCCAGGTGCCGTCGGCGGCCATGGTCGGGTGCAGGTGCTGGTAGCCGGTCATGTCCCGGCGGACCACGACGAGGTGCAGCGGCTTCTCGTGCACCACGGCGAAGTTCGTCACCGGCTTGCCGTCGGCCCCGTCGACCGTGAACGTGAGCTGCTGCGGGCCGGGCGCGGCGAACACCGCCGCCGCGGGGGCCAGCGTGTAGCCGCCGCTGCTCACCGACAGCCCGCCGACCTCGGAACCGGCGCTGGCGCCCGGGGCGTGCGTGTGCGCGCCGCCCATGGCGTCCGTCGAGGCCGCCGGGGCCCCGGTGGTCGCGCCCTGGGTGGGGCTTTCCGCCGGGCCGAGCACCTTGCCCAGGGTGAAACCGACGACCAGGGCCACGATCAGCCCGCCGACGAACATGCCGAGCCTGGTGCCCGCCGGGTCGCCGGAGCGGCCGGCGGCCTGTGCGCGGACCACGCCGGGCTGCGCCGGGACCTCGGGCTCGGCCGCCGTCGCCTGCTGCTCAGGCATCGACGCCGGCCAGCTGGTAACCCGCCTCGTCGACCGCGTTGCGCACCTCGTCGAGCGGCAGCACGGAATCGCTGGTGACCACGGCGCGGCCCGCGGCGAGGTCGATCTCGACCGCCTTCACGCCGGGCAGCCCGGTCAGCTCGGCGGTCACCGCGCTGACGCAGTGCCCGCAGGTCATGCCGGTGATCTGGTATGTCGTCCGAACGGACATCGCGGTCTCCCTACGACCTATGACCGGACCAGGCGAGCGATCGCCTCGGTGGCTTCCTTGACTTTGGCGGCGGGGTCGCCCTGCCGGGCGGCGTCCACCACGCAGTGGTTGAGATGGCCCTCCAGCAGGCCGAGCGCCACCGCTTGCAGCGCCCGGGTGGCGGCCGAGATCTGCGTGAGGACGTCGACGCAGTAAGTGTCCTGCTCGACCATCCGCTGCAGCCCGCGGACCTGCCCCTCGACCCGCTTCAGCCGCGCGAGCAGCGCCTGCTTGTCGTCGTCGTGGGCGTAACTCACCGGGGTCTTCTCCGTGCTCTCCACGATTTCACCATACCCCCTGGGGGTACCACCGCCAACCCGCGCGGAGTGTCGTCGGACATGTCGACCTGACCGGTGCTGCACCGATCATGCACTTTTGTCGTTATAACCACGTGTCGAACTCCGCCACGCGGCGCCTCGTGTTATGGGCAGGCGCGACGCTGATCGCGTCGACCGTGCTCATCTCGGGCGCCGCGCACGCCGAACCGTCGAGCGCCGAGCTCGACCGCCAGATCCGCGCCAAGTCCGAACAGCTCGAGGTCGTCGTGGAGAGATACCACGACCTGCGGGAAGACCTCAAGACGACGGCCGCGCAGACCGGGGTCCTGCAGCGCCAGATCGACCCGCTGAAGGAGCAGATCACGCACCGCCGGGGCGCCGTCGGGCGGCTCGCGGCCGCCGGATACCGGTCCAGCCGGTCGATGTCGCTGTCGCTGCTGCTCGACGCGGGCACCACCCGCGACGTCGTGGACCGGCTGCTGCTCATGAAGTCCTACACCCAGCACCAGCAGCGCGAGATCGAGGAGCTGGCGCTCACCTCGGAGCGGTACGCCACCGCGCAGCGCACCCTGGGCGCGCTGCTCGACCAGCAGAAGGACCAGCAGAAGCAGCTCAGCCGCCAGCAGGCCACGATCGAGTCCGCGATCAAGGACCTCAAGACCCTGCGGACCAAGGCGTACGGCCCCACCGGCAGGACGGCCTCCCGCACCGAGGACCGGGCGAAACCGGCCGTGCCCCGGCTGGCCGGCGCGAGCGAGAAGGTCCTCAAGTACGCGCTCGCCCAGATCGGCAAGGACTACCAATGGGCCGGGGAAGGCCCCGGCGGCTTCGACTGCTCAGGGCTGGTCGCCGCGACGTTCCGCACCATCGGCATCCAGCTGCCGCACAGCTCCGGCCGCCAGCAGCAGCGCGCCCGCGCCATCTCCCGCGGCCAGCTCGTCCCCGGCGACCTGATCTTCTTCTACCGCGACGTCCACCACGTAGGCATCTACCTGGGCGGCGACAAGATGGTCCACGCCCCCCAGTTCGGTGAGCGCGTCCGAGTCGACCCCATCGACTCCCTCCCCATCAACAGCTTCGGCCGCGTCGTCCTCTCCACCCACTGACCCCTGACCCGCCCCCGTGCCGCAACTCTTAAAGACTTGCGGCCTCAGACGGGTGCCGAGGCCGCGACTCTTTAAGAGTTGCGGCACGGGGTCAGGGGCGAGGGGGTGGGGTGATGGTGCGGCGGAGGGCGGTGAGGCGGGTGCCGAGGCCCGCGAGGCCGCCGGGGAAGAAGTAGACGGCCAGGATGAAGATGGTGCCCAGCACGAACAGCGGCTGGGACAGCGGACCGGCGAGCACGCCGGGCAGCGAGTCCACCGCGTCGGAGCCGCCGAAGTCGGTCAGGCGGTGGTCGAGGTAGGTGAACAGGACCCCGCCGAGCACCGGCCCGAACCGGGTGCCGGGCCCGCCGAGCACCACCATCACCAGCAGCGTCAGCGTCAGGTCCGACGACGCCACGTGCGGCGACGCACCGGCCGCGAGCAGCAGGTACACCACCCCGCCGAGCGCGGCCAGCGAGCTGGACAGGGTGAACGACACCAGCTTGAAGCGGTACGGGTCGAGCCCGAGCACCCCGACGCGCCGCTCGTCGTCGCGCAGGCCCGCGAACACCCGCCCGGTCGGCGACTGCGCCACCCGGTGCAGCACCACCACGACCAGGCCGAGGTACGCCAGTGCGAGCCAGTACAGGTTCACGGTGTTGACGACGCCGACGAACATGTCGGGCAGCCCGGCGGCGTTGAGCGCCAGACCCTCCTCGCCGCCGGTCAGGCCGCCCGGGTCCCGGGCCACCAGGATCGCGCCGACCTGCCCGAACGCCAGCGTGACCATGGAGAACGCGATGCCGTGCACACGCAGCGCGACCGCACCCAGCGCCGTCGCGACGGTGGTCGCGAACAGCACCGCGAGCAGCGCGGCCAGCGGCAGCGGGTAGCCGTACTTGGTGACGAGGATGTCGGTGCCGTAGACGCCGAGCGCGAAGTAGAGCGCGTGCCCGAAGGAGAGCAGTCCGGTGCGCCCGAACAGCAGGTCGTAGCCGGCCGCGAGGCCGCCGAAGACCAGGCACAGCGCGAGCACCTGCAGTGCCCCGGGCGAGTTGAGCGGCCCGTCGAACAACCCCGGAATAGTGATCCCGCTGTACGGCAGCAGCGCCAGCAGCACGAAGGCGAGCACCGGCCAGTACCGCTTGAGCAGCGCCAGAGGGGTCGTGGTCATGCGGTCGCCGCCTTTCCGGCCAGGCCCGCGGGACGCCACAGCAGCACGACGGCCAGCAGCGCGACCACGCAGATGTCTCCGGCGCCCGAGGTGCCGTAGTAGTTGACGAACTGCTGGAGCAGGCCGACCGCGACCGCGGCGACCGCCGAGCCCAGCACCGAGCCCATACCGCCGATCACGACGACGATGAACGCGAAGATCAGCAGGGAGGCGCCGCTGGTCGGCGAGACGCTGCCGAAGTACACCCCGGACAGCGCTCCCGCGAGCGCCGCGGCGGCCCCGCCGATGGCGAAGACCAGGGTGAACGCCTTGCGCACGTCGATGCCGAGCGCGGTGACCATCTCCCGGTTCTCCACCCCCGCCCGGATGATCAGGCCGTACCGGGTCCAGCGCAGGAAGGCCAGCAGCAGGCCGAGCACGACCAGGGCGGCGACGATCAGCAGCAGCCGGTCCAGCGGCACCCGGGCCCCGGCGAGGGTGACCACCTGCTGGGTCCACGCGGGGCGCGGGAACGGACGCGGGTCCGCCCCGAAGCCCGCCTGCAACGCGGCCACCCCGGCCAGCGACAGGCCGACGGTGACGAGGACCTGCTCGATGGTGCGCGAGTACAGCGGACGGATCATGACCAGTTCGACCAGCGCCGCGACCACGGTCCCGGCCACCACGCCGAACAGCACGGCGAGCACGAAGCCCCAGCCGTCGGGACCCGCGCCGGGCAGGTTGCCCGCGGCCCACCAGGTGGCGTACGCGCCGACGGACAGGAACAGCCCGTGCGCGAAGTTGAGCACGTCGGCGAGCCCGAACACGAGCGACAGGCCCGACGCGACGAGGAAGTACAGCGCCGCCAGGCCGAGCCCGGTGACGGTCATCAGGACGATCGTCGACATCAGTGCCCCCCGGCAGCGTTGACGGCCAGCAGAGACTTGGTGAGCGCCGGGTCGGCCAGCAGCTCCTCGCCCGGCCCGGTCCAGGCGACCTGGCCCGCGGCGATGACGACGGCGTCGCCGGCGAGCCTGCGTACGACGGCGAGGTTCTGCTCGACGAGCAGCACCGGCACCGCCTGCGCGGCCCGCTCCAGCGCCTCGGCCACCTCGGTGACCACCTTCGGCGCGAGACCCTTCGTCGGCTCGTCGATCAGCAGCAGTTTGTTGGGGTTGAGCAGCACCCGGCCCAGCGACAGCATCTGCTGCTGCCCGCCGGACAGCGAACCCGCCCGCTGCTTCGCCCGCTTGGACAGCTCGGGGAACAGCCCGAAGACGAGGTCGTAGTCCGGGGTGTCGGTGCGCTCGGCCAGCCGCAGGTTCTCCGCGACGGTCAGTCCCGCGAACACGCAGCGGTCCTCCGGGACGAAGCCCAGCCCGGCCTTGACCAGGGCGTGGGTCGGCTTGCCGAGGATCTCGCCGCCACCCAGCCGGATCGAGCCGGTCGCCGCGCCGTTGCGCGGAGTCAGCCCCAGGATCGCGCGCAGCGTGGTGGACTTGCCCACCCCGTTGCGCCCCAGCAGCACGGTCACGCCCGAGGCCGCGACCTCGAACGACACCCCCTGCAGGATGTGCAGCCCGGCGATACGCACCGACAGGTTCTCGACCTGCAGCAGACTCGCCGACCCGGCAGGGGTCGCCACGAAGGTCCGCTCCTCGGCCGCCGTCATAGCCCCTCCCCCAGGTATGCCTCCTGCACGGTGGCGTTGGCCATCACCGCGTCGGGGGTGTCGCAGGCCAGCAGCGCGCCGTGGTGCATGACGGCGATGCGGTCGGCCAGTTCGAGGATCACGTCCATGTGGTGTTCCACCATGAGCACGCTGCGGCCACTGTGGGCGGTCAGGTCCCTGATCACCTCGACCAGCTCGGGCACGTCCTCCGCGGACACCCCGGCCATCGGCTCGTCGAGCAGCAGCACCGACGGCTCGCCCGCCAGCAGCAGCGCGATCTCCAGCTTGCGCTTCTCGCCGTGGGCCAGCGTGCCCGCGAGCGCGTCGCCGCGCGCGCCGAGCCCGACGACGGCCAGGCACTCGTCAGCGCGTTCGCCAACCTCGCGGTAGGTGGCGGCGCGCCGCCACAGGGCCATCGAGCCGCCCCGGTGGGCCTGCACCGCGAGCCGCACGTTCTCGCGTACCGACAGGCTGCCGAAGACCGACGAGGACTGGAAGGTGCGGCCCAGGCCGCGCTGCGCCCGGCGGTGCGGGGCCAGCGCGGTGATGTCCGCGCCGTGCAGCAGCACCCGGCCGGCGGTGACCGCGCGCAGGCCCGAGATGAGGTTGAACAGGGAGGTCTTGCCGGCCCCGTTGGGGCCGATCACGCCGAGGAACTCGCCGGGAAACAGCTGCAGGGACACGCCGTCGACGATGGCGACCTCACCGATGCGCCAGGTCAGCGTGTCGGTCGCCAGCACGGCGGGGGCTTCTGGGGAGCCGAGGCTCCGGCCGGGCCGCTGCTGCGGCGCGGACGGAGCCTCGGTCGTACCCGTTACGGGGTGGTCCACAGGTCACTTCATCGCTACGGCGGGCGGGGTGACCTCTTCCGGGGCCAGCTCCTTGACCAGCTGCGGCTTGGCGGCCGCGCCGGAACCCACGAGCTTGACCTGGAACATCGGCTGGATCATGGCGTGGTCCTCCTTGCGGATGGTCATCTTGCCCTTGACCCCGTCGAAGCTCCAGCCCTCCAGCGCGCCGACCATCTTCTCGACGTCGTCGCCGCCCTCGGCGATCGCCCGCACCACCATCTGCGCGGCGTTGAAGCCGTCCGGGCTGAACAGGTCGAGCCCGCCGGTGATCTTCGCGCTCGCCGCCTTGGCGGCGTCGTTGCTGGTCGCACCGTCGAAGTAGTGCGACAGGAAGGAGATCTTCTCGCCGGCCGCGCCGAACACCGGGTACGACGCCTTCTGGTCCAGGCCGGTCACCACGGTGGTGCTGCCGAGCACGCCCTGCTGGTCCAGCGCGCCCCACATGGCGGTGGCGGTGGTGCCCGCCCAGGCCACGAAGAGCAGGTCCGGCTTGGCGGCGTTGACCTGGCTGGCGAACGGGGTGAAGTCCGTCGCGCTGGCCGGGACCAGGATCGCCGAAACCTTCGCGCCCGCGCCGCCGATGACCGCGGTCACCGCGGCCTCGTTGGCCTTGCCGAACGCGCTGTCCTGGGCGAAGACGACTACCTTCTTGTCCTTGGCGTCGCCGATGAACGACTTCGCGGCCAGCACGTCCTGGTACGACTGCCGGCCGGACCGGAACGTGTAGCGGTTCACGCCGGTGACGCCGTCGGTGGCGGCGGGACCGGAGATGAACAGCACCTTGTCCTGCGCGGCGACCGGCGCGACCTGGAGCGCGACGCCCGAGGAGGCGGACCCGGCGAGGATCTTGACGCCCTTGCCGATGAAGTCCTTCGCCGCGGAGACGGCCTTGGCCGGGTCACCGGCGTCGTCGGCCTCCAGCAGCTCGATCGCCCGGCCGTTGACCTTGTTGGTGCCGTTGGTGGCCTGGGCCAGGCCGGCCTTGAAGCCGTCGATGTACTGCTTGCCATAGCTGGCCAGGGCGCCGGACTGGGAGTACACCAGGCCGACCTTGACCGGGGCGCCGTCGCCACCCGTGCCCTGCGCGGCCTCCTGCGGGCTGCTGCAACCGGCGGCGGCCAGCAGAGCGGCGGCGACCGTCGAGGCAACGAACACGCGCCGGGAGAGACCGGCATTCTCGGCAAAAACGTGCAGTCTGCGCTCGCTCACTGCATCTCCTCATTGAGTGATCTGTCGATGCCGCGAGGTCGCTCTTGTTAATGCGGTGTTGCCGGAGCGAGTCACCTCGGGGTCGCGGACCACGCTAGAGAGACACCTCACAGGCGGCCATGTGGGCGGCACCCACAACGACCGCCCAGGCGGTGTAGCGCGCAGCTAGAGCACGGACAGGTGGACGTGGTTGGTGTGGTCGCCGGCCGGGTCGTCGCCGCACTTGCCGCCCGCCGAGCGGTAGGCCTTCCAACCCGATCCGGCCAGCCAGATCTTGCAGTACCAGATCACGTACATCACGCCGAGCCGGCTGGCGTTCTTCACGAAGAAGGAAGCCAGCTTGTCGCCGTAGAGCCTGTTCTCGCCCTTGGAGGAGAAGTTCTTGAACCCGTCCGGCTCCGAGGAGAAGTCGCAGGCGCGGCCCTTCGGATGCTCGTACATGTCGCCGGAGCGGTAGCAGGAGACGTAGTGGTGGAACCAGCGCTGGGCCTGCTGCAGGGCGTGCAGCGTACGCGGCGTGATGCAGCCGTTGGCCGGGGTCGGGTCGTCGACGGTGCAGCCCTGCGAGGGCCAGCTGCCGTCGGAGTTGCGCTTGGCCGGGGCGGCGGTCGGCGCGTACGGGTCGACCCAGCCGTCGATGGAGTAACCGCCGACGACCGACAGCGCCCGCTCGGTCGCCGAGCGCAGCTTCTTCATCTCGGCGAGCTGCTTGTTCTGCTCGCGGACCCGGGCGTCGATCTCGGCCTTGGTCGTGTCTATCTCCTTGCGGGCCGCGACCAGCTCGCTGATCTTCGCCTCGTCGCGGGCCGTCATCTTCTCGAACGCGGCGGAGCGGGCCATGAAGTCGTCCGGCGAGTTGGCGTTCAGCATGACGCCGATGACGCCCAGGCGGCCGGCCTTGTAGGCCTCGGCCGCGTACTTCTGCACCCCGGTCTTGGCCCGCAGGTAGCGGTTCTCCGCGAGGACCAGCGACTTGTTGAGGGCGGCCTGCTCGGTCTTCGCCTTGGTGAGCAGGCCCTCGGCCTCCAGGTACTGACCGGCGGCGCTCTCCAGGGTCTGCCGCAGCTGCGCGACCTTGGTCGAGGAGATCTCGTTGGGCTCGGCGTTCGCGGCGGCCGGAAACGACGTCACCAGGAACACCGCCGCCACGGCGGCGGCGATGGCCGGCACGAAACGGCGCCGAGGGCGCACCGTCAGGGTCACGGACGTGGATCCTTCCGTCTCACGCCGCGAAGGGAAGGAGCTGGGGGTGCGCGCGGCGGCGGCCGCCACGGGTGTCGGGGGCACCCGCAGACGTACGGCCGCGACGCAGATTACCGCAGCGCCACGCCGAACCGAAAGTTGCTCATGCCAGTAACACGCTCCGTACCAGCCCAAACACCGCATCGTCACGACACACGACGAGCCCGTTGCGCGGGTGCACCGGGTCGTAGTCCGCGCCGTCGAAGTGCCGGACGACCCCGCCCGCCTCGCGCATCAGCAGCGCCCCCGGCGCGTGGTCCCACGGCTTGGCCCGCCAGAACAGCGCGAAGTGCCGCGTCTGGCGCAGCAGCTCCGGATACTCCCGGGCGGCGCAGCGCAGCCCGGGGATCGCCTCGGACAGGTTCGGCAGCCGGGACACCACCTGCTCGCGCAGCTCCGGCGGCAGGTATTTGGTCATCACCGCGCCGCGCAGCTGGTCCTCGCTCACCGAGGTGTGGTCGAGCACCATCCGCACGCCGTCGACGTAGGAGCCGGAACCGGCCTCGGCTGCCGCGACGGTCCCCGGGACCGGCTCGTAGATCACCGCGAGCACCGGCACGCCCCCGCGCATCAGGGCGACCATCATGCCGAACGGCTCCTGCCCGCTCGCGAAGTTGCCGGTGCCGTCGATGGGGTCGATCAGCCACACCGCGCCGTCGTCGTCCAGCCGCGACAGCACGTGCGGGTCTGCCGCGACGGCCTCCTCGCCGACCACCAGCGAGCCCGGCAGCAGCGCCGCGAGCTTCGCGGTCAGCATGACCTCGGACTCGCGGTCGGCGATCGTGACGAGGTCGCCGGGGCTCTTCTCGATGATCTCCCCATCGGCCAGGTTGCGGAACCGCGGCAGGACCACCGCCTCGGCGGTCTCGCGCAGAATGTCCACAATCTGGTCAATCATCGCCGTTCCCCCGTCCCGATGGGTTTATGATCGCCTAATGTTCGCACGGAGGACGAGTCGTCTCATCGCCACCGCAGCGCTGGCGGTCGCGCTCACCGGCGGTGCGCTGGCCGGCTGCAGCGGCGAGGGCGCGACCAGCACCTGCAGCACGACCGGCTGCACGATCACGTTCGAACGCAACGTCACCAACGCCAAGATCTCCATTCTCGGCGTCGAGGTGCAGCTCGTCAGCGCGAACCAGGACTCGGTGACCCTGAAGGTGGCCGGCCAGGAGGTCACCGTGCAGCGCGGCGACGGTGTGACCGTCGGCGACTTCACCGTGAAGGTCACCGAGATCACCGACAGCCAGGTCGTGGTCCAGGTCGACCGCGGCGGAAACTGACCGGGCCACCTGCGGTGACCCCCGTCCGCGACGGGGCCCGCACGGGTTAATCTCGTACGCGTCCGGCTGCGCCAGCAGCCCAAACCCGGCGCGGAGCGCCCCGGAACACGGTGGTCGACAATGACTGGCAACCCCTCCACTCCCCCCGTTTTCGTGCACCCCAGCGCCGATGTCGAGGAAGGCGCCCAGGTCGGCGCCGGCACCAAGATCTGGCACCTGGCGCACGTGCGCAACAGCGCGACCATCGGCGCCGGCTGCGTGATCGGGCGCAACGTGTACGTCGACGCCGACGTCGTGATCGGCGACCTCGTGAAGGTCCAGAACAACGTGTCGGTCTACCACGGCGTCACCATCGAGGACGAGGTCTTCGTCGGCCCGTGCGTGGTGTTCACCAACGACCTGCGGCCGCGCGCGCAGAACCCGGACTGGCAGATCACCCCGACGCTGATCAAGCGCGGCGCCTCGCTCGGCGCCAACGCCACCATCGTCTGCGGCACCGTGATCGGCGAGCACGCCATGGTCGCGGCCGGCTCCGTGGTCACCAAGAACGTCGCGCCGAACCAGCTGGTCGCCGGCAACCCCGCCCGGCACCTGGGCTGGGTCGACGAGAAGGGCCAGATCGTGTCCCGCGACGCGGAGCGGCCCGCCGGCCTGTGACGGCGGCCGGAGCATGACAGCCCGCGCCGCGTGCCGCCGCCCACGACAGTGGCC
>NZ_JBHTAC010000050.1:0-64129 GCF_042663325.1 Catellatospora aurea
TACGGCAGCAGTAGATCCGGCCGGGCACGTTCGTCGATGATCACAGTTTGGTGACCTGCGGGTTCGTCGTCTTGAACGTGGAACGGCCATCACGTGATCATCGTCGTTTGTGGAGACAACTTCAGATCTTGTGATGGCCGCTGGGGTGAGCGTAGACCCTGCGGTGTGGCGGGCCGAGTGGGAGGGCCTGTGCTCTCGGCTGGCTGGCCGGTTCGCGCGGGCCGAGCCGCGGGAACAGGCTCAGGCGTTCGTGCGGGCGATGCTGGCGCCGGTGAGCACGCGTTCGTGCTGGCAGCTGGCCGAAGCGGCCGGGGACGACACGCCGGACAGGATGCAGCGCCTGCTCGGGCGGGCGGTCTGGGACCACGACGGGGTACGCGATGACCTGCGGGCGTGGGTCGCGGCGCAGTTGGGCGGGGGCGGGATCGGGATCATCGACGAGACCGCCGACGCGAAGAAGGGTGTGTAATGCCGATATCGGCATTAGGTGCCTTATGCCGAGCACGCGGTAATGCCGCAGTGGGACCGAGGTGCCTTGCAGGACCAGACCCGGCCTTCGTGTGCGTCGGCATAATCAGAGTGTCGTGAGGGGTGGGGAGCGGGTGCCCGTGCCTGGTAACGGCATGTGTGGCACCTGAGGAGGTGTTGCAGCGCAACACGTGCGCTGCGGTTGCGAGGGCGGCGGACGGGGATCCTCCGCGGAAGCAATCGATCAAGCGGCCTCGGTTATGCCGACCCATAAGGGGACGGCTGCGCCGCTCACCTGCAGCGCTTGAGAGACCTCGGCATAACCCACCGCTCGGCATAAGGCACCCGCACGGTGGCCGTGGCCCGACAGTATTCGGGCACGCTCGGGCGGGTCGACTCGTGCCAGGTCGCGGTGTTCCTGGCCTACGCCCAGCCCGGGGCCGGGCACGCCCTGGTCGACCGGGAGATCTACCTGCCGCGCTGCTGGGCCGCCGACCCCGACCGCCGTCGCGACGCCGGGGTGCCCGAGCGGGTGAAGTTCGCGACCAAGCCGCAACTGGCGGCCGTGATGCTCGAACGCGCCCTGGCCGCGGGACTGGACCTGTCCTGGCTGACCGGCGACGAGGTCTACGGCAACGACCCGGTCCTACGCGCCCGGGCGCGGGCCCACCGGCTCGGCTACGTCATGGCGGTCTCGCGCGACACCCGAATGACCCGCCCCGACCACCCGCACCTGACCGTCACCGCGCAGCAGATCGCGACGTTCCTGCCCGAACACGTGTGGGGCCGCTACAGCGCCGGAGCGGGCTCCAAGGGACCGCGCACCTACGACTGGGCCTACGTCAAGATCGCCGAGAGCGAGGCCGACGGGAGCGTGGCCGGCCACCACTGGCTGCTGATCCGCCGCTCGATCACCACCGGCGAACTGGCGTTCTACCGCTGCTGGTCACCGCGGCCGGTCGCTCTCGCGGCGCTGGTGCGCGTCGCGGGCGCCAGATGGGCCATCGAAGAGAGCTTCCAGCAGGCCAAGGGGCAGGTCGGGCTCGACGAGCACCAGGTGCGCACCTGGCGGTCGTGGTACCGGTTCACGACCCTGGCCATGGTCGCGTTCGCGTTCCTGGCCGTCCTGTCGGCCCGCCACCGCCCACCCCGGCCTACGCTACCGCGGCCCGACGACCCGATCGGGCTGTCCGTGCCCGAAACCCGCCGCCTGCTGCACTGGATCATCAAACCTGTCCAGCAATCGATCGATCACGCCCTGGCCTGGACCGCCTGGCGGCTACGCCACCAAGCCCGAGCACGCTTCCACCACTACCGACGGCGCACATCCATCGACCTGCCCAGATAGAGCCGATCTACTGCTGCCGTACTAGACTCGACCGTCATGCCAACCTCTGACCTCTTTTCGGCAATCCTCGCCACGGACCTGGCGATGATGGCTCAACGAAGTTTGCGGGGGTCGGCCGGGCGTCCGAAGGAGACCCCCGACGTGAAGGCGCCCGTGGCTCTCAGTGATCATCTTGTTGTCGAAGCAAGATCGTTCACAAGTGAAGAGCCACGGGCATGGAAGATGCTACGACCCGGCTGCTGGGCCTTGACGGCCTGGCGGTCATTGCGGTCGCCGACGGGCCGCACGGCCCGGTAGTTGACCTGGTCACCGCCGATGAGCGGGCACGGCGGTGCCCCGAGTGCGGGACTGCGGCGCGCCGGTCGAAGGGGCGGCGGGTGACCCGGCCTCGTGACCTGCCCGTGGGCGGGCGCCCGACCAGGTTGCGCTGGTTCAAGCGCCGGTGGCGCTGTGACAAGCCCGGCTGCGCCCGCGCCTCGTTCACCGAGGCCGTGACCGCGGTCCCGGCCCGCAAGCGGCTGACCGGACGGCTGCGCTCGGCGGCCGGCGCCGCGGTCGCCGACGGCGGACGCACGATCATGCAGGCAGCACGCGACCTGGACATGTCATGGCCGGTGGTGGCTGCCGCGTTCACCGCGCACGCCGCCGCGGTCCTGCCGAGCATGTGATGGCGCCGTGGAAACCGGATGGGCTGATGGGAACCCTCTATCGACGTCACGCGCGTCGACTCAAGGGTCTGCCGACATGGCGAATCATTCGTTATGCGGATGATTTCGTCGTACTCGTGCATGGCCGGCAGGCCGACGTGGAGACCCTGCGCGAGGACGTCGCCGACGTGCTGGCACCTTTGGGATTGCGGCTGTCACCAGCCAAGACCCGGGTGGTGCACATGAGCGACGGGTTCGACTTCCTTGGCTTTCACATCCAGTGGAGGCGCAAACGAGGGACGAACCAGTGGTACGTCTACACCTTCATCGCCGACCGGCCCTTGAAGTCGGTGAAGGCGAAGATCCGTGCCCTGACACACAGGACGTCACAGGCGAACATGGGTACCACGCTGACGCGGATCAATCAGATACTGCGCGGCTGGGTCAACTACTTCAGGCACGCGGTATGCAGTCACACCCTCGACCATCTGCGGCACTTCGCGAACTGGCGGGTGATCAGGTGGCTGAGGAAACTCCACCGCTGGCACTGGGGGCAGTTCCGCCGGCACTTCACCACCGCTTCCGGACGGTGGCTGCCGTTGTCGGCAGACGGGGTGACCCTGTTCAATCCGGCATCGGTGTCGGTCACTCGATACCGCTACCGAGGCAACAAGATCCCCAGCCCATGGAAGCGACTGAATCACGCCTGACGGCAGCGACCGTGGAGAGCCCGTTGCGTTGAGAGGCGCACGGCGGGTTCGGAGAGCGGCACGGGGAGACGGAACGGCAGTAATGCCGTCACCGCGCCTCGTGCCGACTCACCCATCCGTAGATCCGCACGGACAGCAGGTTGCTGCCGTTGCGGCTCTTCTCCCGCAGGACGATATACAGCACCTTCAACGCGGCCTGCTCGGTCGGGAAATGACCGCGTCGGCGGGTTGCCTGCCGGAACCGGGAGTTGAGGCTCTCGACCATGTTCATCGAGTAGATGACCTTGCGGACCTCCTGGTCGTAGTCCAGGAACGGGATGAACCGCGGCCACACCTCGCGCCAGGGCCGGATCACCGCGGGGTGCTTGTCACCCCATTTGTCGGCAAACGCCTCCAGTTGGGCCTCGGCCGCGGCCAGGGTGGCCGCGGTGTAGATCGCCCGTAATTCCACAATGAGGTGCTGCCAGTCCCTGCGGCTGGTTAGCGCAGCGTGCCGCGCACCAGGTGGATCACGCACGTCTGGTGGATCGTAGCCGGCCAGGTCGCCTCGATCGCTTCGCTCATGCCCTTGAGCCCGTCGGTGCAGACGATGAACACGTCGGCCACGCCACGGTTGCGCAACTCGGTCAGGTACGACAGCCACTGCTTGGCGCCCTCACCGCCGGTGCCGACCCACAGCCCGAGCACGTCGCGTTCGCCGTCGAGGTTGACCGCGACGTAGACCGGCCGGTTGGCCACCGCACCGTCCCTGATCTTGATCACGATCGCGTCGACGAACGCGAACGGGTACACCCGATCAAGCGGCCGGTTGCGCCAGGCAGGCAGTTCCTCCACGATCGAGTCGGTGACCTTCGAGATCAGGTCACGCGACACCTCGGCGGAGTAGACCTCGGCCAGGTGCGCCTGGATCTCGCCCGCGGTCAGGCCCTTGGGCGTACAGCGACAGGATCGCCTCGTCGAACCCGCCGACCCGACGGGCGTGCTTGGGCACCACCTGCGGCTCGAACGTGCCGGCCCGGTCCCGCGGAACCTTGATCCGCACCGGACCCAGATCGGTGAGCACCGTCTTGGCCGAGTGCCCGTTACGCTCATTGGGCGCACCGCGACCGGCCGGGTCGCCCTTCTCGTGGCCGAGGTGATCGGACAGCTCCGTCTCCAGGGCGGTCTCCAGCCCCCGGCGTGTGATCCCTGCCAGCAGCCCACCCGGACCGACCAGCTTCAACCCGTCGGCCCTGGCCTGCGCCAGCAGCTCCTCGGCCCAGCGCTGCTCCGCCGGCACCGCCACCCCCGACCCGACGACCGGCTCCTCAGCCGTCGCGAGCTCCTGGGTGATCTCTTCCTTCGACATCCGGTGATCCCTTCCGAACCAGGCCCTTGCCTGGTTCAACAGGCCACACCGGACTCACCCACAAGATTAATTACAGGCCCCGTACAACAACCGGCGCTGTGATCAGGGACAGCCATTGCAGGTCCTTGCACGTGGACGTCGGCAGCGCCGTACGGATTGCCGGGTCGCGGTCGGATCGACGTGCTGCCTGGCCCTGCTGAGCTGGTCGCGCTGTGCAGTGAAGCCGAGGTGTCCACCTCGTGACATTGTCTCTTCTGCGCACTGTTCGCAGTGGTGACTACGGGTTTGTCGTTGCTGAACAATTCGATCAACTCCGCCGCAGCCAGCGGCGTTGATCGTGAGGAGCTGCACACGATGTGGTCACCCCTGGGCCGCGCCACCGCCGCCGGCGGTATGGCGGCCGTTCTCATCTTCACCGTGGCCGCCACGGCGCAGCCGACCGCTGCCGCCCCGGCGACCGCGCCCGACCGGACGGCCGCGACCCCGGCAGCCGGCCCGCGGTCGGTCACTCTGATCACCGGTGACCTCGTCACCCTGAGCGATGCTGGCGCGGGTCGGTCAGCCGCCGTGGTGCGCCCCGCCCCGGGCCGGGAACGGATCACCTTCCACACCCTCGAAGTCGACGGGGGCCTGCGAGTACTGCCATCCGATGTCGTGCGGTACGTGTCCTCGGGTGCGCTCGACGTCGACCTGTTCGATGTGGAGGAACTTCTCGCGGCGGGACACGGCGACATCGCCGCGACCGGCCTGCCGCTGATTTTGCGCTATGCCGACAGCAGTGCTGCGAAGCAGGTATGGGCCGGCATCAACGCGGTGCGTGACCTGCCGAGCATCGGCGGGGCCGCGGTGACGGCAGACCGGGAAGGCCTCGCTGCGTTCTGGCGGACCACCGCGCCGGCCGCGGCATCCTCGAACGGTGCACCGGCTCGCGCCACTGCCGGGCAGCTCGGCGGCGGGATCGAGCGGATCTGGCTCGACGGCCGGGTCGAGGCGGCGCTGGACCGCAGCGTCGCGCAGATCGGCGCGCCCGACGCGTGGGCCGCCGGATTCGACGGCAAGGGCGTCGACGTGGCGATCCTGGACACCGGCGTCGACGCCAACCACCCCGACCTGGCCGGCCGGATCGGGCAGGCCCGCAACTTCACCGACAGTCCCGACGCGGTCGACCGGCACGGGCACGGCACGCACGTCGCCGCGACCGTCGGCGGCACCGGCGCGGCCTCCGGTGGCACGCGCAAGGGCGTCGCTCCGGCTGCGAACCTGCTCGTCGGCAAGGTACTCGATGACGGGGGCTCCGGCTCCGAGTCGTGGGTGATCGCGGGCATGGAATGGGCGGTCGAGTCCGGTGCCGAGGTGGTCAACATGAGCCTGGGCGGCTCGGCCACCGACGGCCAGGACCCGATGAGCCTGGCCGTGGACCGGCTGACCGCCGCCAGCGGCACCCTGTTCGTGATCGCCGCCGGAAACGAGGGCAGCGAGTACAGCGTCGGCTCGCCCGGTGCGGCCGCGTCCGCGCTGACCGTCGGGGCCGTGGACCGCGACGACAACCTGGCCGGCTTTTCCAGCCGGGGCCCGCGTGTGGGCGACGAAGGTCTCAAGCCCGAGCTCACCGCCCCAGGTGCCGGCATCATCGCCGCCCGTGCCGCGGGCACGTCGATGGGCACCGTGGTCGACGCGAACTACACGACCGCGTCGGGCACTTCGATGGCCACGCCGCACGTGGCCGGTGCGGCCGCGCTGCTGGCCCAGGCCCACCCAGAATGGAAGGCCGGGCAGCTGAAGAACGCCCTGGTCAGTACCGCTCGCGCCAACGCGTCGCTGACGGTGTACGAGCAGGGCGCGGGCCGGGTCGACCTGACCCGGGCCGTCGCGCAGACTGTGTACGGCACCGCCACCGCCGACTTCGGCCTGATCACGGTCGCACCGGCGGCGCAGGCGTCGGCCCGTACGCTGACGTTCACCAACACCGGCAGCGTCCCCGTCACCCTCGACCTGAGCGTCGACCTGCGCAACGTCGACCGGGCCGTCGCCGAGACCGATGCCCTGACCACCTCAGCGCAGCACGTCACCGTCCCGGCGGGCGGCACCGCCGACGTCGTCGCCACCCTGGACCCGGCCAAGCTGGACCGGGGGCGGCACAGCGGCTTCATCACGGCGATCGGTCCCGGCGGGGTCGCCCTGCGCACTGCGGTCGGCGCCGTTCTGGCCGGACGGACGCACACCGTCACCCTGCGGGCGGTGGATCCGGACGGCAAGCCGACCGGCGTGCCGGTCGTGATGCTGCACAGCGAGAACAGGCGCTCCGACACGATCACCTGGTTCGAGGAAGGCGGCACCACCGGCACGGTCGAGGAGGGCTCCTACCTGCTGCAGGGCCTGATCGAACACGGAGGAGCCCTCGACGAGCAGGTCACCCTCGTCTCCAACCCGGAGCTCATCGTCGACCGAGACATGACCGTGGTGCTGGACGCCCGCAAGGGCACCCCGATCCGCATCGAGACGCCCAAGCCGTCCGAGCAGCAGGCGGTGCTCAGCTACTACGTGCACCGGGTGCACGGCAACGGCCGCTCCGTCAGCCACGGGGTGATGCACTTCAGCAACATCCAGCAGGTGAACGTCACGCCCACGAAGCGAGTCCGGGTGGGCGAGTTCGAGTTCTCGTCCCGCTGGCAACTGGTGGCGCCGATGGTGCAGTCCGGGGTCGACGGCGTGGCCGGCCCGCTCGACATCAACCTGCTGCACCAGTCGCCGGGCTACAGCGGGCCGCGGCGGCTCAAGCTGGTCCGCGCCGGCACCGGGACGCCGGAGGAGCTGGCAGGGGCGCGGGTGCGCGGCGCTGTCGCTCTGGTCGAGGCCGCCACGGACCGCTCCGAGCAGGAGCAGATCGCGGCTGCCGCGGCTGCCGGCGCCACGGCGGTCATCATCGTTCTGCCGGCGGACCGGTCGGCGTGGACCGCCTGGAACCCAGTGGGTGAGCGGGAGCCGATCCCGGCCATGGTGGTCGCGTGGGACGACGGGCAGCGCATGCTGGCCCGCGCCGAGCGACGCGACGCGACGATCGAGCTCACCGTCAACCTGGTGAGTCCCTATCTGTATGACGTGTTCCACGTGGAGAACGGATACGTGCCGCAGCGCATCGTCCACCACGTGACGGCCGCGAACTCGCGGCGCGTGGACACGCGCTACGTGCACAACGGCGGCACGCCGTGGGCCCGCGAGCAGCGGTTCGGGTGGCGGCCGTGGCAGGAGTTCTCCTGGAACGACGGAACTCGTTTCGTGCCGACACCGTCGACACGGGAGGAATGGGTGTCGGCAGGTGACTCCGTGTGGCAGCACCGGGTACACCAAGAGTACGAGCTGCTCAGCACCGGCAGGCTGTTCGGTGGCATCACCGACCTGCCGCGCAGTCACCGGCCGGGTAAGGCGAGGGAGACCTGGTTCGGACCGGTTGTCCGCCCGGCGGCGGCGAGCGGTCTCGTCTCCACCCGGCTCGGTGATGTGCTGTCGCTGCGAGTGCCCGAGTTCGTCGACGCCGAGGGCCACGCCGGAGTGCAGAATTTCGACGACATCGTCACCGCCGGCCTCTGGCGGGACGGGAAGGTCGTCGCGGAGCTTCCCAGTGCTATGACCGACGTCGAAGTGCCGGCCGGATCGGCCGGATACCGGTTGCAGCTCACCACCAAGCGCGCGACGCCGGAATGGGTACGCGCGACCCGCACCGACACGGTGTGGGAATTCCGCTCCGGGACGACGGACAAGGCGCGGGCACTGCCGCTGCTGCAGGTCGACTACCGGGTGCCGACCGACCTGGCCGGTTCGATCGCCGGGCGGGCGCATCACCTCGGCATCGGTCTGCGCCACCAGGCCGGCCTGCCCACGCCGCGGCACACCACGCTGGTCGTGGAGGTGTCGTTCGACGAGGGCAGGAGCTGGCGGGCGGTGCGGGTGACGGGTCGCGGTGACGCGTACACCGCGCACATTCCGGCGGGGACGGGCAATGTCTCGCTGCGTACCCGGGCCACCGACGGCGTGGGCAACACGGTCACCCAGACCGTCGTGCACGCCTACGACCTCCGTTAGCGGGACCGGATGGGCGGCCTCCTGTGCGGAGGGCGCCCATCCGCGTCTTCCTTGCCAGTACGCCCCATCGGGTCTGCGAGTGCGGGGTGCGCGGCGTTGCCCAGTACCGTGCCGGATGCCGGTGCCAGGATCACAGCCACCCGTGGCGGGTGGCATGGTAAGCCAGTCCGTGGCGGTTACTGACACAGGCCAGCGCCATCAGCCGGTCGATCCGCCGTTGCACGGTGCGGCGGCTGACGCCGAGCTGAGATGCGATGGCCTTGTCCGGCACGCCGCCGAGCATGAGGGACAGCACATGCAACTCGGCGTCGTCGGGTGTCTGGGCCGGATGCGGTCCGATCACCAGGCCCGTGCAACGGGATGGCGGCTGCCCAGTACGCGTCGAACAGCGCGGTGACCGCGTTGAGCAGCTCGCTGGGGCCCACCACGGCGGCGGTGGGCTCGCCGCCGTCGGTCTCGCAGACCAGTGGGCAGATCGCGGTGGTGCGGTCCGCGATGGCGATCCGGACCGGCAGATCGGGCAGGATCCGAGCCTTCTGCCCGAGCCGGATGCCGGCGAGTGCGTTGTCCAGGACGCCGGGGACCAGGAGAAACTGCCGATCGTAGATCACTTGGTAGCGTACGCCCCGGCGTAGCGCGTCCAGCTCTGTGGTGTTCTCGCCGCTTGGCAGGACCACCGGGTTCGACCGGCAGAACCACAGCATCTCCTCCCTGGCGTTCTCCTGCAGCTGCTGCAGGCGCTCGCGTAACACCTCGCTACCGACGATCACCTCGACCAGGTGGTCGGCTTGAAACGGCGCACGCCGGCTTGGTATGCGTCCTTCAGCTCGGCGACCAGCTGCCGGGCCTGTTCCAGGGCCTCGTGGCGGCGCATGAGATGATTGCCGAGCGCGACGTCGGGCGGCAGCGGGCGGAACGCGGACTCTTCGCCCGGCTGCGCTGCGGCCGGGCCGCGGGCATGCAACGACCACAACAGCCGGGTGGCTTCGGCCTGCGGGAGACCAGTGAGCTCGGCGAGGTCGTCGGGCCGGGTCCAGTCGAATTTCACCAGGATGCGGTAGGCCTGCTGCTCCAGCGCGGGCAGCAGTTCGAGCGGGTCGGGCATCGTGCGGTGCACCTCCGATGTGCGGATCATGTTGGTATCAGCGAACACACCCGCGCGTTCAACAACATGATCGCGTCCCACCGCGCCCGCGTGGAACGCGTCATCGCCCATCTGGAGAACTGGAAGATCCTTGCCACCGGCTACCGGCGGCTACTTGTCAACTTCCCGGCCACCCTCGCCGCCGTCACCGCACTGGAGATCTACCGGACATCGACAAATGCTCGACCGGTCCATCGACCCCACCCGCCAGATCCATGTGGTCCTGGACAACGGGTCCTCGCACGCGGCCGGCACTAGGTGAAACATCGGCGCGTACTCGTAGTAGCGGGTCGGGGTGCGGGGGACGAACACGACGTTGTGGTGGCCTTTGGCGGCGACCGCGGCGATCTCGGCTGGCAGTTCCCAGTCGTCGAACATGTCTGCCGGTACTGTGCGGCCTCCCACAGCAGGTTCCACTGGATGACGGCGGCGGCCAGGTCACGGCGGCCAGCGGCGGGCAGGGGTATGGCCACGTACTCGGCGGGTTGGGGCTCGGTGGCGCGCAGCACGACCGGGGTGCATCGCTGCGGCCGAGACGTTCCACAGCCGTGGGTAGGTCTCGTCGGCGGCGTCGGCCGGGTCCTGTAGGGCGCTGTCGCGGTGCGCGAATTTGTCTGCCATGTCCTTGTCGCGACACTTGATCTTCATTTCGTTCCGGGTGCGAGCAGACTCTTTTCCACTATTTCTGGCTCGCGGGTGCGGTCGTGGTGGTCGGCGAGGACGATTGCGGTCTGCTGGTCGGCGCGGGCGGTGATGGTCGGCGAGGACGGCGTCGTCGTGGTCGGCCAGCAGGATCGCCGTGTCCGGGCTGTTGTCGGTGAGGATGGCGAGCAGGGTGGTGTCGGCCAGAAGCAGCGCGCACGGGATGATGTACAAAGATCGCGGCCGGGCCGTCAAGTCGCCAAGCCCGCGTCCCATGCTCCCCGATGGGTTCCAGGAGTTCCTGGGGTCGACCGTGAGTGCGCTGACAGGGTGTGCGTCCCCGGATCGCATGGTCGGCTCCGGCTCGCGCCATTGCTGTCAGACAGACCGAATGCGGGGCTCGGCGGCATGACCCAATGCCGCCACGGAACGCCGTCCTCCACGACGACGCCCCCACCAAGGAGACAATCGTGCTTCATACAATCTGCCGGACCCGGTGGTGACCATGGCTTCGGAGGCACTCAAACGCATCGCCCGAGCGCAGCGCAACGAAGCCGGGACCCTGGACCTGTCCGGCCTCGGCCTCGAAACCGTCCCCGCGTCGCTCGCCGAACTGACGCATCTACGCGGGCTCTGGCTGAGCCACAACAGGCTGACCGAGCTGCCGCCGACGCTGGGCCGACTATCCGGGCTGACCGAGCTGCATCTGAACGGCAACCAGCTGATGAGCCTGCCGGAATCGTTCGGCAACCTCACCCGGCTGACCAGGCTCAACCTCATGGCGAATCGGCTTTCCTCGCTGCCTGCCACGCTGGCCGACCTTGCCGACCTCACCTGGCTCTGGCTGCCCAACAATCGGCTGACCAGCCTCCCGGATGCCCTGGGCGACCTGGGGCGGCTGGCCGCCCTGAACCTATGGGGCAACCGGCTGACGACCCTGCCGGAGACGATCGGCCAGCTGGCCGACTTGACCGAACTGTGGCTCAACGAGAACCGCCTCACCCATCTGCCGCCGTCGCTCGGCGACCTCACCCGCCTGCAACGGCTGCTGCTGCGCGGCAATCAGCTCGCGGAGCTCCCCGACCGGGTGGGGAGCCTCGTGCAGCTCACTGAGCTCGACCTGCGCGACAATCAGCTCATCACGCTGCCCGAAGGACTCACCGGACTGGTCGCCTTACATGTGTCCGGCAACCCGGTGGACAGGCTGCCGGCATCGCCGCATCGATCTCCCGACGTGGAGCGGCACCGCTGAGGAGGCCGCCGCACGTTACGGCAGTGCGCGTCACCCACCGGCAGCCAGCAGGGTGCGGAAGGTGACGGAGACGCGGCGGCTGCGGGCAGCCGACACGCCGGGCCGGGATCGCTCTTGCGGGCGGCGATCACGTGCCGCCACACGTATCGGGCCGGACCGATCGTGACTGGCAGACTGCCCGGCGCGATCGGCACTGCGACCTTCGTGCCCTCGCCGGGGTCGGTGTTCCGGTGCCAGTGCGCTTGTTCTGCGAGCGTCAACAGTCCGAGGGCCGGTCGGGCGATACACGGAGTGGGCCTCTGAGTGGAGACCTGTTGTCGTGCTCCATCGCGGCGTTGCGAGGAATTGTCAATACCTGTGGATCGGTGACATCTCGTTCACGTCCTGAGGTTGCTGCCTTCGATGATCAGGCCCGGATGCATGGCTTGAGCGCCGTTGCCGGTGAGGGTGACCCTGGCGGTCCAGCCGTGGGCGAGTTCGTCGAGGGCGACGTGGTATGAAGCGTTTCCGTTCCCGGCACGCGTACGCACGCCACAACGGCACCGCTCCGCTACCGGTGTGGTCCGGCAACCGGCAATGCCACCGACTCAGCCGGGTCGGCAACCGGCAGCTCAACACCGCCATCCACCGGATCGTGATCACCCAGGCCCATTACCACCAGCCTGCCCGCGACTTCCTGCAACGCCGCCGAGCCGACGGAGACACCACCACCGAGTCCCTCCGCGCGCTCAAGCGCCGTCTGTCCGACGTCGTCCACCGGGCACTTCTGGCCGACGCTTGACATAGGAGCAACTGGACGTGACCCGGTCAGCACGAGCGACGGCCGGCCGGCACGGTCCGCCGCCGCACTTGGTGAAGCAGCCCAGGACGGTGTGCTCGCACCTTGGAACAAGGGGGAACGGCATACCGGGTAGGGCGGCGTATCACTTACGGCGATCACCTGCCCGACCGGCACGCCCCACCGCTGTGCGATCGAGGCGACCGGCGTAGTTGAGTAACAGAGGAAGGACGATGGTGAGACGACGAGAAGCGATCACTGCTGCAGCGGCCGCAGCTGGACTCGCAACAGCCGGTGCGCCGGCCGGCGCGCACGCGCATGCCGGTGAATCCGCACCGGGTGGTGCCGCTTACACCTCGATCCATTCGCGCGGTCACCAGGAGTGGATGTGCCTGCCGACCCCGTACGACGGCTCGGGCCCGATGACGAACGTCCTCAAGAACCAAACCTCGTCAGGAGTAGGCTCATGACCGAGATGATCACGGGTCTCGGCATGTCCCCCCTGGAGGCCCTTGTTCTCTTGGGCGCCGTGGCGTTGGTGTTGGCCCGCTGGACCTCGGCCGGCGTCCGCCGGCCGGTCACGCTCGCTGCCGTCGCGCTGGTTCTGCTGCCTGGAGTGGCGTTGGTGGCGCTTGGCCTGCGCTGGCACATGGTGCCGGTCCTCGCCGGCGCGGGGGTCGCGCTCGCCTTCGCAGTCCCCACCTTCTTGGCGCGTCGCGCCGATCGACCGGTCTGGCGAGCACGGTGGTGGCTGGCCGCGCCGGGATCAGTGCTATGCCTCGTTCTGATCGCTTTCGGCCCGGTGACGGCATGGGCCCTTCCCGTCCCGGTTTTCCCTGAGCCCTCCGGCCAGTACTCAGTCGGCACCACCGTGCTGGAGTGGACCGACCCTGACCGTGAGGAGACGGCCACTCCCACACCAAGCGACCACCGCACAGTGGTCGTGCAGCTGTGGTACCCCGCGCATAGGGGCGCTACCGACAAGCACCAAGCGCAGTATCTGGGGCGCACCAGGCCGGAGGCCAGGACCGTCGCCGATGCATTAGCAGGCTATCTCGGGGTGCCGGGATTCCTGCTCGACAATCTCGCGCCAGCCCGTACGCACTCGATGTTCGACATTGCGGCGACACCTGAGGGCGGGCGGTTTCCGGTCGTGTTGTTCTCTCCCGGATTGGGCGGCGTGCGAACGCAGAACACGGCTTGGGCGGAAGAGCTGGCCAGCCGCGGCTACATCGTCGCCGGGCTTGATCATCCCTACGACTCTGCGGCAGTCGTCCTGGCTGACGGCCGTGCCATCCGAACCATGGTCACGGCCACCGGCGACCCGGTCCACTGGACAGCAATCCGTGCCGCCGACCTCAGCTTCGTCCTGACCCAGCTCGACCGCCTCGACAAGGGCGAGCTCCCGAGTCCGCTGACCGGCCGGATCGACATTCACCGGGCTGCCGCGACAGGGCACTCCATCGGCGGAGCCGCAGCGCTGCAAGCAGCCCGCCAGGACACCCGGTTCGCCGCCGTCATCAACCTCGACGGATTCCCCCGCGACCCCGCCAACCAGCCGATCCGACAGCCGATCCTTGCAGTGGCACACCCCGTCGATCCGCAGGAGAACCCGACCTACCTCCCCAGTCTCGACCAGGTCCTCCAGCGCGGCACCTCGCCGAGCTACCTGCTCACCGTCCCGGGTTCAGCGCACCTGACCTTTACCGACGGCCCCCTCTACCTGCCGCCCGTTCCCGCACTGGTCGGTTCCCTCGGCCCCCTGGAAAGCCTGCGTATGACCGTTGACGTCAGTGCGGCATTCCTCGACACCACACTTCGCGACAAGCCCGACAACCTCAGCGCACGGCTGTCGGCCCACGGCCAGCTCAAAACCTACCGCCGGCCGTGATGCCACAACCTGTCACGGATTGTCGGGCGGTAGCCTCCCCGCCGATGCGAAGGGGGCTCGTCCAGCGGCGCCCCGTTTCGCGCGGCGATCGTGACCTCGGCGAAGGAGCCCGTTTACTGGAGGATCGCCTCTGCGGCCTCCGGCGTGAGGCTTCGAGTGGATCTTGCCGGGCGGTTTGCAGCGGGTTCTTGCCTGACCGTTGCCACGCCGCTGGCGCCATCGAGCCCTGACAGCAGGAGCGACTCGGTCAGGAACTGGACCCGGATCTGCCCCCGGGTGGCGCCCAGCGCGCGGCGCAGCCCGATCTCGGCCCGCCGCTCCAGCACCGAGATCACCATGGTGTTGGCCATGCCGACTCGCCGACAAGCAGCGCGACCATGCCCAGTCCGAGCAGGGTGCCGCTGAGTGTCGCATCGGCGGCCTGCTTCGCGGCGAGCGCGTCGGAGGGCCGCGAACAGTATTCAAACGGAGTTGACATCGATCAGATGATCGGCCGCGGACTGGCCGTGCTCTGCAGCCACTCCGCCCCGGTGGGGACAATGTTGGTGAAGCGCAGCAGGGCACAGTTTGGGGTTGTGCTCGCACTCGTCCAGCATGCCCTCACTCGACATCAGCGGCCTTATTCTCACCACGGACCGCGGGCTCGGCAAGTACCCAGCTTCAGCCGGTCACTGCCATGATCCGCGGTTGAGTCCTCCTTCCACACTCATCCAACGCGTCGTGGCGTACACCCGTTCTCGTCGACGATCAGGCCGCCCGCCACGGTGCTCAGCCGCGCCGTCCCATAGCTGCGCAGGTCGTCTCGAACAGGTTCGCGTCCCCCGCCGCGCTGGCGGGCTTCGTTTGGCGACCCGTTAGCACGATGCCTTGGTAACCCTGCTTTCTGATCTCCCCGAACAGCCCGTCGCTGGTGAGGTCGACGGCACCGCCGACCGCTGCAATCCACGGCTTGAGGCCGTAGCGCGCGAACAACCCCCTGACTCGGCGGCGCGATCGGGGCAGGGAACGAATTGGAACGTTCAGCTCTGGGAGACGGAACAGAGGAGATACGAGATCATGAGAAGGCTACGCAGCCTTGCCCGGTTCGGCAGGTGGCCAGGCAGATACATGGCATGTGCGTTGTCGGTCGGGGTGATGTTGGGCGCCGGCGGCGGCACGGCGAGTGCTGCACGGGGCGCGGATGGCGCTGCCGCGGTCGCCGTAGAGGCAGACACCACCTATATCGTCACTCTCCACGACAGCGCCTCAGTGCGATCCGTGGGGGTTGAGGGAACAGCGAAGGCTCTGGCGACGAAGTTCGGCGGCAAGGTCGGTTACGTTTACAGCCGTGTGTTGCAGGGCTTCTCGGTGAAACTGAACGCGGCGAGCGTCGCGCAGATGTCGGGAGACCCGGCCGTGAAGTCGGTGTTCGTCGCAGGTCAGGCGAGTGTCGCCGATACCCAGGAGAATCCCACCTGGGGGCTCGATCGGATCGACCAGCGAAATCGGCCGCTGAGCGGCTCGTACACGTGGCACGAGCCCGGGCCCGGCATCGAGCCGAAGGTCTACGTGATCGACACCGGGGTGCGCCTAAGTCACAGTGAGTTCGGCAACCGGGCGTTCAGCGTCTGGGACTTCCTCAACAACGATCCCGTGGCCGAGGACTGCCACGGCCACGGTACACACGTGGCCGGGACGATCGCGGGCCTCAAGTACGGCGTCAACAAACGGGCGAGAATCGGCGCCCTCCGCGTGTTCGACTGTTCGGGGTACGGGCCGATGGAAGCCATCGTGGCGGCTTACGAGTGGGTGGCCGTCAACGCAGCTAAGCCTGCGGTGCTCAACGCCAGCATTCAGATCTACTGCGGTGCCACCGAGCCGGTAGTCAACTGCCAGGCGAAGACCATGGCGCTCAGCGCCGCTACCCAGGGCGTCATCAACGCCGGTGTCCCTGTCGTCACCGCCGTCGGAAACCTCGCCGTGGACGCGTGTACCGCGCTTAACGCGGGCGTCCGGGAAGCGATCGCGGTCGGTGCCTCGGACGTCAACGACAATATGGCCGGTTTCTCCAACCACGGGCCGTGTGTCGACATCATGGCTCCTGGGGTGGGGATTGTCTCGGCCTTCCACACAGGAGACAATCAGACCGCGACGATGAGCGGCTCGTCGATGGCCGCGCCGCACGTGGCAGGTGCTGTTTCGCTGATCCTCCAGCGTGACGGCTGGACGAACGCCACCCCGCAACAGATCGAGGCAGAGATCAAGAACATGGCGAGCGGGGTCGTGACCTCTCCGCCGCTGACCACCAACAAGCTACTGTTCACCGATCCGCCTTCGCCGTCCGGCGGCTCCTCGGTGGCGGTGGCGAAGCACGCGGATGGCCGGCTCGACGTGTTCGGCGTCAACAGGCACGGCAACCTGTTCCATGCACCTGAGGCGAACCCGGGCTCGGGTGTGTGGAGCCCGTGGTCGCAGTCTCGTGAGGCCGGCTGGCGTTCGACGGCCGCGGAGGCGAACCAGGACGGGCGGATCGAACTGGTCGGGGTGATGCAGAACGAGCAGATCTGGCGTCGACGGCAGGCGAAGACCAACATCGACTTCTGGCAGCCGTGGGGGCGGCTCGACGGAGCGCTGACGTCGGTCGCAATGGCACGTAACAGTGACGGACGTCTGGAGATGTTCGGTGCGAACGCCGCCGGCGAGACGTTCCTCCGATATCAGACCGGGGCAGGTTCGAACACGTGGTCGGCGTGGGCACAAATGGGACTGGTGAACGTCCGCGCGATCGCGGCCGAAAGCCACCAGTCGAACGGCCGGATCGAGGTGTTCGCGGTGAAGACCAGCGGCGATATCTGGCACCGCTATCAGAGTAGTCCATCGGGCCTGTGGTCGGCTTGGAAGCAGCTCGACGGGGGCCTGAAGGTGAAATACGTCGCGGCAGCGCGCTCCAGCACCGGGGAGCTGATGCTGATCGCTGTGAGCCCGGAGGGCCGGGTCTGGACACGTTCCCAGAGCCCGGGCGTCGACATCTGGAACGGATGGGTGCCGCTCGACACCAGGGTGATGCGACAGGTAGCGGCCGAGACCGACGCTCAGGGCAGGGTGAACATCTTCGGCGTCGAACCCTCAGGCGAGTTGTGGCACTGCCGGCAGACCGCGCCGGGCTCCAACTCGATCACGCCGTGGACGGCCATGCACATGAACCTCCGGCCGTGATGTCGACGCCGCCGTTCACGAAGGTTGAGGTCACTGACGACCTCGGGGTCGTGCACTGCGCGGATGTTGCTTCGGTGGCGCGGCGAGAAGTCAGGTTTGGCGCACCCGACAGACATCGCGGCGCTGATCCCTTCACGCCGTGGGTGTTCATCGACGGGATCCTGCGGCCCTGACCTCGCGGGGTCACCCCTTCGCCTGACGGGGTGACCCTGATGTTGCCGGCTTGGCACCGTGTCGGGATGGCGGCCCGGACGGCGTGGCGTTTCCGCTGTATCGGCTGTCCGCGATCCTGGCGCGCCAGGGCAGAGGTGACGTTCCGAGCCCCATCGCTCCACCATAGGGCTCTCGGTTCAGAACCCGGTGCTGGATGGAGCAGGACGTCTGCGGACCGCGACACCAGGCTCGACCGCACAGGCGGCGGGCAGCAGGCGGCATACCACTTCGCCTGCCGTTCCTGGCATGTGGAACCTGCTGGAACGCCGCTCTGCCTGCGGGCTGCGGCAACGGGTGGAGAAGCAGGCGCTGGTGCAGCCGCTGCGTTCAGCCCGCGTCGTATTGTCCAGGAAAGGGGAGGATTATCGTGAAAAGACCGGTCGTCCGGACTGCGGCTAGCATGGCTGCAATCGCCGGATTGACTCTCGGGGTCGTCGTGGCTGGCGCCAGTCCTGCCCAGGCCCTCACGCTGGAAGAAGCAGGGAAGGTGATCGAGTACGCGCAGAAGGCCTACGAGATCTACAAGGGCCTCCAAGGTGGTCCTACCGAGCTGGAGCTTGCGACGGAAAGGGTCCTGGACGCGGTCGCCGACGCGAGGGATGCGATCATCAGCGAAGTCGATGGGATCGGCGCCGCCGATGTGCGGGCGTGCACGAATTCCGCGGTCGCCGACGTGGAGAACCTTCCCGTCATGTCCACCACGTTGCTGGAAAGCTTCGCCACCAACGCGACACTCTGCACCAATCTGGCGGCGCAGTACATCAATGCGTTTTCTGACAGGTCGGCAGTCAACGACGTGGCATTCGCGATGAACACCGTGGGCCCGCTCGCGCTGATCGCCAGAAGCCGCCTCAACCTGTCGAGCGCGACCCTGACGAGTCAGATCGCCGCCGCGAACTCGGCCAACATCCAGCGTCTCACCCCGGCCTGCACGGCGACTCCGGTCAGCGAGGGCGGCCGCATCCGGGAGTACCGGCAGCGCTGCGTCGCCTTCCACGGAGAGGAGGTGCGCTATGTGACGATCTCCCAAGCCACCAACTTTACCGCGGCGATCACGAAGCTGATGGCGATCACGAGCCATGCACAGTCCGTCGCGGTGCTGCCGGTGCTGAACCGACCGGCGTCGGCACGGCAGATAGACGTGCTGTGGGGCAAGGCCGACCGTAGCCAGTCCTTGATCTGGCGGGTCAACGAAGTCGGGCAGGTTCCGGTGACCAAGAGCACGTCCTCCGTGCATGGAGGACAGGTCATCGCAGCCGGTGACTTCAATGGCGATGGACACGGCGACGTCCTGACACGCGCCGCCGACCATGGCATCTGGGTCACCTACCTCCGTGACGGCAGTGTGGTCGGGGCACCGGCGTTCCAGCACACGATGGTCGGTGCGGTAGTGGGCGGAGTCGGGGACTTCGACGGCGACAAGTCGGCCGACGTGCTGTGGCGGCTTTCCGGCGGCCAGCTCCAAATCTGGTTCTCGGGGACCAAGGACCGGGTCGCCACGCCCAGCCGCGACAACCTGGGCGCGCCGCTGGACGCGGCCTGGCAGATCAAAGGTGCCGGCGACTTCAACGGCAACGGACGTGCCGACATCCTGCTAAGACATTCCAACGGTCAGACCGCGATCTGGTACATGTCCGGCGCCCTTCATGTCGGCACGATCACGCCCGGAACCACCGATGAGATGGGCGTCTGGCAGATCGCCGGCGTCGGTGATTTCGATGCCGACGGGCACGCCGACACTCTCTGGCTGTCGGTCAACGGTGAGATGGGCATCTCCCGCAAGGGTCATGTCAACCTCTTCCCGGCTACACCCGGCGGGCCGATCCCGGCGGCGATGAAGGTCAAGGCGGTCGCCGACGTCAACAGAGACGGCCACTCGGACATCGTCTGGCAGCACGAGACGACCAAGCAGGTCTACATCTGGTTCATGATCAATGGCGTCTACGTCAGCCAGTCGAACCCGGGCCACGGCGACAATGTCTGGCAGTTGGAGGCAGTGCTCACCCGGCCGCCCGGTCCGGCGGTCTAGCGAGGCCGCCGGTGCGCCACGCCGTTACGGCGGCCTCGTGAGCAGGGACCGCAGGCAGCAAAGCCTGCGGTCCCTGCGCGGCGCGGTCCCGGCGACTCGGGCCATCGCTGCTGATCCTTCGCCTTACATCCTCACGGACGTGTCTCGCGGGCAACGAACCTCGTTCGATGAGCGGGCCGGGCCCTCGGAGACCCAGACAACCCCACCGACCATTGCATCGGTCAACGTATTCAGTTGGTCGCGTCTGCGCATCAGGGCTTCGTGCGGAGTCTTCGTGCCATCGACGCAATCCGGCGGTGGAACACGGTGGAACGCAGGTGAGCGAGATATGTCCATCTGACGCGGGAGCCATTCTGTGAGCCTAAGTCGTCGTAAACTCCTTTTGGCTGGCGGCCTCGGTGCCGTGGCAGCAGCCGCTGATCCGCTCGGCCTGGTCCGCGGTGGCGGCAACGCCGCTTACGCCGTCGAGCCCCCCTACAAGACCACTCTGGAGCAGACGCTCCTGATCGACGGAACAAGCGGCCCCTTCAAGACGATCGTGCTTGGGCCGGGAGAGCCGCACATTCTGCGTTCGGACGTCCTCGAAGGGCTCACCAAGGCTCCGGTCGAGCGCCCGCTGATCGCCTTTGCGCAGATGAGCGACATGCAGATCGTCGACGACCAGTCGCCCATGCGTGTCGAGTGGCTTGACGAATACGCCAACCAGGGGGCGCCTCACTTCGGCTCCTACCCCACGAAGGCTGCCTACCGGGCACAGGAGATGCTGTCGACCCAGTTGACGGACTCGATCTGCCGGGCGATCCGGCGCGTCGGCAAGGGCCCCAAGACACAGCTGCCGCTCAGGTTCACGATCGTGACCGGCGACATGATCGACAACGCGCAGTACAACGAGCTGCGGTGGTACATCGACCTCCTCGACGGCAATCTCGTGCGCCCGGATTCGGGAGATCTCGGCAACGACGAGAGCGTGGGCGGCGGAGCCTTCGGCGCGCTCGACGTGCGGTACTGGCATCCTGATCAGAAGGCCTACCAGGAGCAGGAGGGGCGACTCGACCGGTACTTCCAGGCCGGCTACCCCAATGTGCCCAACCTGCCGTCGGCGGCGCGGCGGCAGTTCGACGCCACGGGCCTCGGCATGCCCTGGTATGCGGCGTACGGCAACCACGATGCACTGGTGCAAGGCAATGCCCCGGCCCACATGCCCATCTTCGGCGACGACATGCGGGAACTCGCTGTCGGCGCCTTCAAGCCGTCCGACTTCGGGGAGCCGCTGCCCCCCGTCCTCGATTCGGATCCCGCGTGGTACGACCCGGACAACATGGAGTTTCTGTGGAGCTTGACCAGCGGCTTCGCCGGCCGTGACGTCACAGCTGACCCGTCGCGGTTCCTGCTGACCAAGACGCGTTGGATAGCCGAGCACTTCAACACGACCGGTACACCGGCCGGGCATGGTTTCACCTCGGGCAGCAACAAGGCATATTACGAGATTCCCGCACAGCCGAACGACCTGTTCAGGTTCATCTGCCTCGACTCGACCCGAACCGACATGGTCGGCCCCCGTGGCGCCATCAGCGATACCCAGTATGGGTGGTTGTATGAGCGGCTCAAGGCATACAGCTCGCACTACATCGATATCCACTACCCGGTTTCCGACGGCGGCGCCCCGCCTCCGGAGTTCATACACAAGTACCACGATGTCGAGGACAAGCTCATCGTCATCTACTGTCACCACCCGCTGTCGTCGATGACCAACACCACCAGCCTGCCCGGGCAGGAGCGTTACTGGGGCGGTGACCACCTCCGGAGACTGCTCCTGTGTTTTCCGAACGTGGTGCTGATGGTCGACGGGCACAAGCACAGCAACAACATCTGGCCGCACGCGCGGACGCCGGAATTCGGAACACCGGGCGGCTTCTGGGAGGTGAACACCGCCTCGCACATCGACTGGCCGATCCAGAGCCGCATCATCGAGATGACCGAAGGGGCGGGAGTTCTGTCGATCTACACGACGATGGTCGACGCTGATGCTCCTCTCAACTACAACGGAGACACCAGCACCCCCAGGGCGCTCGCGGCACTCGGCCGCCAAGTGGCCGCCAACGAGCTCCAAGGCGTCGGCGACCACCAGTCCAAGTTCATCCACCGCAACACGCAGCTGCTGCTTTCGATGCCGTTCTCGATGCTGAAGCTCGCCGCTAATTCGTACGGCGTCAGTGTGCCCGTCCTGCGCGGCACGCAGTGGTTCTCCGACTCGAACACGGCTGTGGTCAGGGGGCAGGGCCCGTTCACCTGGACCTTCACCAACCTGCCTCCCGGCCTCACGTGGACACCCGCAGGTATCATTTCGGGCACCTTCACCCAAGCCGGCACCTACCTGGTGGGGTTCACGGTCACCGACAACTACGGCCACTCGTTCGCCAACAGTTTCACGTTCAAGGTCAACATCGCCGTGCCGGACGTTCGTGGCAAGACACGGGCGACCGCGACCACCGCCATCCAAGCGGTTGGGCTCCCACTCGGCCCCATCCGCACCGTTCCGGTCGGCGAGTACTTCGACAGCAACAAGGTGGCACAGCAGATTCCGGCCGCTGGGACTGCTGTGCAACCCGGCACTGCTGTGGACCTGTACCTCGGGGTCTGGGACGGCAGCCGCAAATAGCTCGTGATCGTTAAGGATCGGCGATCGGCACAGCGTGCCGCGATCGGGGCGGGTGATCCGGTGGAAGGTGGTCACCCGCCCCCGCCGTTCGGCGATGTTACGAACATGCCCCTACGTCGTGACTTTGGCAGCGAGAGCCCCGTCGACAGCGCTGACCGCATGCCCCTGTGCCCGCAACATACCGGAGGCAGTAATGAAGAAGACGCGGATGGAAAGCACCATCGAAGTAGTCAGCCTTTCGCAGGCGAAGCTCTCGGTCCACATGTCGCTCGGGTCCGAGGTCGACGATGTGCTGCCGGACGGTCGTCCCGCCGCGGAGCGCGGGCACGGAGCGCACGGGGAGCGAGTCCTGCTGCCTTTCCGGCTGTGCGGGTCGGATCGGGCGAGTCTGTCCCCGGCCGTCGACGCCGCCATATCCACCGGCATCGCCGAAGCGGTGCGGGAGCACCAGGTCAGCGTGCGGAACTTCGCGGAAGTCGAGATCGTCGAACTCGACGAGCCTCGTCTCCTCCGGTTCGTCGCTACGGTCGACCTCGCACCGGAATATGCGCTTCCCGATCTGTCCGCCATCGTCGTCGAGGTGGATCCGGTCACGCTGCCTGACGACGAGGTCGATGAGCACATCGAGCGCGTTCGTGCCAGATTCGCCTTCCTGAACGAGGTGTCCAGGCCGGCCGAGGCGGGAGACTTCGTGCGGATGTCTCTCGCCGCGACCGTGGACGGTGCCGACGTCGAGCGAGGTCAGGCTGACGACGTCCTGCACGAGGTCGGGTCAGGTCACCTGCTGCAAGGCTTGGACGAGGCGGTCGTGGGCATGGTTTCGGGGGCTCGCAAAACGATCAAGACGCGGCTTGTGGGCGGCGAGCTCGCCGGTCAGGAGGCCGACCTGGCCATCACCGTGAGCAGCGTGGCGGAGAGGCAACTGCCGCCATTGGACGACCGGTTCGCCGTAGCGGCTACGGGTGCTGACACCGTCGAGGCCCTCCGCGATGCGGTGGCGACACGCCTTACCCGCGCCAGGCGCTCAGGGCAGCTGTACGCCGCGCGCGATCTGGCATTACAGGAGATCGCGCGGATCTGGGGCATGGCGATCCCGGCTGAGATGCTTGAGGAGGCCCTGGCCGACCGAAAGAAGGACCTGGAGGATCAACTCAACGAAGGGGTGTCACTGGCCGAATACTTCAGCGCCGCGGGGACGACTGAGGCCCGCGCCGACGCGGAGTTTCTGGCATGGACACGAAACAGGCTGATGGCCGAGAGCGTCCTTGACGGACTGGTAGACGCGATGGATATCAAGGTGACCGAACGTGAATTCGCGACTCAGGTGATCCAGCAGGCATCCTCCACGCACCTTGACGCCGAGGACGTCATCGAACGGCTGATGGAGAGCGACACTCTGACACCCATGTATACGAAATTGCGGAGGGCCAAGGCTCTCGCGCGGGTTCTGCAGAGCGTCGTCATAAAGGATACGAACGGCCAGGTTATCGACTTTGATGATCTGCGGCCTCGTACGCCCGACATCGGCTGCTCGCACGACGATGCGGAACAACCACGCTGAGTTCATTTCGTCTTGATTGGTGTCGATGCCGCGTGGTGTAGGGCCAGGATGGCTCGCGTGATGGCACCGGTCTTGCCGGCAGTGCAGCGGATCCGGGCCAAGATCTGCCAGCACTTCAACGTGGTGAAGGCGCGCTCGCCCGGAGCACGACGGGCGGCGTGTTCAGGCCTCGGCTGCTGGGATCAGTGGCTTGTTCTTGCCGGCTTTGACAGGGGTGATCACGGCGGGCGCTTCGCCTTGGCAGCCGCGGTCGGCCCACAGCTGCACGTCGTGCCGGAAGGCGGCGTCAACAATGCCGTGCTGCCTGGCGGCGTTCAGGTCGTGGGTTGAGCCGGGCAGCGCCGGAGATCCACAGCAGGTTGCCGGTCTCGTTCGCGCGGGCCTGTAGGTTCGTGCCGCACGTGCGTTTGCGGTGTATCCACCAGCGCTTGTGCAAGCTGGTACACCTGATCCGGAAGCGCCAGAAACCTCAGGTGAACGGTGGAAAGACCCAGGGACCGTCGCACTGTAGGTCAACAACTAAGCTCCTTGAACCGACCGATGGTCAGGCCCAGACCTGTGGGGCCTCGCCCCTACCCGTACTCGTGGAACCGTGCCGGGTCGACAGATCTCGCCGTCGACCCGGCGGATCAGCGTCGCGGTCTACTCACCGGGGTGCAGGACCGTACGGAAGGTCACCGAAACACGGCGGACGCGAAGCATCCTGCCCATCGGTCCGGGGTCGCTCTTGCGCGCGGCGATCGCGTGGCGCCAGGTGTATCGGGCCGGACCGGTCATGAGTAGCAGGCTGCCTGGTGCGATCGGCACTGCGACCTTCGTGCCGTCGGCAGGATTCGTGAAGTCCATGAGACACCACGACCCGAGGGAGACGGCGGCGACCACTGGGCCGAAGCACGGCACGCAGTCGACATGTGCACTGATCCCCTGCCCTGGCTGGTACTCGTTGACGATGACCTGCTCGGCCACCTGGTCCATCAAACCCTCACCCACCAGGCGTATGCTCAGCTCCTCTGCCCATCCCGGGAGCGGCGGAGCGGATGACTGTGGGTCCGCGGCCACGGCGCGGCGGCCGTAGTCGTACCGGTGGCCGTAATGCTGGACGCGCCGTCTCAGCTGCGCTGACCATGGCTCGGAATCAACGCGCTGGAGCAAGGCCCTGCTGGCATCGGCGTTGAGCCAGTCGGCGAGGTATCGCAGTCCCGGCACCGCCGACTCTGTCCGCGACTCGGCGTCGATATCGAGCGCAGGTTGATCGAAGGCTTTTGTTCTCTGTGTAGTGGAGAACCCACCGGGCGTTCGAGGTCTCGCAGGAGCCGGGAATGGCAAGGATCTCGCGCCTCTCGGTTGAGAAGTTGAACGTGTCGGAGATGCACCCCTGGTTGTAGGGGCTTCAGAACGTGAAGTCATTACTGTCCGGCCAGTAGCTGTAGACCCATCGCTGGTTGATCGCACCATCGCATGTGTACTGCTGGACTGTGCGCGAGTCCTGGAGCCGAATGTCGAGGCACTTGTCGTGATCAAAGCTCCGGACCTCGGCCCCGGCCAGCGGCCCCGGCTCAGGCGTCGTGGCCAGCGCCGGGCTGATCATCGATGCGGTCGCGGTCAGTGTCGTCTGTAAGTCTGCGGCCAACTTTCATTGTTTCGCCCTTCCTGCGGCACGACGCGTGCCATCGTCCAGAGTGGCGTGCCGCGTCGGGCCTCGCCGTTCCGCCGTGTTCCATCGATAGGTGGGCGCCTGGTTCTCGACAGTGCCCTGCTGGGGCACCGCTTGCGCAGGGGCTTGACATCGGCGTACTACGTGCTGCGATACTACGTTCAGCGATATAGCGCTGAACGTAGGAAGGGGGCCCCATGTATGGACTTTCCGAGCTCGGCAGGTTCTCCGAACCTGCGGTGCTCATCATGATCAGCCTGGCGGCGGGGCCGAAGCACGGCTACGCCATGCAGGACGACATCGCCGAGCTCGTCGGCGAACGCCCCGGGCCTGGCACCCTGTACGGCGCGATCCGGCGCTTGGAGGAGCACGAATACATCAAGGCGCTACCGGACCAGGACCGTCGTAAGCCGTACCGGCTCACCGATATCGGCCGCGCGGCCCTGAACGTGGAGCTGCAACGGATGCGCGCGGTTGCCGGTACAGGTCTGCGCCGGCTGGCGGTGGCCTGATGTCGCCACGGCTTGTTCGCGGGGTGCTGGCGGTGTACCCGCGCTCGATCCGCGAACGCTACGGCGACGAGGTCGCCGACATGCTCGTCCACTCACCCCGACCCGCGCGTGATCTGGCCGACGTGGCCTGGTGCGCGCTGTCCGACCGACTTTCTCAGAGACCGGAGACGATGACCATGGCCGAAGCACGATCGCGCACCTTTACGCTGGCCACCATCATGGCCGCACCGGTTGTCTTCGGCGCCGCGCTACTGGTTGCGCTGTCCGCCGTGATCATGGTGTTCAACAATGTCGACCCGGGTGCCGGCTATCAGACGGTGGCAATCGCCAGCGCGGCGATGCTGGTTCCGGTGGCGCTCCTGGCGCTGTGGTGGGGACGGCGAATGGGGCGCACCAGGCTCATCGCGGCGCCTGGCCTGGTGGTACCCCTCGCCCTGGCTGCTGCGGTCACCCTTGTCTGGACCGTGCCCTCCATCCCGATGGCGGGCGAGTCGCTGGGCGAAAGCCTGCTGGCCACAATTCCCGCCACAGCGACCTGGTGCCTCGGCCTGATGGGCTTGATCACGGTGCGGGCGAAGCTTCGTGAAGGCGGCCGCCTGATGGCCGTCCTGGTCACGGCGTTCGGTGGCTTGATGGTCCTGGAGCTCAGCACCATTGCGAATGTTCTCTCGGTGTTGGACGCACACGCCGCGCCGCGGAAAGACGCGCTGTGGTGGTACCCGGCAACGATCAGCGGATACGACCCGGGGCTGGTATTCGGAACCAACGACATGCTCCACGACGCGGTGGGAGTACTGCCTGCCGTTTTGACCCTGTGCACCGTGTTCTCGCTGAGCCTGATCGACGCTGCGGACTGGGCCGGCAACCGCGCGCCTGATGTCGCGTTCGCGCAAAACCCTGTGTGACGGTATCGATGGATGGTCGGCGGGTGTGCCGGCGGTGCGCACGGCACACCCGCCGACCAGGCGTTGGCGACGATTTCGGCAGAGCGCTCACCTGCGTTCCGCGCCCCCTACGCTGCCGTGCCACCGAGATCGAACGCTGACCCGTGCCGAAGCCCCAGTTCGCTTCGCTGCGGCAGGTGGTCGGCAATCCCACGCGACTGCAACACCACCTCACGCTGCCGCCGGAAGCCCAGCGGCTTACCCGTGGCCGGATGCTGCCTCAGCTGCGGCCCGGACTCGATCAAGGAAGAGAAGGATGTCATCCCTCAAGTCAGGCGGCCGCCGTGTACGCGGTCTTATGGTTACCGCGTTGGCGGTCTCGCTGCTCGCGGCTGGTACGGGAACGGGTGGTGCGACGGCCGCATCACCGCCCGCCGCGAGCGCGCCGCTGGGCCGGCCGGCGGCGGCCCAGCCGCGCACGGTCACGTTGGTCACCGGTGACCAGGTCACGTCATATGGCAGCGGCCATATCGCGGTGGCGCCGCGCGACGGCGTGCGTTTTCTCCGTTATGCCGTTGCGGATCACCGGTACGTGATTCCATCTGATGCGCTGCCCTTGCTGCGCTCGGATCGGCTCGATCGGCGCCTGTTCGACGTCACCGCATTGCTGGAAGCGGGCTACGACAAGCACGCAAGCCTTGGGCTGGTCGTCTCCGGTGTCACCGGCGACAGCGCCGCCGCACCCAGAGAGCTGAAGTCCATCCGCAAACTCGCCGCAGTGCGTGGTTACACCGCTAAGGTGGGCAAGGAGAAGCTGGCCGCCTATTGGAAGTCGCTGACCAGCTCAGTCGCGGTGAAGTCCGGCAGCCAGGGGAAGGTGTGGCTGGACGGCCTGCGTAAGCCCACGCTGGATGCGAGCACGGCGCAGATCGGCGCCCCGAGCGCGTGGTCGGCTGGGTTCGACGGCACCGGGGTCACCGTCAGCGGTGCTGGACACGGGAATCGACACCACTCATCCGGACTTGACGGGCAAGGTCACCTCGCGCCGTAACCTCGCCGCTGAGGCAGACGACGCGCTCGACCATGTGGGTCACGGCACGCACGTCGCGTCCACGATCGCCGGCAGCGGCGCCGCGTCCGGCGGCAAGTACAAGGGCGTTGCCCCAGGTGCCAGCCTGCTCGACGGTAAAGTGTGCGCTGTTGGCGGGTGCAGGGAGTCGTGGATCCTGGCTGGGATGCAATGGGCCGCCGAGTCCGGCGCTGACGTGGTCAACATGAGCCTGGGCAGCACCGACGGCCCTGGGGCAGACCCCTGGAACAGGCCGTCAACGACCTGACCGCACAGTACGGCGCCTTGTTCGTCATCTCGGCCGGCAACGCCGGGGCGGCAGACTCAACCGTAGGCTCCCCGGCGAGCGCCGACGCCGCCCTGGCGGTAGGCGCGGTCACCAAGACGGATGAACTGGCCGACTTCTCCAGCCGCGGTCCGCGGGTGGGTGACGCGGCTTTGAAGCCTGAGATCACCGCACCTGGCGTCGACATCACAGCGGCCAGAGGAAGAGACGGTTCGTCCGGCGAGCCAGGGGAGTCGTACACGGCGATGTCGGGCACGTCGATGGCGGCGCCACACGTGGCAGGCGCGGCCGCTGTCCTCACCCAACGCCATCCGCAGTGGACCCCGCACCAGCGCAAGTCGGCGCTGATCGCGTCCGCGAACCCGAACCCGACCATCGGTGTCTACGCTCAGGGTGCCGGCCGAGTCGACGTTGCCCGAGCGGTCACACAGACGGTGACCACGAGCCCAGCCACGGTCAGCTTCGGCCGCCAGCAGTGGCCGCATGATGACGACCAGGTGCTGACCCGGACCGTCACCTACCGCCGACTCCGACGCCACCCGTATCGACAGGCTCACCATCGATGTCTCCCATGACGACGGCCGGACGTGGATGCGGGCGAAGGTGATCACGGTTGTCGGGCACAGGTTCCTCCTAGTGCGACACCCGCGTCAGTCAGGATTCGTTTCGCTGCGAGCCCACGCTCTGGACGCCTCCGGAAACACCGTCGATCAAACCATTATCCGGGCATACGAAATCCGCCAGTGACCCTGCGAACGTCTACGTTGGGGTGGATCGCTCCACCCCAACGCAGACTCGGCCTTCGGTGCGGCGGTCAGCATCAGCCGTACGCCCTCCCGGCATGAAGTCATCCAAGCAACGAGACGCCCTCACGGCGCACCCCATTCTCCGCGACTAGAGTCAGCACCCCAGGTGTGCCTTCCCGACCGACGCGCCAGCATCGGCCTTGCTGGAGGCTCAACCGGTCATCGGGACCTCGTCGCCGACCACCAGGACGAGGTCAAGAAAGAAGTGCCTGATTGTGGTTACCGCCGCATTGGTGGATCTCGCACTGGCCTCAGATCCAAGCCATCCTCGTCCGACTCATCGGTACATGCCCGACCTGCGAAACCCGGTTCCCTCAACGGAAGCCACGCGCGGGCTGAAATCATGACAAAGTCCTACTGGGGTCCCGAGAGTTGCGTGCGGCACACATGCTCGTCGCGCTCGCCGTCGGTGGGCTCGCCATGGTCGTCGACCTCCCAGGTGTGGACACTCGTTCGCAGAGCAACCTCGCCCTCGGCGGGCTTCGCCCGGTGCTGCAGCCGGGGCCTCCAGGCCTGGAGTGACGGCCAGTCGCCCACAGTCCTGGTTCCATCTCGTCGATCATGAATCGGGTTGTCGGGGGGCCACGGCCCGTGAGTGCCCCCGAAATGCCGAGTGGGCTGCGCTGGAGCCGTTGTTGCCAGCGCAGCCCACTCGCGGCGGGCATTGCGTGACCACGGCAGGCCATCCACGCGGTTTGATAGACCAGGTGCACCGGGTCGGCGCAACGCGATCTTCCTGAACGGAGGCTGGCGGCAGCGGAGCCTTCAGTGTGGCTTCAGCCCATCGTGTCAGGGTGGATGGCCAAGCGCCGGGCAACTGGTTAGTGAGTGATGTAGGAGAGTCATGGTTCCTGACTGGCTAGCGGATCATGCGCTTCCCCCAGAGGGCACAGTCGAGGAGTTGCTTGCGGCAGCCCAGTCCTTGATCCCGCTAGATCTGCTCTCTGAGAGCGGGCTAGGTGAAGAGCTGACCGAGTGCGCAAGGTTCGCCTATCTTCATTTGTGGATGAATGGCCTGCAGGACGTGGGCTGGTTCGCGCAGGAGACTGGTCGGGACATGGAGCTGCCGAGAGAGTTCTGGTTGAGGCTGGCTGCGGCGGCGTTCGGCATGGGTCTTCCGGAGTTCGTGCCATATTGCCTAGGCAAGGCACAAGGCCGCCCCCGTAGAGACATTCCCGATCTGATCGCGGCACTGGCCACGATGCCGTTGGCGTTGGGCCCGGCGTGGCCGCGGGAGGCTGGCGAGCTGCGGTTGCAGTGCGACCGAGCGGCGAATCTGCTCCGCATGACTGATTCACAACTGCATTCACTGCTCATGGTCGGCGAGGTGCAGCCGCTGAGTGTCCAGCTGACCGCCACAGGCTTTCCGGAGTCCATCGACGAGGTGCTTTCTGAATCATTCGACGACTTGTTCGCGCTGGTAACCTCCCCGGCATTTCCGGAAAGGTGTGCGGAGCATGCCTGGGCGGTGATCGCGACAAACCGATTCAGGGTGGCGCTGAGCAGCGGAAGTTTTCCCGGTACTTGTGCAGTCGTTTGGTGGCGGGCGGGTTGATGCCGCAGCACTGCTGCTGGTGCTCGGAACCGCCCTGGACTGCGGTGCCGCGCACTGCTGCCGTCCAAGGCGCGTGTCGGCGCTTGGTTCAACTCGCTGTGGAGCTCATGCCTTTCCGCATAGTCGATCTCGTCGGCCACAAGGATGCCACCGGGCTGACTCGGGCTGCTGCGGACCTGCAGTGCTCCGCATGGTGCTGCTGCCGCCCAGGGCGAAGAATAGAACGACCTGTCGGAACCGGCGACCCTCACCCCGACCTGACGGTGTGTAGTCAGGCGGCTGCGATGCAGTGATGGCCTCTGTCCACCTGGTGACATTGTCTCTTCTGCGCGGTGCTCGCAGTAGTGACCGCGGGCCCTCGCCGCTGAACAATCCGATCAACTTCGCCGCAGCCAGCGGCGTTGATTGTGAGGAGCTGCACACGATGTGGTCACCCCTGGGCCGCGCCACCGCCGCCGGCGGTATGGCGGCCGTACTCACCTTCACCGCGGTCAGCCCGGCGCAGCAGACCGCTGCCGCCGCGACGACCGCGCCCGACCGGACCGCGGCGATCCCGTCGGCCGGTGCCCAGAGCGTCACCCTGATAACCGGCGACGTCGTCACGCTGATCGATGCCGGCGGGGGCCGGTCCACCGCCACGGTGCGCCCGGCGCCCGGCCGGGAACGGATCACCTTCCATACGCTGGAGGTCGACGGCGGCCTGCGCGTGTTGCCATCCGATGCGGTGCCCTACGTGGTCTCGGGCGCGCTCGACGCCGACCTTTTCGACGTCGAGGACCTGCTCGCGGACGGATACGGGGACACCTCCGCGACCGGCCTGCCCCTGATCGTGCGCTACGCGGACGGCATGGCGGCTAAGCAGGCAAGGGCAGGCATCACCGCCGTGCGCGACCTGCCGAGCATCGGCGGTGTGGCGGTGACTGCGAGCCCGGCGGGCCTTGCCGAGTTCTGGCGTGCCAACGCGCCCGCGGCTGACACGGCGGGCAGCGTGCGGGATCGCGCGGCGCAGGGCGGACGCCTCGGCGGCGGCATCGAGCGGATCTGGCTGGACGGCCGCGTCGAGGCCGACCTGGACCGCAGCGTCGCGCAGATCGGCGCGCCCGACGCCTGGGCCGCCGGCTACGACGGCAAGGGCATTGACGTGGCGATCCTGGACACCGGCGTCGACGCGAACCACCCCGACCTGGCCGGCCGCATCGGGCAGGCCCGCAACTTCACCAACAGCCCCGACGCCGTCGACCGGCACGGGCACGGCACGCACGTCGCCGCGACCGTCGGTGGCTCCGGCGCGGCCTCGGGCGGCACCCGCAAGGGCGTCGCGCCCGGGGCGAACCTGCTGGTGGGCAAGGTGCTCAGCGACGGCGGCTTCGGCTTTGAGTCCTGGATCATCGCAGGTATGGAGTGGGCGGTGGAGCAGGGCGCCGAGGTGGTGAACCTGAGCCTGGGCAGTGAGGCCACCGACGGCCAGGACCCGATGAGCCTGGCGGTGGACCGGTTGACCGCCGCCAGCGGCTCGCTGTTCGTGATTGCGGCAGGCAACCAGGGTGCCGAATACAGTGTGGGTTCTCCCGGCGCGGCGGCGTCGGCGCTGACAGTCGGGGCTGTCGACCGCAACGAGAACCTGGCCAACTTCTCCAGTCGCGGTCCGCGCGTCGGCGACGAGGGCCTCAAGCCCGAGATCACCGCGCCGGGTGTCGGCATCGTGGCGGCCCGCGCGGCAGGCACGTCCATGGGCTCCGTGGTCGACGCAAACCACACGTCCGCTTCCGGCACCTCGATGGCCAGTCCGCATGTGGCCGGCGCGGCCGCGCTTCTTGCCCAGGCCCATCCGGGCTGGAAGGCCGGACAGTTGAAGAACGCTCTGGTCAGCACTGCTCGCGCCAACGCGTCGCTTACAGTGTACGAACAGGGCGCGGGCCGGGTCGACGTGTCCCGGGCCGTCACGCAGACCGTGTACGGCACCGCCACCGCCGACTTCGGTCTGGTCATCGACGCCCCGTCGGCACCGCCGCTGACGCGGACGCTGACGTTCACCAATACCGGCAGTGCCCCGGTCACCCTCGACCTTGCGGTCGAACTGCGCAACCTCGATCGGGATGTGGCCGAGACAGACGGGCTGACCGTGGGCGCGAGCCAGGTGACGGTCCCGGCGAACGGCACCGCCGAGGTGACCGCCACCCTCGACCCGGCCAAGCTGGAACGGGGTGCCCACAGCGGCGTCATCACCGCGACCGGCCCCGGCGGCGTCGCCCTGCGCACCGCGGTCGGCATCACCCTGGCCGGACAGAAGCACACCGTCACGCTGCGCGCTGTCGACCTGGACGGCAAGCCCACCGGTGTGTCGCTGGCGATGTTGCACAGCGAGGGCAGGCGATCCGACACCATCACGTTCTTCTACGAGGATGGCATCGACGTGCAGGTCGAAGAGGGTTCATACCTGCTGCACGGCCTGGTCGACTACGGGCGGCCCATCGAGCGGTACACCCTCGTCACCGACCCGGAGCTCAAGGTCGACCGCGACATGACCGTCGTGCTGGACGCCCGCAAGGGCACCCCGATCCGCATCGAGACGCCCAAGCCGGCCGAGCAGCAGACCGCCTTCAGCTACTACGTACATCGTGTGTTCCCCAACGGCCGCAGCATCAGCCACGGAACGATGCACCTCAGCGACATCGAGCAGGTGAGCGTGACGCCGACGAAACCCGTCCGGGCGGGCACGTACGAGTTCTCGTCCCGCTGGCAGCTGGTTGCGCCGCGGGTGCAGACCAAGGTCGACGGTGTCGACGGCCCACTCGACATCAACCTGCTGCACCAGTCACCCGGCTACAGCGGACCGCGGCGGCTCAAACTGGTCCGGGCGGGCACCGGCACGCCGGACGAACTCGCTGCGGCGCGGGTACGCGACGCGGTGGCACTGGTCGAGGCGGCGCCTGACCGCACCGAGCAGGAGCAGACCGCGGCGGCGGCGGCCGCGGGAGCCGTGGCGATCGTGATCGTCGTGCCCGCGGGCATTTCGGCGTGGACGGGATGGAATCCGCTGGGTGCGCGCGAGCCGATCCCGGCCATGTTCGTCGCGAACGACGACGGGCAGCGTTTGCTTGCCCGCGCCGGACGGCCCGGAGCGACGATCGAGCTGACCGTCAACCTCGTGAGCCCTTACCTGTACGACGTCTTCCACGTGGAGAACGGGCGCGTCCCGCAGCGGATCGTGCACCGGGTGACAACCGCGAACTCGATGCGGATCGACACCAGCTACGTGCACAACGGCGGCGAGCCGTGGACGCGGGAGCAGCGGTTCGCGTGGCGGCCGTGGCAGACGTTCTCCTGGAACGACACCACGCGTTTCGTGCCGACACCGTCGGTGCGTGAGGAGTGGGTGTCGGCCGGCGACGCGGTGTGGCACCACCGGGTGCACCAGGAATATGAGCTGATCACCGGGGACATCCTGGTCGGCGGCATCACCGACCTGCCACGCAGTTACCGGCCGGGCAAAGCGCGGGAGACCTGGTTCGGGCCGGTCGTCCGCCCCGCGGCGGCGAACGGTCTGGTCTCCACACGTCTGGGCGACAAGCTGTCGCTGCGGGTGCCCGAGTTCGTCGACGCCGCCGGCCATGGCGGGTTCCGCAACTTCACCGACCAGGTCGCAGCCAAGCTGTGGCGCGACGGGACGCTGGTCGCGGAGTTGCCCGACGCCATGCGGGACGTGGCGGTGCCGGCCGGAGCAGCCGACTACCGGCTCCAGCTGACCACGGCACGGCCGGTGGCGGAGTGGGCGCGGGCCACGCACACCGACACGGTGTGGGACTTCCGGTCCGCGACGGTGTCCGGTGACAAGGGCAGGCCGCTGGCGCTGCTCCAGGTCGACTACCGGGTGCCGGCCGACCTCAACGGCTCGGTCGGCGGGCGGCCGCACACCGTCGGGATCGGGCTGCGCCACCAGGCGGGGCTGCCCGCGCCGCGGCACACGACGCTGGTCGTCGAGGTGTCGTTCGACGAGGGCAAGAGCTGGCGGGCGGTGCGGGTGACGGGACGCGGCGACGCCTACACGGCGCACATTCCGGCGGGGACTGGCCATGTGTCCTTGCGTACCCGGGCCACCGACGGCGTGGGCAACACGGTCACCCAGACCGTCGTACGCGCCTACGACCTGCGCTGACAGAACGGATGGGCGTCCTTCCCGCGGGGGAAGGACGCCCATCCGTTTCTGAGAAGGCTCCTCGCTGAGCGTGGCCGGTCGGATCGACCGTGAAACCTCCGCCCAGAGGGTGGCCCGTGCGCCATACAGACCTGTTCCCGCAGCCAGTCCACCGTCTGACAGCTATCTCGTACACCCACTGCCGTCCCTGCTGACATGGGAAGGGGTGGGACGCTGTTCGGCGTCCCACCCCTGGTGTGCTGCTGTCGTTACTGGCAGCTGGCCGGTGGCGCGGGTACGACGCCGGTGTCGATGTGGATGCGTGTTCCGGCGGGGACTACGGTCCCCGGGTTGGGGGTCTGCTCGGCGACGACGTCGAGCAGACCGCAGTCGATGACCGTGCCGACAAGGCCGGTGAGCAGGTTCCTGTCACGGAGGGCCTGGCTTGCCTCGGTTTCGGTGAGGCCGGTCAGGTTGGGGACCACAACGGTGATGCCACTGGGTGGGGGCGGGGTGTTAGCGAAGCTGTTGCGGATCGGGAGGAGTCCTTCGATCTTCCATACACCCCCGCTGTCGTTGCCGGGGAAAGCCTCACCGAGCCAGGTGCCGCCGCTCATGAACCAGATGAACACCTGACCATTGGCGGTGTTGTGCCAGAGGATGTCGGCACGCCCGTCGGCGTTGAAGTCCCCGGCGTTCTTGATGTGCCAGGTGCTGCTGGCCAGCCACCCGGGCAGGTTCTTGTAGGTGGGGAACACCTTGCCCGCCTCTTGGCCACTGAACCAGATGACGAGGCGACCATCGGTGGACCGCCACAGGATGTCGGCGCGGTGGTCGGCGTTGAAGTCGCCCACCGCCGCGACCTGGAAGACGTGGAACGGGTCGGTACCCGGGTGGGTGAGGGAGCTGACGAACCTGCCGCCGTTCATGTACCAGATCGAGGCATCACCCTGGGCGTCGCGCCACAGGATGTCGGCGTACCCGTCACCGTTGAAGTCACCGACACCGTTGATCTGCATACTGTCGGCCACCGGCGCGCCCGAGTTGTTGAACGTCGGCGCGGCGGAGCGGATCGCCATACCGGAGAACCAGATCTCCAGCCGGCCCCCGGCCCGTCGCCACAACACGTCATCGGCGCCGTCACCGTCGAAGTCCCCGACGCCGGCCAGGATCGGGCCGATCCAGGTGGGCTGCGTGTCCTTCGAGGAGGCAAGGCCGTTGTCCATCAGCACCCGATGGACCTTCCCATCGGTCGATTTGGTGATGACATCACTGTCACCGTCACCGTCGAAGTCCCCTGTGCCGAGGATCTGATCGCTGCCGGCCAGCGCAGAACCAGGGTTCTTCGACGCCGGCACCTGCCCGACTGTGTTGACCTGCCACACGAGCGGGTTCGTTCCATCGACCTTGCGCCACAGCACGTCAGTTCCCCGGGTCGGGTTCATGCCCGCGTCGAAGGTGACACCGTCGTGCCTGATGTCGCAGCGGCTGTCACCGGTTACGTTGCCCAGCGTGAGGCTGCCTGCACGCTTGGTCGACTGGTTCAGATAGGTCCACCGGGTGGTCAGGCTCGACTTGTACCACCAGGTGATACCCGTGGCCATGAACCGATCCGTCTGACCATCGGCATCGAAATCGCAGTACTTCGCGTCGTTGTACGTGTTCAGGCTGAAAGTGTTGCCCCACACCAGCATGTCGTTGCCCTCGTTCTGATGCAACGCCTCCTGCTGGGGCAGCGCGAACACGTTGTACGCCACATCAGCGCGATGGTACGGATCCCCGCGCAGCAGGAACGAACGGCCCTCGACGTGCTGGATCGTGTTGTACCGGATGTCCATGTACTCACCGGCCGGGCCACAGTTCCAGTGCCCGTCGCCGCAATGGTTCACCGCGTGCATGTCGATCTGCTGCTCGTCGGCGTTGATCCCACTGTTCGCCAGGATCAGGTTCCGATAGAGCAGATAACCGGAGCCTTCCCTCCCGTCGCTGGCGATCGAGTGCCGATTGTTGTAGAAGACGTTCTCCTCGATCAGGGCGGAGGCACCCTTGCCGGTCACCACGCCATAACCGAATTGCACCTGAAGATCATGCATGTAGTTGTCGTGGATATGGACCGTCGAGGCGTTCGCCAACGTGATCCGATTCCCCCAAGGATCAACGACCTCGACGCCCACCCCCCACCCGTAGAACTCGCTGTGATCGATCTCCACGTTGATGCTCGACCGAACCGAAACAGCGACACTGTTGACGGTCCCCTGAGGCGTACCGCCATCGAACCGAATCCCACTGATCCGAACGTTGTCGCTCGGCCCAGCCCACTCGTCACCGATATCGAACAGGTACGTCGGGTTCGTGGAGGTGAACAAACGCGGCCCCTTCGGGTACGTCGACTGATCGCCGATGATCTGAACCCCCGGCGCCACCGCCAGATCCTGCTTGCCGCTCAGGTTCAGATTGACATTCCCCGCGATCTTGATCACCGCGTCCCGAACCGACACCGCCTGAACAAACAGGTCAACCTGACTGTCAGCGGTGATCGAATACGTCGGACCAGCCGCCACCCCGCCATCCGCCGCCGAGGCGCCAGCCCGGGCCGCACCACCGACGGACAAGACCGAGAGCACCGCACCAACGGTCACCAATTTCAGGCTTCGTCGCCTACCCAACACCTTCACCAGCCTTCAGATCATGAACACCTGCTAGTGCGAAGGTGACGTTCCAGTAAGTTCCACATTGTCACGAATCGTTTCCTGATGGATCCTGGCGATTCGCCGACCGCTGGATGCCGCCGGGCGGGGACGAAGCGCCGGTCGACCATCAGAGCCAACCGTGTCGGGCGGCGTGGTAGGCCAGGCCATGGCGGTTGCCGACGTGAGCCAAGGCCATCAGGCGGTCGAGCCGCCGCTGCACAGTCCGGCGGCTGACGCCGAGCTGGGACGCGATGGCCTTGTCGGGCACACCACCGACCATCAGCGACAGCACGTACAGCTCGTCGTCATCGGGTGTGTCGGGGCCCGGGGCGGCGGTGTCGCCAGGGCCATGTAGCGGGGTGGCTGTCGCCCAGTACGCATCGAATAGTGCAATGACGGCGTTGAGCAACTCGCTGGGCCCGATGACAGCGGCGGTGGGCTCGCCGCCGTCGGTGTCGCGGATCAGCGGACAGAGCGCGGTGGTGCGGTCCGCGATGACGATCCTTACCGGCAGGTTCGGCATGACCCGGGCCCGTTGCCCGAGCCGAATGCCGGCCAGAGCGTTGTTCAGGACACCAGGGGCCTGCAGGAACAGCCGGTCGTAGATCACCTGGTAGCGCACGCCCCGGCGTAGTGCGTCAAGCTCCGCGGTGTTCTCGCCGCTGGGCAGAACCACCGGGTTGGACCGGCAGAACCACAGCATCTCCTCCCGGGCGCCGTCCTGCAGCTGCTGGAGGCGTTCGCGCAACGCACCGCCACCGACGATCACCTCGACCAGGTGGTCGGCTTCAAAACGGCGCATGCCCGCCCAGTAGGCGTCCCTCAGCTCGCCGACCAGCTGCCGAGCCTGTTCCAGGGCCTGGTGACGGCGCAGCAGGTGGTTGCCGAGCGCGACGTCAGGCGGCAGCGGACGGAACACGGCTTCTTCGCCCGGCTCCTCCGCTGCCAGGCCGCGGGACTGTAACGACCGCAGCAGCCGGGCAGCTTCGTCGTGCGGAAGCCCAGTGAGCCCGGCAAGATCATCGGGCCGGGTCCCGTCGAGCTTCACCATGATGCGGTAGGCGTGCTCCTCCTGCGCTGACAACAGCTCTAGTTCGTCGGGCATCATGTATGACACCTCCGATGTGTGGATCGTGGAAGTAGCGGGTCGTACTGACCTCTAGAGGCGTTCCAGCGGTTCCGTCCGGATCCGCGACGGTCCCCTCCCGCACGGGCGGGCCACCTCTCGCAAGGTTTTCGCCATCCGCCCGGCCATGGCCGCGCCCAGCCGGTCCTTCGCATGACGAGCGCCGGAATACGCGATTCCGAGTCCGCTTCAGCCCGACGTCAGCGCGGCGACATATCATCGCGCGATGATTGTCTGATGACTGTTGCCACATCCTCTCCCGAGGTGACCATCGCAGCCGGGGCGCTGCGCGGAAGCCAGGAGGCGAGCCTCGCAGTCTTTCGAGGCATCCCGTTCGCTCAACCCCCGGTCGGCGCGCTGCGTTTCGCCGCGCCACACCCCGTTGAACGGTGGGACGGCGTCCGCACGGCGCTGACGTACGGTGCCGCGCCGCCGCAGGCCGGCGCTTCCCCCATGGCGGCGTCGTCGGACCCGGCGGCTGAGGACTGGCTGACCGTCAACGTCTGGTCGCCGGACCTGGACCCGAGCGCCGAGCTCGCGGTGATGGTGTGGATCCACGGCGGGGCCTACCTGATCGGTATGTCGAGCCTGCCCGAGTACGACGGCGCCCGGCTGGCGCGGGACGGCAACGTCGTCGTGGTGACCTTCAACTACCGCGTGGGTGTGGAAGGCTTCGCGCAGATCGAGGGAGCGCCGGCCAACCGAGGCCTGCTCGACCAGGTCGCCGCCCTGGACTGGGTACGCGCCAACATCAGGGCCTTCGGCGGCGACCCCCGCCGGGTCACCGTGTTCGGCGAGTCGGCCGGAGCGGGCGCCGTCGCCGCGCTGCTGGCGATGCCGCGCGCGGCGGGGCTGTTCCAGCGGGCCATCGCCCAGAGTGTGCAGGGCACGTTCTTCTCTCCCGCCCTGGCCACGGACATTGCCACCGCGTGCGCCGCCGAGCTGGGGCTGAGGCCCACGGTGGGTGACCTGTCCGCCGTCGCCCCGGCCGCACTCGCGGCCGCAGGTGACGCGGTCACCGCCGCGATGGCAGGGCGGGCCGATCGTTGGGGCCAGGTGGCGCATCGGTCCATCCCGGTCGCGCCGGTCATCGACGGCGACGTGCTGCCGGTAGCCCCTTGGCAGGCTCTGGCCGGTGGCGCCGGTCGGGACGTCGAGCTCGTCGTCGGTCATACCCGCGATGAGCAACGACTGCTGACCGCGCTCGAGGGACTGCTCGGCCAGGTGACCTCGGAGCAGGCCGAGACCGCCCTGAGGGTGTTAGCGCCCGGCCCGGACGGCGCGAACCGCTACCTGGACGGATTCCCGTCCGCCGGCCCGGACGAGCTTTACGAACTCGTCAACTCGGACTGGCTGTTCCGGATGCCGTCGCTGCACCTGGCCCAGGCTCAGGTCGCGGGCGGCGGCCGAGCCCACGTGTACGAGCTGACCTGGTCGGCCCCGGGCATGGGCGGCATCCTGGGCGCCTGTCATGGCCTCGACGTGCCGTTGGTGTTCGGCAACCTGGCCAGCGGGCAGCCCGCCGCGCTGATCGGCGAAGCTCCCTCCGCGGAGGCTGAGGTCCTGTCCGCGCACATGCGGGCGGCGTGGACCGCGTTCGCCGCCCACGGCGACCCCGGCTGGCCGGCCTACGACACCGCGCAGCGCCTGGTGCGGATCTTCGACGTGCAGCCGACTGTCACCGCCTACCCCGAGGAGACCTCCCGCCTCATCTGGCAGGACCACACCTTCCAAGCTCTGCCGCTGATCGGCCAGCCGCGTAGGCCTGGTCCGGTCGACGAGGTCTACTGAGAGATTCGACGGCCTTTCAGCGGTTCCTGATGGCCGGTTGCTGATGCGAGCGACCGGCCATCAGCATCGCCCCACGAAAGTCGTCCTGGAGAACGCCGTCGCCGCTGTGCGCACTGGCCGAAGAACAGGTGACCGGATCGTTCCGCACCCGGGCAAGATGGTGCCTGACGACTCCGCGGCGAGCAGGACAGGATCGTCGTCATGAAGCGTGCACTCGTCGTCGTCGACGTCCAAGAATCCTTCCGCCAGCGCCCCAACTGGGCCGCGGTCTCGAACCCCGCCATCGCCGAGCAGGTCGGCAAACTCGCCGAGACGTTCCGGTCGAACGGCGAGATGATCATCTGGGTTCTTCATGTCGAGCCCGGCACCGGCAACGTGTTCGACCCCGCCAGTGGATACGTGCGACTCATCGAAGGGCTGGCCGCGGCCGCGGGCGAGCCGGTGATCACCAAGACCTCGTTCGACGCGTTCAACACCACCAACCTGCAGCAGTTGCTGATCGGCGCCGGAATCAACGAGGTGGTGGTGTGCGGCATCCGCACCGAGCAGTGCGCGGAGACGACCGCCCGCTGCGCCGCCGGATTCGGGTACGAGGTCACCTATGTCATCGACGCGACCGCGACCCACCCGATCGAGCACCGCGACGCCCCGCCCGGCAGGCCGCTGGCCGAGATCCTCGCCGACCCGCGCACGCTGCAGGTCCAGGACATCATCACCCGCACCGAGTACGCGCTCGCGGGCCGATTCGCCACCATCCGCACCGTGGCGGAGTTGACCGGCGCGTGAGCACCGTCGTCTTCCTGCTCGCCCCGCAACTGCACCTGCTGGACCTCGCCGGCCCCGCGCAGGCCTTCTCCACCGCGGCCGACCTCGGCCACGACTACCGGCTGCAGTTCGTGGGCGAGCAGGAGGACGTCCCGACCGCGCAGGGCATTTCGCTGCGCGCCTCGATCACGTGGCCCGAGCTCTCACCCGACGATCTCGTCGTGGTGCCCGGCTGGCGGTCACCGGAGCACGAGAGTCACGCGAAGTTCTCCGCCTCGACCCTGTCCCGGCTGTCGGCTCATCACCACGGCGGCGGCATCGTCGCCAGCGTCTGTGCCGGCGCGTTCGCGCTCGGGCAGGCCGGGTTGCTCGACGGAAGGCGCTGCACGACGCACTACGACCTACAGGGCGAGCTCGCGCGACGCCACGCGCGGGCAACCGTCGTTCGGGACGTGCTGTATGTGACCGACGGGCGGCTGGTCTCGTCGGCAGGCATCGCCAGCGGTATCGATCTTGCCCTTCACCTGCTCGCCCGCCGCCACGGTCCCGGCGCCGCAGCGCAGGTGGCCCGCGAGATGGTCGTCTACGCACGGCGCAACGGAAACGAGCAGCAGGCCAGCGCGATGCTGCGATTCCGGTCGCACGTCAATGACGTGGTGCACCGGGTGCAGGACATCATCGATTTCCGGTTCGCTCAGCCGCTGACCCTGCCGGAGCTGGCCTCTGCGGTCAGCGTGGGTGAACGTACTCTGACCAGAGCGTTCTGCCGGGCGACCGGTATGACACCGCTGCGCTACCAGCAGCTGCTGCGTCTCGAACGCGCCGAACACCTGATCGGGCATGGTGCCACGGTCGAGGCGGCCGCCCGTGACGTCGGGTTCGGCGACGCGAGGATGCTCCGCCGCCTGCGCAACCGTGGATCGGACCGTCCCCTGCCGGCGCGCCGGGCCGCGCCCGAAAGCTGATCGTATGGAGAGTGCGGCTGCCTGGCTGGGAGAGTCGGCAGCGGTCGCCCGGCGCCCGTCGGGCCGGAGCGGGCGACGATCGATGCAGTGCCGGTCGCCCCGTTTCGGGCTTGAGTCTGCCTCATCCGCCACTCCAGTCGCCCGTCAGCGGCGCATCATCCATATCGGAACACTGGATGACAGTCCACATCGCATGTCTCATTGGCTGAAGAGGTTGTCATGGAAGTAAAGTCGCGCACCGTCGCGAATGCTCTATCGACCGCGGCGCTGGGCGCAACGCTCGCCGCGGCGCTGTATGTGAGTAAGCCGACGACCCTCACGATGGTCGCCCAGGAGGACATCCGCATCGACCGTCTCGCCTATTCCGACGCGACGGGCTTCGTCGCCGAGCGGCACGGGGATCTGATCTCCGCGGGCGAGTCGGAGCTGGTCCTGGGCGAAGGCGTCTATCACTTCCGCAGCACCAGCGATGTCACGCTGGTCCGTGGTGACGGGGTCGACGTGATCGTTCCCCAGGAGAAGGACGCATGGCCGGACCCACCGGTGGCGCCCACGATCTGGTCCTCCGTCTCTCCTGAGGCCTGGGCCAAGCACTCGGAGGCGTTCTCCACGAAGGGGAGTGGCGACTACGGCCCGCGGCCGGTGCTGACCGTGATCACCGAAGTTGAAGCGAACTAAGCTCCCGGCGAGGGCGATTCACCTGCTGGCGACAGAGGCGACCACCCCGGTAGGGGCCTCATGGGCCCCCATCCGGGGTGGCCGCGATGCGTTGGAACGCCTCACCCGGATATGCGCCGCTGCGGGAGTGGTCGAGCAGGTCCCCCTGCTCGGAACCATGGCCACGGCCGCGGCGATGCGGCACGAGATCGTCCGGACGCGGCACCTTCTGCGACAGGGCGGCCTGCTGTTTTTATCCTACTTCGGGCACAGTATTCGTACCGGACCGGCTTCAACCGACGTGAGCTGGTGCCTGCAGGATGCTCAAGTGCCGGTGGCCGGGTTGGGGCGGCTACTCTCCAGGCTCGGTGCGGGCACTCGTGTCGTCGTGGTCGTCGACAGTTGCTATGCGTCGGCCCTGGGCGGGTGCCTTCCCGCCCGCGGCGATTGGGTGCTGGTGGCATCCTGTGCGGCCTACCAGACCACCATGAACCTGCCTTCGAGCGAGTTCCTGACGAAGCTGGAGTCGGTGACCTTCCCCGAGGGCAGGCGTGATCGACGGTGCGCCAGTTACGAGCGGCTCGAGCAGCGGCTGCAGGAAGGCACCGCAGCAGCCGAACGCCCGCGCATCATGGCGGGCACCCCCGCAGGGCTACGGCGTCTTCCCCTCTCCGTCACCGCCGTCAGCCGGTGAGCGCTGCCCGGTCAGGTGCTCCGGCGGTCGGCCTCGCTCCCGAGCCGGCGCGGCACGGCGGGTATGCGCTCTGCTCCCTCGGAGGGAACCTGCGATCGGCTCGGACGGAACGGTGTGGAACGTCGAGCAGACACGGAGCCGACACCGCATCAGGTGAGGACAGACGAGATCCCGCCGGCCGTTCAACGAGAGGGTGTAACTGTGGTGAATATGAGGACCGGCGGCCGGAGACGAGCAGGCGTATGGGCACTCTCGCTGGCCATGCTGCTGGGGTTGAGCCAGGCTGCGCTGTCCCCGGCATCCGGCGCTGCTGGTGGTGGCGTGTCCACGGCGGCCGTGGAGGATGAATTCGCCGTGGTGTCGGTAGTCGACGAGGCGGCCATCGTCGGTGACCCGTCGATCGTCAAGGGCTCCGACGGGCTGGCGTTGATCACTTACCGTGACGGCAACGACAAGCGGCTGAAGGTGGCACACTGCAGCAACGCGACATGCAGCTCGTACACCACCTCGGCGGTTCCCTACTCCAACCTCGACACCGGGCTTCTCAGCAGCGCCGTGGTCGGCAGCGACGCGAAGGCTGCGATCGTGTACGTCTCCCAACGCCGCCGGACGGGAAGCACATGGTCGGAGTGGGTGTACACGAACGATGTGATGTTCGCGCACTGCGCTGACGTCACCTGCGCGACGATGGACCAGGTCCGGTCGATCGAGTCGTTCACGCGGGTGATGGGCAAGCCTTCCATCGCGATCGGCCCCGACGGCCTGCCACTGATTGCCTATGTGGACTACGAGCGGACGGGGCCCAACACGTCGTCGGTGGTCAAGGTGACTCACTGCGTCGATGTGAAGTGCGAGAGCTACCTGTCCCGTACTGTGTATACAGGGCGTACGGCGAACTGGGTGTCCATCGCGGTGGGTCCGGACGGCATCCCCGTCGTGCTGTACGCGACGATCGACGCTGACAACATCGGCCGCAGACTCAAGCTCGCGCGATGCGCTGACGCCGAATGTGCCGTTGTGGGTTCGCAGGAGCAGATCGCCATCACCGGCGGCGCTCACTCCGGAACGGTGGCCTTCGACCCGAGCGGCAACCCGGCGATACTTGCCCAGCTCTCCTCCGACAACGACCCACAACTGCGACTGTTCCGGTGCTCGTCGCGGCCGTGCACAGGCGGACCAGGGTCGTTCACCGTCGTCGACTTCGACGGATCTCAGCACGGTCTCGCATTCGGCACGGACGGCAATGCGATCATCGCCTACCGAGATGATCGCTGGAACGACATGCGCATCGTGCACTGCAAGGTTTCGGCCTGCGCGGACAACGCGACTGGACGCTCGCGGACCACCGTCGAGGAGTTCGACTCCGTGGAGCAGAACGTGTCCATCACCATCGGCGGCGACGGTCTTCCCATTGCCGTCTTCAAGAGCGGCGGCACCAACGACCTCAAGGTGGTTCACTGCGCCGACAAGGCTTGCCTCAACGCGGTGGCCACACCGTTCTAATAGCTCACTGGTGAGTACGAGCGGCGCTTCGCAGGTACGCACCAAGGTCACGGAAGCCCTTCCGCCGTTCTGGCGACCGCGATCCCCTTGGTCAGACCGGGCTCCTTGATCACTGCCGTCGGACAGGTATCAGCCAGGTTCAGTGCCCATCCGGTATGGGTGAGCGCGGGTCCTGTCCGGCGGCACCAGCGTTGCTCCGGTTTCATGTTCTCAGCCCGCGGCAGGGGCCGACCTCTCAGCAGTTCGCGAGCTACGAGGTCTTTCCTAGACCGAGGTCCCTGCCGGTCGCTGGAGACACGAACGGCTCATGAGATGGCGTGACCTGATCACTTCTATTAGAGCGCCGCGTCTCCGCATGGCACTGACCAGCGCAAAGGCGCTGGCCGCAACGCGAGGAGGACATGTTGAGTCAGATCTTCTGCAGTATCGACTGGGCGGAAGACCAGCACGACATAGCCCTGGTCAACGCGGACGGCGACCAGGTCGCCAAGCTCCGGATCAGTGATGACGCGGCAGGGCTGCGCGCATTGCTGGAGCTGCTGGCCGCTCACGGGGATGATCCGCAAGATCCGATTCCGGTGGCGATCGAAACCCCGCACGGCCTGCTGCCCCATTGTCTGCGGGCTGCAGGGCGCACGGTGTATGCCATCAATCCGCTGGCTGCGGCCCGCTATCGCGACCGGACCAGCGTCTCCCGCGCCAAGTCCGACGCTGCCGATGCCCGTGTGCCGGCCAACATCCTACGTACCGACGCCAATGCCCACCGACCGCTGCCTGCCGACAGCGAGCTGGCCCAGACCGTAGCCGTACTGGCGTGCGCCCACCAGGACGCCGTCTGGGAGCGCCAGCAGAACCTCAACCGGCTGCGCTCCCACCTGCGCCTGTACTACCCGGCCGCCCTGACCGCATTCCACGGCGACAAGAACCTCGGACTGGACTCCGCACACGCCCGCGCGGTACTGACCGCCGCCCCAACGCCGGCCGAGGCCGCCAAGCTCACCCGCAGCCAGCTACGCGCTCTGCTCACCAAGGCCGGGCGGCTGCGCCGCGGCACCGATGAGCACGTCGAGCGCCTCCGCGAGACCTTCCGACGGGAGCAGATGCGCCAGCTGCCGGCGGTCGAGGCCGCGATGGGCCGCCAAACCATCGCCCTGCTCCAGCTGTTGAACGCCGCCTGCCTCGCCGTGCATGAGCTGGCTGTGGCAACCGAGGAGGCATTCCTGGCCACCCCGACGCCGAGATCATCACCAGCCTGCCCGGCCTGTCAGTGATGTCCGGCGCGCGGGTGCTCGCCGAGATCGGCGACGACCCCGCACGGTTCGCCGATGCCAAGGCCTTGAAAGCCTACGCCGGCGCCGCGCCCAATAGCACGCGCCTCCGGTCGCCGCCACGTCGTGGTCGCCAGGACCGTCAAGAATCGACGCCTGGCAGCGACCGGGTACATGTGGGCGTTCGCCGCATTGCGTTCCCCTGGGCCACGTTCTCACTACGATCGGCGACGTGGCATCGGCGAACGCGCCATACCGCGGCTTTGCGAAATCTGTTCAACAGATTCCTGGGATGCCTCTACCACTGCCTCCAGCACAGGACTACATACAAGGCCGAACACGCCTTCCCGGGTCTACTCGCCCTCGGCTCCTGACGGCCGAACTTGACGGGCGCACTCGTTGGAGACCTTCCCACTGGCATCGCATCCGAGCTGGTAACGATCCCCAGACGACGTGTCAGCTGGCCTGTAGGGAGTCGAAGAAGGCCCGGATATCGTCCGCGAGCAGGGCGGGCTCCTCTAGCCCCGGGAAGTGTCCACCCTGAGGCGGATCAGTCCAGCGCACGATGTTGTAGCAGCGTTCCGCGAACGTGCGTGGCACGAGGAGGTCTGCCTCACCGGGAAACATAGCGATACCGGCAGGAGCCTCGATGCGAGTACCGGGCGGCAGCCTCAGCGGTGCTGCATCATGGCGTGCTTCGAAGTAGTGCCGGTTCGCCGAGTTGATCGTGTTGGTGAACCAGTAGAGGCTGATCGTGGTGAGCAGTTCGTCGGCAGTGAACCGAGTGGCGATATCGCCGTGACAGTCGCCCCACGCACGGTATTTCTCGACGATCCAGGCGGCCAGGCCGACAGGCGAGTCGGTGAGGCCGTAACCGAGGGTCTGAGGTCTGGTCGACTGGATGGCCGCGTAGCCGCCTTCGGTGTCCTCCCAGGCGTTGCAGCGGGCTACGTAGGCGCGTTCGTCTTCGGAAAGGTCATCAGGCAGCGGGTTCGGCCACTCCAGGTCCACGCTGGAGATATGAATCCCGATCACCCGGTCACGGTGGTACCAGCCCAGACGGCTGGTTACCCGGGCACCGACGTCGCTACCACACGCGCCGAACCGGGCGTACCCGAGTCGCTGCATCAGGGCGGCCCACACGTCGTGGATCCGGCGTGGTCCCGGCCGGGTGTAGGGCGCGGAGAAGATGAAGCCGGGCAATGACGGGATGACCAGGTGAAACGCATCCGATAGCCGCGGCACCAGGGGCAAGAACTCGGCGAATGTCCCCGGCCAGCCGTGGCTGAATATCAGCGGCACTGCGTCAGGATTGGGACTACGCACGTGCGCGAAATGCACCTGAAGCCCATCGATCTCCGTGCGGAACTGTGGCACAGCGTTGAGCCGAGCCTCGACCGAACGCCAATCAAAGTCGTCTCGCCAATACCGGACCAGACCACGCAAGTAGCTGAGGTCAGTGCCATAACGCCAGCCTGCATCATCAGCCTCGTCCGGCCACCGAGTGCGGTCTAGCCGGTCCCACAGGTCCTCAAGAGCGGCGGACGGAAGATCGATCTGGAAAGGCTCCACCCACACGAGGATATGCCGACAGAGATCCACGGCCGCAACCGAGTAGCCCTGACACGCACGTGTCCTCACCACACCGGAAGCCGAGTCCTTCCCGCTCTCCGCGAGGCGGTACCCCCCCGTCGCTGTCCGACGGCTGAATTTGACCGCCAACGACATGAGATGTCTGACCCGGCTCGCAGCCCGCAGTGACGAGTAGCAGAGCACAGGCACCGAGAACCACAGCGGGGCTGGTCCAGGCAGCAAGGCTGCCGGGCCGGCCCCGTTCCGTACGAGCCGGGGAGAACGCGGCCTCCGGCCACGTGTATGTCGGGCGGTGCGTACGTCGGCGCGCGCCTGATCGATCTCCGTGAAGCCGGCTTCGAGGTCCCGACGGTCGCGTCGAGCAACGAGGTGCACGTCGTGTCCCAGCATGGAACGCCCCTGAGCTACCGAAAGACCGAGCGAGGGGTGCGTTAATGAGAAAGATCAGATCCCTGGCGCTGGTGGCGGCGCTGGCTTCGCTCGCCGTGGCCTTCAGCGCTGGACCGGCGGCTGCCGCCGTGGTGGAGTCGCAGCCGAGGCCGATCCACGCCTACAGCAGTGGCAAGTGTGTCGACCTGAGGACTCAGGACGACGTCACGATCCAGCTGTACAGCTGCCACGGCGGTTCGAACCAGCAGTGGATCAGCTGGTTCTACGAGCCCGGGCACGATCCGGCGAATCCCACCCGCCACGCCTTTGTATTCAAGAGCAAGGCCAACGGCAAGTGCATCGTCGCCATGGACGGTGACGGCGTCGGCGGCGGCACCGACCTGGTCCGTGCCGTGTCCGGCCTTGCCTGCGCGCAGACGGGCGCGATGTGGGAGGTCATCCACGAGTTCTATGCGGGGCGCACCTACTCGGTCCTGCGCAGCCTCCGGACCGGCCGTTGCCTCGAGCTGCGCAACAACAGCTCCGCCAACAACACGATCATCCGGCAGGTCCCCTGTGTGATCACCTCCCCGGCGCAGGCGTGGGCGATCGGTCCGACGCCACGTTGACGGCACCACGAGCGGCAGCTGCGTCTCGCTGTCCGACGACCTAGCCCGTCTCCTCGGCTGCGGGCCGACGGTCGCCGCTCATACCTCACGCCGCCAGGCCCGAAGCCGGACGGCGCGACGACGGTCGTCGTCGCGCCGTCCCATATGCGGCCGCAACCGGCGACACACCTGAACGCAGAACCGGAAGTGGAAAACGATGAGACGTACGACCTTAGCCACCGCAACCGCACTACTCCTCGGGGCCACGATGCTGCTCGCCGAGGCGCCTGCCGCGCTCGCCGAACCAGGCGTCTCTGCCGAGGCGGCGGCCGTCGCGCGTGCAGATCTGGCGATCCGTGCCAACGGCGCGGCAGTGCGCGCGGCGCTCGACGACACCTACAGCGTGTTCGCCACCCGCGTCGACCCCGACGGGGCAGCCCACGTCCGATACACCAGAAAACACCATGGCCTGCGGGTCCGCGGCGGCGACTTCGTGATGCACGCGGCACCTGGTGGCGCATTCGCCGGCGCGTCGGTGGGATTGTCCGCCCCGCTCCAGCTCAGCACGGAGCCGAAGGTGTCCTCGGCGGCCGCAGCGGCTGCCGCGCGAGAGGGTTTCGCGGGTACCGTGCACGAGGTCGGCACTCCTGAGCTCATGATCGATGCCGCTTCAGGACGTGGCAGGCTTGCCTGGGAGACGGTGGTCGAGGGGACGCTGAGCAAGGGCCAGTCGCCTTCGCGGCTGCATGTCTTCAGCGATGCGCAGACCGGGGCGCGGATCGGATCCGTCGACGCGATCATGCACGTCTCCGGCACCGGGAACAGCCTGTACTCGGGCACGGTGCCGGTCGACACCACGCTGTCAGGCGGCTCCTACACGCTCACCGACCCGCTGCGGGGCAACGGGGTGACGTGCGACGGCATGAACGTCAAGATCAAATGTGATGCGATGCTCGACCTGAACAACATCTGGGGCAGCGGCGTCCAGTCCAACCGGCAGACCGCCGCCGTCGATGTGCACTTCGGGGTCGCCCAGGCCTATGACTACTTCAAGAACGTGCACGGACGTAGCGGGATCTTCGGCGACGGCAGGGGCGTGCCCGCGCGGGTGCACTACGGGGAGGCCATCAGCAACGCCTTCTGGAACGGCGATCACCTGTACATGATGTTCGGCGACGGACCGGGCAACAGCAAACCGCTGGTCTCGCTCGACGTGGTCGCTCACGAGATGAGCCACGGCGTCACCCAGTTCATGGTGCCGGGCGGGCTGATCTACGAGAGCGAGTCCGGCGGGCTCAACGAGGCGACGAGCGACATCTTCGGCACGATGGTCGAGTTTCAGGCCAACGTGGCCGCCGACCGCGGGGACTACCTGATCGGTGAGAAGATCGACCTCGACGGCGACGGCACACCGTTCCGGTACATGTACAACCCGGCGCTGGACAACGTTTCGCACAGCTGCTGGTCGGCTGGCACCAAGGACGTCAACACGCACTTCTCCTCCGGTGTGGGAAACCATTTCTTCTTCATGCTCGCCGAAGGCTCGGGTGCCACGGCCTTCGGGACATCCCCGGTGTGCGGGTCGGCCAGGCCGGTCACGGGCATCGGCCGGGACAAGGCGGCGAAGATCTGGTTCCGGGCGCTGGACGTCTACTTCACCTCCACCACGTCGTACGTCGACCCGGAGAATCCGGACAACACCGCTCGGGCCTACACCCTGAGCGCGGCCGCCGATCTGTACGGTATGTGCAGCCGGGAGTACAAGGCTGTGCAGTCCGCGTGGAACGCGGTCAACGTCGTCGGCAACGGGACGACCTGCAATGAGGTCGCGGTGGAGGTCACGCCGACCGCCGGTGAGGTGATCGCGGGCAGCGCGGCCACCAGCCAGGTCCAGACCGTGACCGTGAGCGGCAACCCCCAGCTGATCACTCTTTCCGTCACGGGTCTTCCGCCGGGTGTCGTCGGTGCCTTCAACCCCGCCACGGTGCTGTCGGGTGGCACGTCCACGCTGACGATCACGGCGTCGGCCGGTCTCACCTCGGCCACCTACCCAGTGACCATCACGGGAACCGCCGCAGACTCCTCCACCCACAGCGCGAACTACACGCTCACCGTGCGGGGCGACATGTGTGCCAGCCCTGGCCAGAAGCTCGGGAACCCAGGTTTCGAGGTGGGCACCGCGCCCTGGGCCGGGCACACTCACACCATCGGGTCGAGTGGCCGGACTCCCCATTCCGGCACCCGGTTCGCGTGGCTGGGCGGAAACGGAGTCATGTCGAGCGAAATGATCAGCCAGACGTTCGCCCTGCCGACGGCGTGCGCCGACTACGACCTCACCTTCTGGATGAAGATCGATTCAGCCGAGCCGTCGCCTGGGCTGGTGACAGACAAGCTCACGGTCCGGGCCGTCACCAACCTGGGGTCGGTCACGCTCGCGACGTTCTCCAACAGGGATGCCGGAGCGAACTACGTCCGGCACACGATTCCGCTCGATCAGTTCGCCGGCAAGCAGGTCACTCTGCAGCTCATGAGCAGCGAGGACGCGTCCCGGCAGACCTCGTTCGTGATCGACGACGTCGCTGTGAACGTCGCCTAGCCCTAGACCGCGGGGACGAAGGAGACGGCGGGCCCGGCCGGTGACATCACCGATCGGGCCCGCCGCTCGTGTCGCAGCAGTGGTGGCGATTGATCCAGTCAGCCGGCGGTGCGGCAGTGTCACCGGCGACCGCCGGATCCGGATGTCGAGCAACGCGTGGAACCGGACGGAGGGATGGATCTGTGAGTCATCGCCGACGTAGGCCGGGCCATTGTGCGCCTATGCCGGCGGACTGCCGCGTCAGCCATGGCGATACGACCGTGCTCCTGATGAGCTCGCCGGAAGGGGAGCAAGTGCTGTTGGGGAACCCAGACGTGGGCGCAACCGAGGTGGCAGGACCGTGGCCGTGATGCGTGCGCGGTGGCCGCCGTAGGGGCAAGTAGGGGATATCCGGTTCCGACTGGCTGCCGCAGCCGCGCTCGGCGCGCTGCGGCAGCGTCAAGCTGGGCGGCTTCCGGAACCGCGCAACCCAATATCCAGAACACCTTCCCGACGGAACGCTGGCGGCAGCCCGCAACGCGGACGGCCGCCTGGAAGTGTTCGGCCGCGGTGGAACCGACCAGGTCATGCACCGACGACAGCTCCAAGCAGGAGCCGAGTGGTGGACGCTTTGGACCGCCTTCGACGGCAGTATGCGGTCGCTGGTCCAACTGACATCCGACCCGGAAACGCTCAGCACAGGTTTCAGCTCCGGCCCTCCAGCGACACCCCACGCCCCGGTCGGCTCATGCCCTGCGCCGTGGCGGCTCGGAGGGCCGTCACCTCGGCGAGTAGAGCCGCCCGGTCGCATGTCGCGAACTCGCGGATGAACCACACCTCAACCATGCCCGGTTGGCCGGTGGCCTCGTCGACGCCGAACTCGTCCCAGCCACCGAGGCAGTTCGTCCGATCGAGCATCGCGGCGATGCGGCTGAGGTTGCCGGCAGGCCGCCCCTGGTGCTCCAAGCCTTGGACGACCAGGGGCCAGGCGTCTGCAACGCGCTGGTCGCCAGGCCTCCAGGCGCGGGCGAGCGTCATGATCAGCCGGTCCTGTTCAGCCGTCTCCTCCGGCAGCTTCATGACCCCGGTCACCCCCCGCTGCAGCCGACCGGCCGATGGAAGGCCGTCACGCCGCAGTCGAGCATAGCGTCGGCGGTGATGTCGGAGGAGCCGGAGTTCCCGCCGGGTGGCATCCGCAGGTGGAACGCGAAGGAACGCGTCAATCGCGGCTCGTATGCACCTGAAACACCCGGAGGTAGTACATGATCGACAAACATCCGGTGGCGACGTCGCAGTTGAGTGCGCTGGCACTGCCGCTCATCTGTACCGCGCAGCTCATGGCGACGCTAGATGTGACGATCGTCAACCTCGCGCTGCCTGCCCTCCAGGCCGAATTCGGCCTCTCCAACGCCTCGCTGGCGTGGGTCATCGACGCCTACACACTCACCTATGGCGGCATGCTGCTGGTCGGCGGTCGTGCCGGTGACCTGCTCGGCCACCGCCGGACATTGATCTTCGGGGTAATGTTGTTCACCGTCGCGTCCCTGATCGGCGGACTCGCCCAGCACGAGTCGGTGCTCCTGGGAGCCCGCGCGGCCCAAGGACTCGGCGCGGCGCTCGCCACCCCGACGACGCTGTCACTCATCACCACCCTGCACCCGGTCGGGCCGCGCCGTAACAAGGCGATGATCGCCTACGGGGCCATGGCAGGAATCGGCATCACCCTCGGCCTCGTACTCGGCGGGATTCTCACGGAGACAGCCTCATGGCGGTGGGTCTTCCTGGTCAACGTGCCCATCGGCGTCCTTCTCATCGCCGCCGCGCCGAAGGTCCTGCCCGATTCCGCCGGCCGTCGCCGGAAGCTCGATCTGCTGGGCGCGTTGACGGGAACCGCGGCACTGACCGCACTGGTGTACGGGGTGATCCGCGCGGGCGGTGAGGGCTGGAGCGATACGGTCGCGCAGCTCGCACTGGCGGTTTCACTCCCGCTGTTCGGACTGTTCGTGCTGGTGGAGCGCTCCGTCGCGGAGCCGATGCTGCCGTTGGGTCTGCTGCGACACCGCACGAGGCTCGGCGCGTACCTGATCGCGATGCTGCTCTTCGGCTGCCTCTATCCGTCGTTCTTCTTCCTGACCCGCGCCCTGCAGGACGTGTTCGCGCGGCAGCCGATGGAGACCGGACTGCAGTTCCTTCCGATCGGCCTGGGCGTCCTGATCTTCGCGCTGGTGACACGCCGGATGCTGGTGGTGTCGGGAGCACGCGTGATGGTGATCGGCGGCACGGCTGCCACGATGCTCGCCGCGCTGCTGCTCGTCCGGCTCGACGGAGACGACTCCTACGTGAGCCTGCTCCTGCCCTGCCTCGTCGGGCTCGGTGCGGGGGTGGGAACCACCTTCGTCGCAAACGCGGCTGCGGCGATGACCGACGTGGCCGAGCACGAAGCGGGCATCGCGTCCGGGCTGTTGAGCACGTTCCAGGCGGTGGGCGGAACGGTCGGGGTGGCGGTCCTGGCCTCGATGGCCGCCACTGTCACCACGGAGCAGCTCGACGCGGCAAGCGGGGCTGGCGTCTCCTTCGACGCGGTGTTGAACGACGCCCTCATGTCCGGGTTCGCCCGTGGATTCGTGCTGGCCGGCGTGCTGGCGGGGATCGCGTGCGTCGTGGCGATCTGGACCTCCCCCGGGCGGGCCACCGGTCGGTGAAGCGGTCCGATCCGCTGCCAAAGCCGCCGCCTTCCCGCGCCCACCTGGGGGAGCGTGGGAAGGCGGTCCCGGCCGCCACCGAATCAGCCGAGCAAGCTAGCTGAACGCGTTGGTGACATGGTAGGTGTAGTTGAAATCGCCCTCTGTCAACGCGCGGGTGCGGCCGAGCGCCGACTCGTGCCAATCGTGTTGCAGACCGTACTCGTGCACCGCGTTCTCGTAGCTGACCAGCGCCAGTCCGGTGTCGCCGGCCGCCTCCCAGCTCGGCCCGGCCGCGAAGTACGCCTCGCCAAGCGCGACGTTCTCGGCCCCTTCCTCGGCGATCTGCCGCACCAACGGCTCGATCGGCTCCGCCAGCGGGTATCGCTGCTTGCGCAGAACCTTCGCCGCACCGTCAAGTGGCCTGGTCGTGCCGTCGCTGTCGTGAAAGATGCGGCGCAGGAACATCTCGTGCGCCAGATCGGCGGTCGGTTCGTCGGCGAAGCGGTGAAACAGCGGTTTGTTGTAGAAGGGGTACGTCCGGGTCAGCGCCCGCAGGTCGCCGGGGCTTTCGGTTGCTTGGCGGTAGGCGCGCACATAGCCCTGCGGCTCGGCGATCTGGTAGAGGGCCGCCGGCCGCCAGTCCGTCTCCGTCAAGGAGTCCTTGCGCCGCAGCAGGTCCAGGACCGGGGGTCAGCACATCGCCGGAGAAAGGGGTCAGAGCCTGGCGCAGCGCTGCCTCCTCGGCGAGCATGCGGTCGACCTCCCCGTCGAGCCATGGGATCTCCCAGCCATGTCGGCTTCGCCGGATGGCGGTGCGGAGGAGGAGTTCCGCCACCCGGATGACGTAACAGGGCAGCCACGTTCTGATGGACGAGGCGAACACGTCGACCGTGTAGCCCTCCTCCCGGACGACCGCGATCGGGTATCGCTCGGGGCTCATCCCGGGGATGACGCAGGCCGCGACCCAGTCGTGCCCGGTGTGGCCGATGGAGTTGCGAAGGTGATTCCGACGTTGCGGGCCTCCGCGTTAACTCCGTGGTCCCAGTTGAGTCCGAGGCTCGTGATCCCGGGCAGGTCCGGGCGGAATTCGTCGAACTCCGCCGCATCGATGCCATCATTGCCCATACGTCACTCGAATCAGCTCTCGGGCGTTGTGGCCGTCATCGACGCTCTCGGCATTTTTCGCCCTTTTGACAGCAGGATTGGCGTGTGCCCAGAGTGCGTGACATCAAGTTCCATCGCGATGAGAAAGACGGGACTCTCGAAGTGATCCTCATCGACGATCGTGAGTCACGGCGCTTGCCGTGGACTCTGCGTGCCGGTGGACGTGGACCTTCCACCATCGCCGGCGACCGAGGGCTGGAATAGGACTCGACGAGCCGGGTTGGGACAGGTTCGACCATACTTGTCTGCCATGGACCTGAACGAGTACCAGCGCGGTGCTCTGCGCACCGCCGATCCACGTGACAAGAGGAACGAGCTGCTCCACCTGGTTCTGGGGCTGGTCGGCGAGTCGGGTGAGATCGCCGAGAAGTTCAAGAAGTGGGTACGAGACCTTGACAGCGACGAGTCGCTGATCGACCGGGCCGACATCGCCAAGGAACTTGGTGACGTGCTCTGGTATGTGGCGGTGCTGGCCGACTATCTCGACCTCTCGCTGGACGACATCGCGGCCTCAAACCTGGCCAAGCTGGCCAGCCGTCAGGGCCGTGGCCTGCTGAGCGGTAGCGGTGACAACCGTTGAGGGCGTCACAGTCGACTTCGCTTTGAAGGTCGCGAATGGACACTACTGTCGGCTGTGTGTCGGAGGCCTCCCGGGCGCGGCGCAGCGAGGGTCAGGAAGGCTCGACGAGCAGGATGACCAGACCGTTGTTCACCATGTCGCTGAGATAATCGACTACCGAGTAGCCCGACCAGGTTTTCCACGCTTCGAGAATGGCGGCGCTGGTGAGCATGGCCTCGATGATCCCCGATCCGGGAACCGCGGCGCCTGCCTCGGTCAGGTGGTCGCGGATCCCGTACGGCAGATCGATCGCCGCCCGTTCCTGGGCGAGCTGTTCGGTTTCCGCTTTCAGTAGCGCTCCCACAAGGCTGAGCGCCGGCAGGTAGTCGAGCAGACCGTCCACGCTGAACGGAATGCGCTCACCGCCGTGCACAGTGAATCGCAGGTCCGAACGGTCGCTGAGGGGATGTCCGCCCGAGGTGGAGTAGATCCACACGGTCGCTCCGGACATCACGTAGTTGAGGCCCGCTGGAGCGAGCAGGCAGCCGATGGCCGTGACCGGGAACCGATCGGTGTCACTGCTGCCACTGACTGTCATTGTTGTGCCCCTCCGTCGCATGACACATCGTTACTACCTGTGGCGCGTTCCCGGGTGCTCCATGAACGCACCCTGTTCCCGCCGTCCCGTGCTGCTAACGAGGGTTGACGAAGAGGCTCTGCGCCGATCGACCCAGGTTGCCGAGTTCGTCGTAAAGCTCGGTGTCCGCGAAGCCGATGCCCGCGCCGTCGATGTAGGACCTGGATTTCAGGCACACCCACGTGCCGACAGGATAGCGGAGCAGGTGGACGGAAAGGTCGGGGTTGACGAACACGTGCTTGTCGATGTCGAGCACCATGCTGAGACCGTTGCCGGAGTCCGCCGCGACGAGCACACGCGCCAGCGGACTCGGCTTCTCGCCTTCTACCAGGGTGCCACGCATACGCATCCACGCGGTCGCCGGTCCTGGATCCAGGAAGGAGCCGTCGACGAAGCGGATCTCCATCGCGGTGTGGTAGCCCACGCTGTACGGGACCGGGATGAAAGGTCGCGGCACGGCGTCGGCGGGACCTGAAGGAGCCTCGCGGACGATGTCGGGAGCGACTCCGCTCGCGGTGCGTATCACCAGCGCCGTGCACCGCATGTAGGGTTCGATCGCGGCGCTGACGATCATGGTGCTTCGGCCTTCGCGCACCACCGTCGCCGAGACCGTGAGGGGCGCTATCGGCACAGGCCGGGCTATGTCATACGTGATACGCGCAATACGCATGCCAGGCCTTGCGAGCTGCTCGACCGCGCGGCCGAGCAACGCGGCCGGTGGCCCGGCGTGCTGCGTGTCGGCGCTCCACGGGCCACGCGTGTGTTCCGTGGACGCGAACCGGTTCTCCGAGACCTGCGTGTAGAAAGCCACCGCGGGATCGTGCTCGGGCCAGGTGTCGGACCTGCTCATGTCTGCCTCACACGTGTTCCGGATTCTGCATCGCCGTGCCGGGCTTCCATCATCCACCGCGCGCTGGAGTGCCGCTGATGCCACGCTGCCGTGGCGACCTCCCGGACGTCCGGACACATGTCCTGGACTCGGATCGACGGCGCCTTCCATGGCGTCGCGGCAGATGCCAACCTCAACGGCCGCGTGGAGCTGGTCGACGGGGCGGGCAAGCTGTCCCGCCGTTGGCAGACGCAGCCTGACCACTCGGTTCGTCCCGCGCGAGACACCGCTGGTGCTGTCGACAGGGTATCGATCGCGGCAGACGCCGGTCGGCTGTCTCAGTCGACCGGCGTCTCGGGCCTGAGCGCAGCCGGAGGTGTGGGCCTTCCGGAAATGAGGCGTTCCATCAGGCACCCTGTGCTCCTGCGCTTCCGGGTGACCTGGTGCGAGCCGGCTGGTCAGGCAGACCGGCTCGCACCCGGTGCGGTGGCGGCCGACGCCTCAAGGGCTCGGCCGGACCATGGAAGTCCTCACGGATACAGCGTCAGGGCCGGGTCCAGGGCAAGGGCGGTCACCTGTGCGGGGCTCAGCGGCGGCACCTTGCCGGTGTACGCGGTGGTGTTGTAGCCGAAGCTGTCGCCGTGGTCGGTACCCGGAGTCGATGTGATCTTGGCCGCGTTGTCGCAGAGGACGCTGACGATCGACCCGTCGGTGCGGACGACTTTCACCCACGTCGCCCGGTTGCTCTTGCCCTTGGACGAACCGTTGCCGGTCACCGGAAGAGAGATGATGCGCTCACCGTTCGGCCCGACGCTTTCGACGCAGTCCGGGACGCGGAAGGCGGCGACCGCGGTGGCGCACGACTGGACCTTTCCCTCCTCGGGCAGCTCAACCGTGACCGTCACCGTACCGGCCCGGCCGTCGGCTTTGACGACATACGCCACGTTGTATGCGAACTGCCGCGGGATGTCTTGGAATTGAGGTCGGGACCCATGCTGCGCAGGTGCGGTCGTCGTGACGGTCAGGCCCGGCACGATCCTGCGTAGTGCAGCCTCGGCGTCGGCCTTCAGCCTCGCCTTCGCGTCCTCCGGCGCCTCGGCCGGAGTTCCGTCGCTCAAGGACTTCGGCGTCGCCGACGGTGTCGGGAAAGTGGCGATCGTAGGCGCGGCGGCTGCCTGGTCGGCAGGCGTCGATGAATCGTTGCCGAGCACGCCGACGAAACCGGCGGCCATGGCGAACATCGCGACACCGGCGACGCCGGAGACGGCGGCCCGCTGCGCCCGCTGCTGCCGCATCCGGCGGCCGATGGAGCTCAGTCGGTCGGCGGGCGGGGCAATGTGCGGTACCGCCTCGGTGATCAGGCGACGGAGATCGTGATCGTTCATGCGTTTACTCCTTGTGGTGTGGTGAGCCGAAGCTCAGGGGCTTTGCGTAGCGCGGCCAACGCGCGCGAGGCCTGGACCTTGACCGTGCCCTCCGAGCAACCGAGCAGCTCGGCGACTTCGGCGACGGGCCGGTCCTCGATGTACCGCAGGATCAGGACGGCCCGTGAGCGACGGGACAGCCGAGCCAGCGCCCGCTGGACGGCATCGCGCGTCACCGCGTCCGTGGCGATGTCGGTGCTGCTGACAGCGTCAGGCAGCGTGCTGCTGGGCAGCTCGGAGCGCCAACCGCGCCGCCACCAGGTGGCGTGGGTGGTGAAGATGATCCGTCGGACGTATGCCTCAGGATGGTCCGCCTGTTCGACGGTCCGCCAGTTGCGCCAGGCCTTCGCCAGCGCGGTCTGCAGCAGGTCCTCGGCCCGCCCGGCATCCCCGGTCAGCAGCCAAGCCGACTTCAGCAGGGCGTCCGACCGGGCTGCCACGAACTCGACGAAGCCGAGTGGTGGTTCAGGTCTTGCCATGTTTCACTTCCATGCCCGTGATGACTCGCCTGCGCGGCCGCAGGTAAACAGCACCTCGGCGATTTCTGGAACGTCGAATCCGTGCCGGTCGGGGCAGCGGAGGCCGCGCGCCGGGTGCGCGAGTATGCACCACGTGCCGGGCGTCGGCCCGTCAGCGGAGCGGAATCAGCCGAGCTTCAGCGCCGCCGCAGAGAATCCGCGTGGCGTGCACGTGGCCGGGTATCGCCTTAGTCGTCGCATGAACGCGGCGAGTGGCGTCACCCCGCCGTGCGTCATGTCATTCTGATCGACGCAGTGGGAGGGAAAGTAGTGGCGGGAGCTGAGCGTGTGCCCAGTTCGTCGAAGTCATGGCGCAGCGCCGTGGTGATGCTGGCGCTGGTGGTTGCAGGTTGCAGTGACAGTGGCGACGACGGGCCGCAGGTCGCCTCGGCGGTGCCGCCGTCCGCGGCACCGAGCGCGGCGGCGTCTGCGCCCCCGGCCAAGGAGACCGACTTCGACAAGGCGCTTCGATACGTGCGCTGCATGAACGATCAGCCCAAAATTGACCGGGAGAACAAAGACCTGCCCGATCCCGTCCTGGGCAAATCTCTGGCGGTGTCCGATTTCCTGCACACGAAGGCGTTCGCCGCCTGCAAGGCACATGTTCCGGCAACCTGGCCGATCCAGGAGGACGCGGGCTATCTGGCGGCGAATCGCGAGTTCTTCGGGTGTCTTCGGGACAAGGGCATCGATCTCCCTGAGCCCGATGCCAAGGGCATGATGCTGTATCCGTCATACGACACGCCGCAGTGGACTGCGGCGGTGGACAAGTGCATCCACCTGTACAAGGACGCAGCCCTCGGGACCGGCTGAAGCTCTGGGAACCGTGGATCGCCGGGCCGGCCGTCGCACCTTGGCGGCCGGCCCGGCGTTTCTGAGCCGTCGGGGGCACCGCACCGGCGTGCCGCGCTGTCCGCCGGTGTCACCGCCTCATGGAACGCGATGGAACGCGGTGCGGGTGAAAGTACTTTCTTATGCATTGTGCTTTCTGCTGCAAAGCAAAGTGGCCCTGACGGACAAAGGAGATCCGGATGACCGAGCGACATGAAGCGACGGCCATACTCGCGGAGGTGAGGCAGCTCCGGCAACGAGCCAGGAACCGTGCGCACTCGGGGGTGTGGTTTCCGGTCCTGGTGCTCGCGGGGCTGCTCCTGGCGAGCATCCTGCTCTACCGTCATCCCTTCGGCATGCAGGCGGCCGGGGGTGCGCGATACCTGGCGGGCCTGCCGCACGAATCGCACAGCATGTTGCTGACGTGTGTGTTCTGGTTCCTCGGCCTCCCCGTGGCGTTTGCGCTGATCGCCCGTCGATACGCCGCCCACTCGGAGCGCGTCGGCATGCGGATCAACTGGCGCTGGTTCGCGGTCGCGGGTCTCGCGGTGTTGACCGTTCAGGCGGTGGCGGCCGTGACCGTCGGCGGCGAGCCGGGCCGTGACCAGCTCACCACCGGCGATGATGGACTCAACATCGCCGGTTGGCTGCTGACGCCTCTGTCGCCCGTCGCTGTCGCGGTGGCGGTCCTGGGCTGGGTCGAACGCAGGTGGTCGCTGACCGTGACGGGGTTCTGGATCGCGGCACTGACCGGCTACCACCTTTCTGCGGGCCTGTCCCAGGTGACACTGCTCGGACTGGGCCGGCCAGGCCCGAACCTGTTGCTGATGGCAGCGCCGCTGCTGGTCCTCGCCGCTGTGCATGTGCTGCGCAGTTCGGCCCAGGGCGGATCGGGCCCTGACGCTGCGACGGTCGAGGTGGAGACTCGATGACCTCGGACGCGGCATTCCACCCCACCGCGGCGCTGGACGAGACCGTGCACCAGCGAGTCCGGCTGGGCGTCCTGGCGGTACTGAGTGAGGTGGCCGAGTGCGCGTTCACCGTGCTGCGTGACGAGCTCGCCCTGACGGACGGAAACCTCAGCCGGCACGTCCGCATGCTGGAGGAGGCCGGGATGGTCGCCGTCCGCAAGGGCTACGAGGGACGACGGCCGTGTACATGGCTGCGATTGACCTCACGCGGATCCGCCGCGCTGCGCACGGAGCTCGCCGCGTTGGAGGCGATCCTGAAACGGCATGGCCGCGGTACCGCCTGACCGGGCCCGTCGCCGACACCGCGGCACGGGCAACCGGCCTGCATCCGGTTCTCGCCGCCCGTGTCCTTGGTTACCTGCGGCCGCACAATGCACTTACCGATCGAGAACCCGGCTCGGTTCATGTCCGAGCCGGGTTCTCGTTCTCCTCCGACACGGGGCGGGCGGCTGACCGCGTCGACCAGGGCATACGACTGCATGAGGTGGGTTCATTGACTTTCACGGCCGCGCCTGGCCAGCAACCTGGGAGTAGGGCCACGCGCTCTTCCCGGCTTCGCCGCGAGGGCCCGGCCCGGGCTGTCCACCTGTTCGCGACAGACGTGACCAACCCGCAGGGCGGCCGTCTCACCCCCGTTCCCGGCGGTCACGGCGCGCTGGAGCGGACAGCTCGTAGCCGTTTGCTGTATCCGGACTGGCCGGGGATGCAGGGAAACAGGTGGCGCAGGTGCTTGCGGGCGTAGCGGATCCAGTGCCGTTCACGCGGGAAGTCGAGCAGGACCTGGGCGATGGCCAGGCACAGCAGCTCGGCGTCGGACAGCAGCGGCGGGCGGCCGATCCGGCGACGGCCGATGACGTGATCGTCAAGGAACACGTAGAGCGCGGTCAGAAGGGTATCGAGGTCTGTCATCAGATATCGACATCGGTACCCTTCACGGTGCCTGAGTCAAGTTCGGCCTGCCGTACCAGCCCGGACATCGGAGGCGATCGGCTAGTCGACGATGAACAGCCGGGCGCCAGTGGCCGAGCTCGACCTGTGCGCCTCGGTGTCGTCTCCAACCTGGTAGCTACTTCCGGCCGGCAGGGTCACCCTCTGACCGCTGGCCAGCTCCGTGGTCAGCGTTCCAGAAAGTACGAGCAGGATGTGGCCTTTCATGCACCAATGGTCTGCGAGATACCCAGGGCTGTACTCCACCAGCCGAACACGAAGGTCACCGAACTCGCGGGTACGCCATGTAGCGATACCGGTATCACCAGGGTGTTCGATAGCAGGCACCTGCGCCCAGTCGGTGACACCAAAGGGGATCTTGTCAATCAGCATCCGGCAATCATAGCTACGTGCACTGACCAGCCCGAACTTCAGATTCAATCATCTAGTGCCGTCGTTCTTCGGGCACAGCAGGAAGACCGGGCCCGGGCCGCCACAGGTGAGCTGGTGCCTCGAAGACGCAGAGCTGCCGGTCTCTGCGGTCGGCAGGCTGCTCTCGGCGCTCCCGGCTGCGGCCCGCGTTGTCGTCGTCGCCGACACCTGCTACGCGACGGCCCTGCGCCTTCCTCCCACCGCAGCCCGAGTGTGTGCTGCTCGCGTCCTACGCCGCGCGCCGGACCACGCAGCACCGGCCGACGAGCGAGTTCCTGGCCCGGTTGGAGGAGTCGGTTTTCCCCGGCGGCTCGCGGGATCCGACCTGTTCGAGCTACCTACGCCTGGAGCAAGACTGCTCGCGGACACTGCCCGCGACGAGGATCGACCACAAGTGCTCGCCAACGGGCCGGCCGCGTTGAGCCGGGTGTCCTTCGCGGTGTGATCGTGTCCGCCCCGGGGTGCCGACGCCTTCGGTTGGTGCGTCGGCCGGGGGTCAATCTCGCGGTATGGAGAGCCACGGTGTCGGATCGGAACGGAACGTCAGCAGCCGCAACCCGGCGCGTCCACCGACAGCGACGCGGTCGGCGGCGGTCCAGGCGCACGCATGGGTCAGGTCGCCCACCTCGGCGGCTACCAGCAGCCGGCGTGTGGAGACCTGCCACACCCGGACCATCCGGTCCTCGCCGACCGCGGCCAGCCACGCGCCGTCCGGGGACACCGCGACACCGTTCACCCGCTTGTCGAGGGTGGCCAGGACCTGATCGTCACCCGTCACGGTGTCCCAGAGGCGCACCGTGCCGTCCGTGCCGGCCGAGGCGAGCCGTGACCCGTCCGGTGTCACGGCCAGCGACCACACCGGCCCGCGATGGCCGACGATCTGGTCGCATTCCGTGTAGTCCGTGGTGCCGACGATCGACACCGGTCCGTCGAAGCCCGCGTACGCCAGCCAGGTGCCGTCGTAGGCCACCGCCACGGCGCTCACCGGGCCGGTGCCGCTGTGCAGGCGCATCCGGCACACACTTGTCCTGACGTCCCAGGCACGCACCGTCCCGTCGTCTCCGGCGGAGGCCAACCAGGTGCCGTCCGGCGCCGCCGCGAGCGCGTTCACCGGGCGGGTGTGCCCGCTCTGCAGCACCCGTGCTGTCTCCGTCGCGACGTCCCAGACCCGGATCGTACCGTCGTCACCCGCTGAGGCCAGCCAGGCGCCGTCGGGCGAGGCGGCCAGAGCGGTCAACCGGCTGCCCTGCGGGCTGGGCACGAACCGCTCTACCCCGGTCGCGGCATCCCAGACGAGCACGGACATGTCCTCGTACACCCAGCTGACGGAAGCCGCCCAGGCACCGGCCGGGTCGACTGCGAGCGCCCCTACCGGGTGGGTGTGACCGGACGGCACAGCAGAGCTCCTTCTCGAGAAGTCGGTGAGCACCCATGGACCGCCGGGTGTGGAGGTCAGCCCTTGACCGCGCCGGAGTTCTTGTCGGTCATCATGCCGGCGGTGTCGACGGCCTCGAAGTCGTTGCCCTGCAGGTTCTTCAGCGCACGCAGGGCGTCGTTGGACCAGCGGTCGTCCGGGGCGCCGGACAGGTACCAGGGCGAGCCGTTGTCGGCGACGATCACGCCGTACTTCTTCATCGCCTCGGCGATGATCCGGGCCTGCTTGGGCATCTTCGACGTGTCGAC
>NZ_JBHTAC010000051.1:0-63586 GCF_042663325.1 Catellatospora aurea
AGGGTGGGGCAGGGTGGCGTGGTGGTCAGGCGGGGTCGGGGGCGGGGTCGACGAGGAACTGGTGGGCGGCGAGTTCGCGGTAGAGCGGGCTGGTGTCGAGCAGTTGCTCGTGGCGGCCGGTGGCCACGACACGGCCGTGCTCCAGCACCACGATCTGGTCGGCGTCCACGACGGTGGACAGCCGGTGCGCGATGACCACCGAGGTGCGGCCCTGCGCGACGGTGTCGATCGCCGAGCGCAGGGCCGCCTCGTTGCGCGCGTCGAGGTTGCTGGTCGGCTCGTCCAGCAGCAGGATCGGCGGCGCGGCCAGCAGCGTACGGGCGATCGCCAGCCGCTGCCGCTCCCCGCCGGACAGCAGCACGCCGCCCTCGCCGACCTGCGCGTCCAGCCCGAGCGGGGTCCGGTCGACCAGCTCGTCCAGGTTGACCGCGACGAGCACCGCGCGCATCTGCTCCTCGGACGCGTCCGGCGTGGCCAGCCGCAGGTTGTCCCGCAGCGTGCCGGCCAGCACCGGCGACTCCTGCTCGACGTAGCCGAGCCGGGACCGCAGCGTGTCGTGGCTCAGCTCGCGCACGTCTACGCCGTCGACGCGCAGGCTGCCCGAGGTCACCTCGTAGAACCGCTCGACCAGGGACAGCAGCGTCGACTTGCCCGCCCCGGACGGCCCGACCAGCGCGGTCCGCGTACCCACCGGGGCCTGGAAGCTGACCTCGCGCAGCACCGGCTCGCCGACCCTGCCCTCGGCGTCGGTGTAGCCGAAGCCGACCCGGTCGAACTCGATCGCCGGGGCGGCGGCCGCCACGCGGCCCGACCCGGCCGGGCCGGACTGCGCGGGCACGGCCGCCGGTCCGTCCGTGCCTTCGAGCGGGATGACCAGGACCTCCTCCATGCGCTGGAGCGCACCGAGACCGGCCTGCAGCTGGGTGTACGCGTTGAGCGCCTGGCCCAGCGGCATCACCAGGAAAAACACGAACAGCACGAAGGCGACCAGGTCGCCGACGGTGATCGCGCCGGACGCGACGCGCGCCCCGCCCACGCCCAGCACCAGCAGGAACGAGCCCTGGATGGTGGTCACCATGGCGGGCTGCACGATCGCCTGCAACCGCGCGATCCGCACTCCCGCGTGGTACGCCTGCTCGGCGCTGTGCGCCACGGTCGCCGTCTCCCGCGCCTCGGCCCGGCTGGCCCGGATGGTGCGCGCGGCGGTGATGGAGCGTTCGACGGCGGCGGTCATCTCGCCGATGCGCGCCTGCGCGTCGCGGGACATGCCGCGCACCTTGCGGGCGAAGTAGATGCCGCCCGACATGCCGATCACCAGGCCGATCAGGGTGACGCCGAACAGCAGCGGGTCCAGCAGCACCATCGCGGTCGCCGCGCCGACCACCATGATCGCGCCGCTGACGGTGTCGAACAGGCCGGAGGTGACCACGGCCCGCAGCAGCGTGGTGTCCGCGCCGACCCGGGACAGCAGGTCACCGGTGCGGCGCTGGTCGTACTCGGCGATCGGCAGGCGCAGCAGGTGCCCGGCCAGGCGGCGGCGCGACGTGAGGACCAGGCCCTCCGCGGTGCGCTGGAGCAGGAAGTGCCGGAAGCCGTCGACCGCGGCGACGCCGACCAGCGTGACCACCAGCGCGAGCACGCTCGGGCCGATCGGCGTCCGCGCGCCGAGCCCGTCGAGCACGTTGCGGGTCAGCACCGGCTGCAGCAGGGTGCCGGCGGTGGTGACCAGGGACAGGGCGGCGACGACGAGCAGCGACGAGCGGTGGGCGCGCAGGTACGGCCAGAGCGTGCGCAGCCCCACCTGGGGCATGGCGGCGGGAGCTTCCGGGGGCATGCCCCGACACTAGCCGCCGCCGTGCAACGGCTGTCCTGAGCTGCGGTGTCCGCACCCCACCGGGGCATGCTCGCCGGGCAGCCGGAAACCGTTTACCCTGTGCGCCATGCGTAGCGCGTTGATCGTCCGCGGTGGGGCCGAGTTCCACGACCCCGTCGGCACCACCGACAGCTTCCTGCCGTTCCTCAAGGACCAGGGCTTCACCGTCGAGACCGCCGACGACCTGTCCGTGTACGACGACACCGCGCTGCTCGCCCGCACCGACCTGATCGTCAACTGCTGGACCACCGGTGACCTCAGCCCCGACCGGGCCCGCCACCTCGACGACGCCGTGCGCACCGGCACCGGCCTCGCCGGCTGGCACGGCGGCATCGTCGCCGCGTTCACCGACCGCCGCTACCAGTGGCTCACCGGCGGCTGGTTCACCTGCCACCCCGGCGACTTCGTCCCGCACACCCTCACCGTGCGGCCAGAGCGCGCCGACCACCCGATCGTCACCGGCATCAGCACCGTCGCCCTGCACACCGAGCGCTACTGGATGCTGGCCGACCCGCTCAACGACGTCCTCGCCACCATCACCTTCCCGGTCGAGGACGGCGAACCCTGGCGCGAGCCGGTCACCCACCCCGCCGTGTACACCCGGCAGTGGGGCCGGGGCCGCATCTTCGTCTCCACGGTCGGCCACCACCTGCCCGACCTCGACATCCCCGAGATCCGCACCCTCACCGAACGCGGCCTCCTCTGGGCCGCCCGCGGCTGAACCGTGGATCTAGAAGAGTTGTGGTCGTCCCCGCGACCACAACTCTTCTAGATCCGGCGCACAGGGTGAGCCGGCCCAGCCGCGCGACACCCGCAGCCTCGGCCGGGCGTGTTCACAGGTGATTCACATCCGATCGAAAGGCAACCCGGACCTGCGCCGGACGTCGCTCTGACCTTCGCCGCGCACTGTCGGCGGATGACACGAGTGCCCTATCTAGCCGGTTGGGGCCGTAGCGGCACGACGATCATCGACAACGTGCTCGGCTCCCACCCCGGCGTCTTCACCACCGGTGAGCTGTGGTTCCTCTGGGAACGGGGGCTGCTCGGCGGGCGCAGCTGCGGCTGCGGGGAGCCGGTGCGCTCCTGCCCGCTGTGGCGGGAGGTGCTGCGCCGGGCGTACGGCTCGAACGTGCCCGACCCGCGCCTGGTCAAACGGTGGCAGCGGGAGACGGCGCGGGCCAGGCACACCATGCGCGTACTGCGGCACGGGCACCCGCTGGTGAGCGTGTTCAGCAAGCTGTACGCGGCCGTCGCCGAGGTCACCGGGGCGACCACGATCGTGGACTCGTCCAAGCTGCCCTCAGGCGCGGCGGTGCTGGCCCGGCAGCAGGCGGGCGTCACGCCGTACCTGCTGCACGTGGTGCGCGACCCGAGGGCCGTGGCCCACTCCTGGCAGCGCCCGAAACGGCAGCTGGACCGGTCGGCCCCGGCGATGCCGGTGCGGCACATCCGGGCCGGTTCCGCACCGGCACGGTTAAGGTGCGCGCCGACGAGGCCTGGCGGGACGACCTGCCCGCCTCCTCCCGCCTGGCGACCACCGCCCTGACCCTGCCCCTGATGCGCCGCTACGGCTACCCGCTCGGCGGCTGACCGCCCCCGACAGCGGCAAGGCCCCGCGACGCAGGTCGCGGGGCCTTCCCGGTTAGGAAGGGCACCTTCTACAACGCGGAGCGTTGTCAAGGTGCCCTTCCTTTCTCAGCTGTCGCCGCCGGTCTCGCCGGCGGGGGCCGCGAGGACGTCGTCGATGGCGTACTTGCGGGCGGCCTCGGCCGGGGCGGTCGCGGGGACCTCACCGGCGCGGGCGAGCTGGGCCAGGACCGCCACGACGACCGACTCGGCGTCGACGTTGAAGTGGCGGCGCAGGGCCGAGCGGGTGTCCGACATGCCGAAGCCGTCGGTGCCGAGCGAGGTGTAGTCGCCCGGGACCCAGCGCGAGATCAGATCCGGGACGGCCCGCATCCAGTCGGACACGGCCACCTTCGGGCCGGGCGCGTTCTGCAGCGCGCGGGTCACGTACGGCACCTTGGCGGGCTGGTCCGGGTGCAGCAGGTTGTGCCGCTCCGTCTCCACCGCGTCGCGGCGCAGTTCGGTCCAGCTGGTTGCCGACCACACGTCGGCGGCCACGCCCCAGTCCTCGGCCAGCAGCTGCTGGGCGCGCAGCGCCCACTGCATGCCGACACCGGACGCCATGATCTGCGCCTTCGGGCCCTCGACCGTCGCGGGCGCGTACCGGTACAGGCCCTTGAGCAGCCCGGCCACGTCCACGTCGGCGGGCTCCGCCGGGTGCACGTACGGCTCGTTGTAGACGGTCAGGTAGTAGAAGATGTCCTCCGGCGACTCGCCGTACATGCGCTTGAGGCCGTCCTCGACGATGTAGGAGATCTCGAAGCCGAACGCCGGGTCGTACGCCACCGCGGCCGGGTTGGTCGCCGCGATGAGGTGCGAGTGCCCGTCCTCGTGCTGCAGGCCCTCGCCGTTGAGCGTGGTGCGGCCCGCGGTCGCGCCGAGCAGGAAGCCGCGCGTCATCTGGTCCGCCGCCGCCCACAGGCCGTCGGCCGTGCGCTGCCACCCGAACATCGAGTAGAAGATGTACACCGGGATCATCGGCTCGCCGTGCGTGGCGTACGCGCTGCCCGCGGCCGTGAACGAGGCGACCGAGCCGGCCTCGTTGATGCCCTCGTGCAGGATCTGCCCGGCGGTGGACTCCTTGTAGGACAGGAACAGCTCCCGGTCCACCGAGGTGTACTGCTGGCCGTGCGGCGAGTAGATCTTCGCCGTCGGGAACAGCGAGTCCATGCCGAAGGTGCGCGCCTCGTCGGGGATGATCGGCACCCAGCGGTGGCCGATCACCTTGTCCTTCATCAGGTCCTTGAACAGCCGGACGAAGGCCATCGTGGTGGCGATCTTCTGCTTGCCGGAGCCCTTCTTCAGGTCCGCGTAGACCTTGTGCTCGGGCAGCTGCAGCGGGACGGGCTTGGTGTTGCGCGAGGGCAGCGAGCCGCCCAGCGCCGCACGCCGCTCCATCAGGTAGCCGATCTCGTCGCTCTTGGCACCCGGGTGGAAGTACGGCGGCTCGTACGGGTTGGCCTCCAGGGCCGAGTCCGGGATGTCGAGGAACAGGCGGTCGCGGAAGCTCTTCAGGTCGTCCAGCGTCAGCTTCTTCATCTGGTGCGTGGCGTTGCGGCCCTCGAAGTGCGAGCCCAGCGTCCAGCCCTTGATGGTCTTGGCGAGGATGACCGTCGGCTGACCGGTGTGCTCGGTCGCGGCCTTGTAGGCGGCGTAGAGCTTGCGGTAGTCGTGGCCGCCGCGCTTGAGACCCCAGATCTCGTCGTCGGACATGTGCTCGACCATCTTGCGGGTCCGCGCGTCGCGGCCGAAGAAGTGCTCGCGCACGTACGCCCCGGACTCCGCCTTGTAGGTCTGGTAGTCACCGTCGGGCGTCACGTTCATCAGGTTGACCAGCGCGCCGTCGGTGTCCTGGGCGAGCAGCGGATCCCACTCCCGGCCCCAGACGACCTTGATGACGTTCCAGCCGGCGCCCCGGAAGAACGCCTCCAGCTCCTGCATGACCTTGCCGTTGCCGCGGACCGGGCCGTCGAGGCGCTGCAGGTTGCAGTTGATGACGAAGGTGAGGTTGTCCAGCTCCTCGCGTGCGGCCAGGCCGATCGCGCCCAGGGTCTCCGGCTCGTCCATCTCGCCGTCGCCGAGGAAGGACCATACTCGCTGGTCCGAGGTGTCCTTGATGCCGCGGTGGTGCAGGTAGCGGTTGAACCGCGCCTGGTAGATCGCGTTCAGGCCGCCCAGGCCCATGGACACCGTGGGGAACTCCCAGAAGTCCGGCATCAGGCGCGGGTGCGGGTACGACGGCAGGCCGCCGCCCGGGTGCGACAGCTCCTGGCGGAACCCGTCGAGCTGGTGCTCGGTCAGGCGGCCCTCCAGGTACGCGCGCGCGTACATGCCGGGGGAGGCGTGGCCCTGGTAGAAGATGTGGTCGCCGCCACCCGGGTGGTTCTTGCCCCGGAAGAAGTGGTTGAAGCCGACCTCGTACAGCGATGCCGACGACGCGTACGTCGAGATGTGCCCGCCGACGCCGACACCGGGGCGCTGCGCCCGGTGCACGGTCATCGCCGCGTTCCACCGGATGTACGCGCGCAGCCGGCGCTCGATGTGCTCGTCGCCGGGGAACCACGGCTCCCGCTCGCTGGGGATCGTGTTGATGTAGTCGGTCGTGGTCAGCGGGGGGACGCCGACCTGCCGCTCACGAGCCCGCTCCAGCAGGCGCAACATGACGTACCGGGCGCGCTTGGCGCCTCGCTCGTCGATCACTCCGTCGAGCGACTCGACCCACTCGGCCGTCTCCTCGGGATCGATGTCCGGGAGCTGGCTCGGCAGGCCGTCGCTGATCACCGGGCGCTTGCGTTCGGTGGCCACAGGCGTTCCCTCGTAGTTGTAGTGATGATCGGTCTAGACACAGAGTTTGTCTGTTCGACCCATCCTGCCCCTCCGGTGGGGGATTCGTCACGCGTACCGGCACGCGATGCGACACGCGACACGCATACTGACCAGTAACATTTCGGTCGGCTTCACGACCGGGGGAGCGCTCCAGTGGCGTGCGCCGATTAGATTGCCGCCCATGCGACGACTCCTCGGTCTCCTTCTCATCGCATACGGATTCCTGCTCGCCGTCAACACGACCTTCCCGCTGCTGGCCGACCTGGGCGGGGAAAAAGTGACGGCAGGGAACAACGGTGATGCTTTGATCTGCCAGCAGGACCTGCTGGCCCCGCCGTACGCGGGCATCTACGGCAACTGCGAGCTCAGCTGGGTCAACGGACCGCTGCGGGACAGCGGCCGAGTGGTCGGCCGGGACGTCGCCGCCGCGCTCGACGCGAACAAGTCGGCGGTCCCGGCGGTCGCGATCACCGGCATGGACGGGTACGCCTTCATCGCGCCCACGGGCCTGGAGCGCGTCGCCGGCTTCGCCGCCCCGCTGGTGATCGTCTTCGGCCTGATCCTGCTGTTCGCACCGCGCAAGCGCCGCCGTCGCCGCGGTGGCCACTCGCACGGCGACCACGACCACGACGATGACGACTACGACAGCGACGACTCCGGCGACTCGGGTGACTCCGGCGGCGACGGTGGCGGCGACGGCGGTGGCGGCGGCGACTGACCGCCCGGCGCGGTGCTGTCCTAAGTTGTTCCCATGGACAGCACCGTGCTCACCGTCCGCACCGGCTCGCACGCGAGCGTGGTGGATCTGACCGACGAGGCCGCGAAGTTCGTCGCCGGCCGGGGCGACGGGCTGCTGCACGTGTTCGTGCCGCACGCGACGGCCGGGATCGCGATCATCGAGACCGGTGCGGGCAGTGACGACGACCTGCTCACGGCGCTGGAGCACGTGCTGCCCGCCGACAACCGCTGGCAGCATCGGCACGGCTCACCCGGCCACGGGCGCGACCACGTGCTGCCCGCCTTCGTGGCCCCGTACGCCAGCCTGCCGGTCCTGAACGGGCGCATCGCCCTGGGCACCTGGCAGTCGATCTGCCTGGTCGACACCAACGGCGACAATCCCACCCGCCAGGTCCGCCTCTCCTTCCTCGCCGGCTGAAACTTTCGGCCCCCCGCCCGCGCAAGGTCATCCGACTTGCCAGGCACCTGTGCATATCTTGCGCGCCCAATCGCCCACCTGCCTGGCAAGTCGAGCGATCTTGAACTCGGGTGGGGCGCGTTGTGAGAGCGCGGGCCGGGTAGGTGATTGACACCCCGGAAATGTGGCGGCAATAATTCATGGGCGCAGATGGGAGCGCTCCCAGATCATTGGCGCATTCCGGCTGCTCACGCCCGCTTTCGATGCACCACCGATCGCTCCATCGAAAGGACCCCCAGTGCGTAGACCCGTGCTGATCGCGCTGGCCGCCGTGGCCGGGCTCGTGTCGACGAGCCTGACCGCCGCCGCCGCCTCGGCAGACGCCCCCGAGCAGATCGTCAACGGCACCTTCACCTCCGGCCACGCCCCCTGGTGGGGGACCGGCAACATCACGCTCGACTCCAGCAGCGGGCAGCTGTGCGCCGACATCCCGGGCGGCACCGTGAACCCGTGGGACGTGATCATCGGGCAGGACAACATCCCGCTGGTCGCGGGGGAGACCTACAGCTACAGCTTCACCGCGAGCGCGACGCCGGACAAGGTCGGCAAGGCGCTCATCCAGCTCCCGGTGGACCCGTGGACGCAGTTCCTGGCCGCGAATCCGCTGATGACCGGCACTGCCACCGGCTACTCGTACACCTTCACCGCGCCCGTCTCCCTTCCGAACGCGCAGGTGGCGTTTCAGATCGGTGGCAGTGCCTCCCCCTGGCGTCTCTGCCTCGACGACATCTCCCTCAAGGGCGGCGCGGAGCCCGAGGTCTACGAGCCCGACACCGGCCCGCGGGTGCGGGTCAACCAGGTCGGCTACCTGACCAAGGGCCCGAAGAACGCCACCGTGGTGACGGAGGCGACGGCGGCGCTGCCCTGGCAGCTGAAGAACGCCGGCGGCGACGTGGTCGCGAGCGGCAACAGCACGCCGCGCGGCGTGGACGCCAGCTCCGGCCAGAACGTGCACTCGATCGACTTCAGCGCGTACGCGGTCGCGGGCACCGGCTACACCCTGGTCGCCGACGGCGAGACCAGCCGCCCGTTCGACCTGGCCGGCAACCTCTACGCGGGGCTGCGCGACGAGGCGCTGAAGATGTTCTACACCCAGCGCTCCGGCATCGCGATCTCCGACGCCCTGCGCCCCGGCTACGGCCGCCCGGCGGGCCATGTCGGCGTCGCGCCGAACAAGGGCGACACCTCGGTGCCCTGCCAGCCGGGCGTCTGCGACTACTCGCTCGACGTCTCCGGCGGCTGGTACGACGCCGGTGACCACGGCAAGTACGTCGTCAACGGCGGCATCTCGGTGTTCCAGATGGTCAACGAGTTCGAGCGCGGCAAGTGGGCGGCGACCGCCCAGGCGTTCCCGGACGGCCAGCTGAACCTGCCGGAGAGCGGCAACGGCGTGCCGGACATCCTCGACGAGGCGCGCTGGCAGCTGGAGTTCCTGCTGAAGATGCAGGTCCCGGCGGGTAAGCCGCTGGCCGGCATGGCCCACCACAAGATCCACGACAGCGAGTGGACCGGCCTTCCGCTGCTGCCGAACCTCGACGACAAGCAGCGCGAGCTGCACCCGCCGTCGACCGCGGCGACGCTGAACCTGGCCGCCGCGGCGGCGCAGGCGGCCCGCGTGTACGCCCCGTACGACGCGGCCTTCGCGGCCCGTAACCTGGCCGCGGCCCGCACGGCGTACGCGGCGGCGCTGGCCCACCCGGCGATCTACGCCAGCCCGTCCGACGGCACCGGCGGCGGCACCTACGACGACGTCGTCGTGACCGACGAGTTCTACTGGGCGGCCGCCGAGCTCTACCTGACCACGGGTGAGAGCCAGTACCTGTCCGCGGTGACCGGCTCGCCGCTGCACACCGCCGACGTGTGGAGCAGCAACGGCTTCGGCTGGCAGTCGCTGGCCGCGCTGGGCCGTCTCGACCTGGCCACGGTGCCCAGCGCGCTGCCCGGCCGGGCCGCGGTGCGTGCCTCGGTGGTGTCCGGCGCGGAGGAGTACCTGGCCGCGATCGAGGCGCACCCGTACGGCGTGCCGTACCAGCCGGCGAACAACTCCTACGACTGGGGCTCCAACAGCCAGATCGCCAACAACCTGGTGGTCCTGTCGACGGCGTACGACATCACCGGCCAGGACCGGTTCGCCGACGCGGTGACGCAGGGCGCGGACTACCTGTTCGGCCGCAACGCGCTGAACCTGTCCTACGTGACCGGCTACGGCGAGGTCCACTCGAAGAACCAGCACAGCCGCTGGTATGCCCACCAGCTCAACCCGGAGCTGCCGAACCCGCCGAAGGGCACCCTGGCCGGCGGCCCGAACTCGTCCATCCAGGATCCGCTGGCGCAGCAGAAGCTGACCGGCTGCACCGGGCAGTTCTGCTACCTCGACGAGATCGACTCGTGGTCCACCAACGAGCTGACCATCAACTGGAACGCCCCGCTGGCCTGGGTGGCCGCCTTCCTCGCGGGCCAGGGCGACGGCGCGAGCGCGCCCGCGCCCACCTGCAAGGTGACCTACACCAAGCACGGGCAGTGGCCGGACGGGTTCAACACCCAGATCACGGTCAAGAACACCGGCTCCACCGCGGTCAACGGGTGGACGCTGAAGTTCTCGTTCCTGGGCGCGCAGTTGGTCGACGACGTCTGGAGCGCCGCGGCGACCCAGTCCGGTGCGACGGTCAGCGCGAGCAACCTCGCCTGGAACAAGGTCATCGCACCGGGGCAGTCGGTGACCTTCGGGTTCATCGGCGACACCGCGAGCGGCCCCAACCCCGACCCGGCCCTGTTCACCCTGAACGGCGCCGCCTGCTCGTAACACCTCCTCCCCAGGGGCGGTCGCGGCCACAAGCCGCGGCCGCCCCGCCCCATTGGGGCGCTTCGCTCAGGCCGGTTTGGGTAGCCTCGTTTCATGAGCGAACGATTCACGGGATCGGACGGCCCCGACCTCGTCGACGCCCCGATCGTCGCGGTGACCGTGTTCCCCGACCGGGCGCGGGTGACCCGGCGCGCCACGGTGACCCTGACCCCCGGCGAGCACCGCGTCCCGTGTGGACCGCTGCCGCTGAACCTGCTGCGCGACTCGGTGCGGGTGTCCGGACACGGCCCGGCCGCCGTCGCCGGGGTGAACGTGGTGACCCGCCGCGAGCCGGTGGCCACGCACACCGCCGTCGTCGAACTGGAGGCGGAGCTGCGCGAGATCGAGGCGGTGATCGCCGTGCTCGACGACGCCGACACGGTCGCCACCGCCCGGGAGCGTTTCGTGGGCAGGCTGGCCATGCGCGGCGCGGGCACGCTGGCCACCGGCGAGCCCGGGGCGGCGGCACGCTTCGCCGACGGGCTCGACGAGCAGCTCACCGCGATCCACGCGGGCCGCCGTAGCCGCGAGCGGGAGCGGTTCGACCTGCACCGCCGCCGGGAGGCGGCCGAGCGGCGGCTGATGGACCTGCGCGGCAGCACCCGCCCCGACCGGCTGGCCGCCGAGATCCTGCTGGAGGTCGACGAGCCGGGCGAGATCGAGCTGGAGCTGTCGTACGTGGTGCCCGGCGCGAGCTGGAGCAGCGGCTACGACCTGCGGCTGGCCGGTGACGCGCTCACCCTGACCTGGCACGGCATGATCACCCAGCGGACCGGCGAGGACTGGCCGGAGTGCGCGCTCAAGCTGTCCACGGCCCGCCCCGCGGGCGCGCTGGAGGTGCCCGAGCTGGACCCGTGGTTCGTCGACGTGGAGCGCCCGATGCCCATCGCCTACGCCGCAGCCCCGATGGCGATGTCCGCCCCGCCGCCGCCCGCCCCCGGGGCCGCACCGATGCAGACGATGATGCCCAAGGCGCGGGCCGCGGTGCGGGAGACCAGCGCGAGCGTGGAGGAGGGACCGGTCGCGGCCACGTACACCCCGCTCAAGCCGGTGGCCGTGCCCGCCGACGGCACCGCGCACCGCACCCTCATCGCGCGCTTCGACCTGTCCGCCCGCCTCGACCACATCACCGCCCCGGTCCGCGCCGAGGAGGCCACCCTGCGCGCCACCGTGCTCAACACCTCCGGCCACACCCTGCCCGGCGGCACGGCGGCCCTCTTCCACGAGGGCGACTTCGTCGGCTCCACCCGCCTGGAGCCCTGGGCCCCCCAGGAGGAGCGCGAACTGGCCCTAGGCGTCGACGACCGCGTCCGCGTCGAACGCGAGCTCGTCCGCCGCGCCGCCGGCAAAGCCACCCTGGGCTCCTCTCGCCGCACCGACGCCGAATACAAGATCACCGTCGCCAACCACACCCCCCGCGAGATCGCCGTCACGGTCCTCGACCAGCTCCCGGTCTCCCGCGACTCCCAGATCACCGTCAAGGAACTCCACGCCAAACCGGAGCCCACGGAACGCTCCGACCTAGGCGTCTACACCTGGAAACTCACCCTCGCCCCCAACACCACCCAGGAGATCCACTTCGCCCTGCGCGTCGAATCCGCCAAGGGCGTCGCCATCTCCGGCTGGCGCGACTGACCCGAAAGACCGCGACGATCTTGCGCGGACTGTGGGGACGACACGCCCGGACAGGGCATATTCCCAACAGTTCACGCAAGATCGTCGCGGTCTTGGCGTCGGCGGGCGGGCGGGTCAGTGGCAGGTGGCCAGGCCCTGGTCCTGGAACGTGCTGCCGGTGGGGGAGACGAACTTCCAGGTGTAGAAGTCCTGGTAAAGGGAGAGTTTGAGGACGCCGAAGGTGTCGGCGTTGCGGGCTCGGGAGTTGGCGGCGATGGTCTTGCTGAAGCCGTTGAGGCCGCCGCCGCCGGTGCCGACGGTGAACTGGCGGACGCCGTTCTCCTTGTCGAGTTCGCCGTCGGGGGTCTGCGGGGCGAAGCGCTCGTAGTGGTGGTTGTGGCCGTTGAGGACGATTTCGACGCCGTGGTCGTAGAGGAGCTGGAAGAAGGGCTTCACGCGGGGGTCGGCGCCGTGCTTCCAGCCTGAGGTGAACAGGGGGTGGTGCCACATGGCGACGGTGCACTTGGCGTCGGAGGACTCCAGTTCCTCGCGCAGCCAGTCGGCCTGTTCGGAGTCGTCCTCGCAGTCGACGAGGTCGCAGGTGGAGTTGAGCACCAGCACCTGCCAGCCGTTCAGCTCGTACGAGTACCAGCCCTTGTCCTTCTCGCCGGCGGCGTCGCCGAAGTAGTCGTAGTAGGGGCCGCCGTTGTCGGTGCGCATGTCGTGGTTGCCGATGGCGGGGCGGGTGCGGTCCTTGTGGCGGCCCCAGTACGGCTCGTAGCACTTCTGGAACTGCTCGGCGGTGCCGGCCACGTACGCGTTGTCGCCGAGGGTGAACACGGTGCCCGGGATCCGGTCCAGCAGCTTCGCCGTGGCCTCGTCGCCGTCGCTGAGGCAGCTGCCGATGTCCCCGGCGCCGACCAGCACCGCGGGTTCCTCGGCGGCGGGTGCGGCGTTCGCGGCGGGCTGGGCGGGCGCTAGGGCGGCGAACAGGCCGAGACCTGCGGCGGCGAACAGGAGGCGGCGGGCACGGGGGGACCGGTGAACCATGACGCAGATTATGAGTAAATCTGGATAAATCGTCCATCTTGTGCAGTGGTGTGGCGTGTCCGATCACCGATCCGGGTGGTCGCCCCCGCCCCCTCTGGGTAATGCTGTGCAGCGTGAGCACCTCTCATGATCTCGACGAACGGTTCCGGAGCGCGCTGGCGGCGTGGACTGCCGGCACCCCGCCGAACGGCGATCCGCATGCGACGGTGCGCCCCGACAGCGGCCTCACCGGGTCCATGGCCAGGGAACTCTTCGACGCGCAGGTCACCAGCCGGCACCTGGACCTGGCCGCGCGGCGGCTGCGCGCCGACGGTGCCGGGTACTACACCATCGGCTCGGCGGGCCACGAGGGCAACGCGGGCGTCGCCGCGGCGCTGCGCCCCACCGACCCGGCGCTGCTGCACTACCGCTCCGGCGCGTTCTACGCCGCCCGCGCCGCCCAGCTCGCCGAGGGCAAGGTCGACGCCATCCGCGACGTGCTGCGCGGCGTCGTGGCCAGCGCCGCCGAACCCATCGCGGGCGGGCGGCACAAGGTCTTCGGCAGCACCGACCTCAACATCATCCCCACCACCTCGACCATCGCCTCGCACCTGCCCCGCGCGGTCGGCCTGGCGTTCGCCGTCGAGCGCTCCCGGCAGGGCCTGGACGCCCGCCGCGGCCGGCACGCCGCCGAGGACGGCGGACCGGCGCTCGTGCCGCCCGCCTGGCCCCGCGACGCCGTCGTGCTGTGCTCGTTCGGCGACGCCTCGGTCAACCACGCCAGCGCCGCCGCCGCCTTCAACACCGCGGGCTGGTCCGACTTCACCGGGCTGCGGCTGCCGCTGCTGTTCGTGTGCGAGGACAACGGTCTCGGCATCAGCGTGCGCTCGCCCGCCGGCTGGGTCGGCGAGACCCTGCGCGCCCGCCCCGGCCTGCGCTACTTCCACGCCGACGGCTGCGACCTGGCCGACACGTACGCCGTGGCCCGCTCCGCGGTCTCCTGGGTGCGCCGCCACCGCCGCCCCGCCGTGCTGCACCTGCGCACCGTACGGCTGATGGGCCACGCCGGGGCCGACGCCGAGCTGGCGTACCGCACGACCGCCGAGATCGAGCACGACCTGGCCCTGGACCCGCTGCTGCGCACCGCGCGGCTGCTCGTCGACGCCGGGCAGGCCAGCCCGATGGAACTGCTCAGCCGGTACGACGAGATCGGCTGGCGGGTGCAGCAGGCCGCCACGGGAGTGCGCGACGAGCCGAAGCTCGCCTCCGCCGCCGAGGTCGTCGCCCCGCTGGCCCCCCGCCGCCCGCTGCGCGTCGCCAAGACCATCGCGCGGGCCGGGGAGCGGGCCGCCGGGGCCGCGCTCGCCGAACGCCACCGCATCTTCGGCGGCAAGCTGCCCGAGCAGACCGGCCCGCAGACGCTGGCCCAGGCCGTCAACGCCACCCTCGCCGACCTCATGATCAGCCACCCGCAGGCCATGGTCTTCGGCGAGGACGTGGCCCGCAAGGGCGGCGTCTACGGGGTCACCAAGGGCCTGCGCGAGCGCTTCGGCCCGGCCAGGGTGTTCGACACCCTGCTCGACGAGACGTCCATCCTCGGCCTCGGGCTCGGCGCCGGGCTCGGCGGGCTGCTGCCCATCCCCGAGATCCAGTACCTGGCGTACCTGCACAACGCCGAGGACCAGCTGCGCGGCGAGGCGGCCAGCATGCGCTTCTTCTCGCAGGGGGCGTACCGCAACCCGATGGTGGTGCGCATCGCCGGGCTCGCGTACCAGAAGGGCTTCGGGGGGCACTTCCACAACGACCACTCGGTGGCCGTGCTGCGCGACATCCCCGGCCTGGTCGTCGCCGTGCCCTCGCGCGCCGACGACGCCGCCGCCATGCTGCGCACCTGCGTCGCCGCGGCCGAGGTCGACGGCACGGTCAGCGTCTTCCTGGAGCCCATCGCCCTCTACCACACCCGTGACCTGCACACCGACGGCGACGGCGGCTGGTTGAGCCCGTACGCCGCGCCCGACCGCTGGGCCGACACCCACGTGCCAGTCGGCCGTGCCCGCAGCCACTCCTACGGCACCGGCGACCGGCTCACCGTGCTCACCTTCGGCAACGGCGTGCGCATGTCCCTGCGCGTCGCCGCCCGCCTGGCCGAGGAGGGCCACGGCTGCCGCGTCGTCGACCTGCGCTGGCTCGCCCCGCTGCCGCTCGCCGACATCGTGCGCGAGGCCGGGGCCACCGGCCGCGTCCTGGTCGTCGACGAGACCCGCCGCTCCGGCGGCGTCGGCGAGGGCGTGCTCGCCGCGCTCGTCGACGCCGGCTACGTCGGCCTGGCCCGCCGCGTCGCCGCCGTGGACACCTTCCTGCCGCTGGGCCCCGCCGCCGACCACGTCCTGGTCGGCGAGGACGCCATCGAACGCGCCGCCCGCGCTTTGCTGGCCGCCTGAGCTTTGTGCCAAGATCACTCGAATTGCCCGGCAAGTGGGCTTAAAACGGTGGAAGATACGCACAGGTGCCCGGCAAGTCGGACGATCTTGGACGGATGTGGTCCCCGCGCCGACTCCGGCAGCGCCTGAACCGCGTTTTTGGCGACCCGCCGAGGCCGCCACTTGCGCTGGACGCTAGAACTGTGTGGACTACCCGCAGTCGGCTGTGACGCCGACGACAATAATCGAGTGACCCCGCAACGAACCGCGGGTGTCCGGAAAACGAAGAGGAGGCACAAGACAGTGAGCGCGACCGCTGGTCAGGCCGCCGAGGGCGTACGCAGCCTGGCGGACCGGTTCGGCATCGAGCCGGACATGGTGGTCATGGAGATGGGGTACGACGACGACGTCGACCACGAGCTCCGTGACGCCCTGGCCGACGCATGCGGATCTGATCTGGTGGACGAGGACACCGACGAGGTCGTCGACGCGGTGCTGGTGTGGTACCGCGAGGACGACGGTGACCTGTTCGAACTGCTGACCGACGCCATCTCCCCGCTCGCCGAGAGCGGCGTGGTGTGGCTGCTGACCCCGAAGTCGGGCCGGCCCGGGCACGTCGAGCCCAGTGAAATCGCCGAGGTGGCACCCACCGCGGGACTCTCCCAGACTTCCACCCTCAGCGCCGGCAAGGACTGGAGCGCGGCGCGGCTGGTGGCACCGAAGGCGGCACGCGCGTCCAAGCGCTGAACCCCGCCGCGGACCTTCGAGCGGCCTGCCCCGAGCGGCAGGCCGCCAGGGAAACCTGCGACCATGGAGCACATGATCGAGGTAGGCGTGGTTGCGCCCGATTTCGTGCTGAAGGACCAGAACAACCAGGAAGTACGGCTGTCCGACTTCCGGGGCGCGAAGAACGTGCTGCTGGTGTTCTATCCGCTCGCCTTCACTCGTACCTGCGAGGGTGAGTTGTGCGAGATCCGGGACAACCTGAACGACTTCGTCAACGAGGGCACGCAGGTACTGTCGATCAGCGTGGACTCGGTGTTCGCGCACAAGGTGTGGGCCGGGGAGCAGGGGTATGAGTTCCCGCTGCTCGCGGACTTCTGGCCGCACGGGGGTGTGGCGCAGGCGTACGGGGTCTTCAACGAGGACCGGGGGTACGCGAATCGGGGGACGTTCGTCGTCGACAAGGCGGGGGTCGTTCGGTATGCCGAGATGAACCTGCCCGGTGACGCGCGTGACCAGGAGGCATGGCGCAAGGCGCTCGGGGCGCTCTGAGCCGTAAGTCCGGTGAGGGCGGGGTCGGCGGTCAGGTAGGATGTGCCGGTTCGTGTCGGCGCAGGCCGAAGCGGGCGTGTAGCTCAGCGGGAGAGCATCCGCCTTACAAGCGGAGGGTCGCAGGTTCGAACCCTGCCACGCCCACAGCCCAGGAAATGTGGCTCTGACCAGCAAGAATGGTCGGAGCCGCGTTCCGTTTCGGGTCCGGGGCGTGTTTGGCTGAGTCCGACTCCACGACCGTTTACGAAAACATGGCGGGAGCTCTCGGAGCGGCAAATACGGACTGTCAGTCGTCGAGTTGAACACCGCGCGCGAGCAGGTTCTGCCTGTACGCGGCGCGGCCGAGGCCCACGGCGTACAGAATGGACATGATCGTCAGAAACGCCCCTGCGAACGCGCCCGTCGTCAGGAGCATCATCACCGGAACGATGCCGAAGATGACAACGCCGCATAGCCAGGCCCAGTACGGCATCTTGTTGAGCGAGGTCATGACGGAGTTATACCGGAGTTATACCGCTGACACTCTCTCGACTATTCCGCGCTGACCGCGGTGCGCGCCCATTCGATGCACGCGGGCGCGGCTGCGGTCATGGCCACAGCGGTGATCTGAGGGTTCTGCCAAGGATGATGTGCTGCGAGATACTTCTCGACCTCGGGATACCGGTCCTCGGTGGTGATGAACACGGCCTGCCACTCCTCGCCGGTGCCGTACTCTCCGAGGTGCCAGAACACTGATGTCACCGGGCCGACTACCTGTGCGGACGCGGCCAGTCTGGCCTGGACCACCGCACCGGCGAGCACGACCGCGTCGTCACGATGTTCCGTTGCCGTGGTCACCTGAATCAGCCCGGTCATGCCGACAGCCTCTCATTTCGGCTTTCTGCTGGGTACTCCGCCGGGGTTCGGCCTCGTATGGAAGTGTCGACACATCTCAATGGCATGGCACCGACTCCGGGTGTCAGCGGCGCGCGGCGGCGATCAACGCCATAGCGTCCGCACCTGTCGCCGCGAACTCCCACAGACGACCAAGCGCGCGAGCGTACGCTGCCGACTCGTCCTCCGAACAGACCAGCTCGGACGTGATCGTCTCGACGATCGCCGTGGAGTCGTACAACTGGAACGCGTTCTGCGGCGTGATCGGCAACTGCGCGGCGAACGGCAAGATCCCGAACCGCACGTGCGGCAGGTCGACCGCGCTCATGAGCCGGTCCAGCTGCACCCGCATGACGTCCGGCGGGCAAAGCTGCCAGTGCAGAACCGGTTCGGCGAGCAGGAACGTGAACTGCTTGCCGGTGTCGTAGAGGTGCCGCTGCCGCTCCAGCCGGGCCGCCACCGCGGCATCGACGTCGTCGACGTCCAGGCCGTGCAGCTCGACCATCTCGCAGAAGACCCGGCGGGCGTATGCCGGCGTCTGCAGCAGGCCAGGCACGTACGCGGTCTCGAAGTGGGTGATGGCCGTCGACTGTGCGACCAGGTCGTTGTACGACCGCTGCACCGGCGCGACACCGGCGCGCATCCGGCGGCGCCAGTCGCGGTGCACATCACGGACCGCAGACAGCAGTTCGCCGAGCTCCTCCTGAGCGACAGCCGGAGCGCCGCAGACACTGACCCAGGTGCCGAGGTCGGCGACCGTGGGCAGTTGCTTGCCGTTCTCCAGCCGCGACACCTTGGACGCCGCCCAGCCGGCCGCCGCGGCGAGTTCTTTGCCGGACAATCCGGCGGCCTCGCGCAGCGTGCGCAGCCGCTCGGCAATGCCGCCGGGCTGGTTCAGCAGGTCATCAATCGTGGGCATGGGACTCCGGGCTATGCGTCGGCACCCACCGGATGGGGGGTGCTGTGGTGGGCTGCCAGGTCCCGCCACGCTCGCGCCTGCGCCACAGTATCGGAGTCGGCGACGATCTCTGACGTCAGGCGGCGTCCGTCGGTGTCGAAGGTCATGACGACCAGCCACGCGTCGTCGAACAGCCACCAGTCACGGTCGCCCGCCGCCGGGAGCAGCCCGACCTCGTGTGCGCGGGTGCGCGTCAGGTACCGGATGCTCTCCCCGGCCGCCGTGTTCCATGCGCCGATCCAGCGCTCCCAGCGCTGGTAGTCGGTCGGTGGGTCCTCCTGCACGCGGACGCGCTCGACGGTACGGCCGGCGGCGGTGTGCACCTGGATCTGGTCGTACCAGTCGGCGAGGTCCGGCACCTCGATCGGCGGCTGGGGGTCGCCCGCCTGCCATCGGGCGAAGGTCGCCGCCTCGCTCGGTTCGAGGTAGGCCCGCTGCAGTTCCAGCCGGAACGCGCTGGTGTGGAAGCGGCTGAACACGGCGGCGAACTCCGCGTCGGTCAGGGGCACGGTCACGCCCCGGGCCGCAGGCGGTCGAGGACATTCGCCGGGACGAAGACCGCGTCCTCGTTGTCGGCGAGTTGCCGCAGCTGGGCGCGGTCGGCGTCGGTGAGCTTCACGCCCTGGACCACGTAGCCGCCGTCGACGGCGTAGAGGGTGGGGCAGCCACCGCCCCCGGAGCTGGAGTCTTTCCACAGGAACTGCAACTGCATGGCCTACTCCTCGGTTCGTCATCCGTCTATGTCGATGGTTGCAGTGGATTGCTTGATGCGCAACGACCCTATCCACGTGCGGGTGAGAGAGCTGGTGTGGGCGTTACGGGACCCGGCACTCGCCATCGTACAGCAATTGCGAGCAATTGCTTGACTCAGGCGCGTCGGCTGTGGACACTCGAGGAAGCACCGGGGGCTGGGTTCACCGACCCAGGCAGACAACGCTCGGTGCCCGGATCGGCATCGGGCCGGTGTGAACAGCTCCAACAGCCCGTGTTCTACCGAGGAGGCGACCACCATGGACGTTCTGTTCACTGCGATCTGCGCAGTGATCGTCGGCGCGATTGCCGGCTGGACCACGAGCAAGCGGGCGGCGCACTGGTGCCAGGACTGCGGCGGCACACTGCCGTTGCGCCATCGCGCCGGCGAGGGATGCCGTGCCGACCGCCGGGCCGACATCGCCTCGTACGCGGACCACCTCGCGACCGAGCCGGGGGCGCGCCTGTGAGCACCCTGACCGCGCTCCCACCGATCAGTGACGCGGCCGCCGCGCGCCTGCACCGGCAGCTCAGCGAGCACGCTGCGGCTGCCACCGGACCCTGTCGGCGGTGCCACCAGTGGCGGTGCATGCCGTGGCGGGACGCGTACGCCGAGCTAGCCGCAGCCGGACGCATCGCACCGATCCAGTGGAGAAGGCCGACGTGACCGAACATATGACGTACGAGCTTCCGGTCGACCATCCCGAGCCGCAGATCGGCGACGTGCTGCAGGTCCCGCATTACCTGGTCGACCGGCCGCCCGTGCTGGTGACCGTCACTCGGGTCGACGCGTGCGTCAGTCTGCGGCCGTCGGCATGGTGGGTGTTCGGGCAGGAGCGAGCCGGTTACGGCGTCCGGGTCTACGTGCACAGGCAGCACCCGCAGCGCGGCGAGCAGGCCGAGGGGGCGACGTGGCGGGATCGGCTGCGAGCGGCCTGAAGTCGCGCCCCGCCACCGCGGGCCCCCAGCCGGGCGATCTGCTGCACATCACGCGCGAGGCGAGCGTCCAGTTCCAGCAGTCGATGATGTTCCGGCTGATCCGCGTGCACGACTGGACGACGTACGACGGCTGGGTGTGGCTCGACGGCTACCAAATGAACGCGGCCGGGGACGCGGTCGAGCGGCGCTCGTTCTTCGTGCAGTGCTCGGGCCTGCGTTTCGTCCGGGGCTAGGTTCTATGTGCGGGACAGGGCCTGGCGAATCACCCGACCGGCTCGGCGACAACACGCGGCGTCCTCCCCGGATACCTCGCCGGGGTTCGGTATCCCAACAGCAGCGGACGCCTCCTGATCGGCAAGATCGGTCAGAGGCTCGATTCGCTGAGACGGTATCGCCGTGGCGAGTGCCTGCTAGCGTGCCGTTCTCATGAAGCACTTGAAGTCGTCCCTGGGGAAGATCGCCGTCTGGCTCGGCATCGCCGGGTTTGTGCTGCTGCTGGCCAGCTTCAGCAGCCGGGTCACCACTGGGATCGACATCCAGCATGGTCGCGTCTACCTGCTGGTCATCAGCTTTGCCGTGCTCACCTGGGCGGTGGTGTTCGGTGTGGGCGAGGTGATCATCCGGGAGCTGAGGGAGCATGAACTGACGCGCCGCGTGCTGCGTGGTGCCGGGGCGGAGTAGCCGCAGTTGAGCCTGCACTACGAATGGACGCTCTCGCTGCGCCTGCGCCCGGACGTGTCCGAACGCTTTCTCGCCGAGCTCCGCTTCCACCTCGGGCTGGCTGAAGAACCGCCCGAAGACCCCGAACTCGAGTACGGCTGGCCGTGCCTGGTCGGGGACTCGGACGACGCCCTGCCCGGCGGTGGTGCCCGGTCCCTGGTCCTCCAGCAGCCGTATTCGAGCCGGCCCGCTTCGCTCGGGCTGTTCGTCAGGTTGATGGTTCTCGACGACGCGTTGTACGACATGATCCAGACCGTGCCCGCGTGGCTGGCCCCCCGGTCGGCGACGCAGGGCTGGATCGGGTTCGCGCGCGAGGAGCAATCACTGGACCCCTGGCTGAACTTCTACGTCCAGGACGGGCACGCGTACGCGGCATATCCCGGCGGTATAGCTCACCCACTGGCCGAATCCGCGCCGCCCTTCAGGCTTGGCGAGACCACCGACTTGACGGCAGGTGCCTGGCCGAGTCGCCGGGCGCTGCCGGTTGCCAGCCTGCCGACCTGATGACACGACGGTTCGGGAATCGGAGCACCTTCGCCGTCGAGGTCGGCGAGGTCTGGTCTCGGGACCTGCGCATCGTCGACCTCTGGGCCGCGGGCAAGCGGCTGACGACCGACGACAACACGGCCTTCGTCCCGTCCATCTGCCATCAGATGCGATTGACCGCAGCGTTGGTGCGGCAGCGCGAGATCCCGCCCTGCCCCTTCCCGGGCCGCCCGTCGGAAGAGATCTTCCGGCGGCTGCGCGCAGACGGCACGGAGTTCGCCGAGCCGTACTGGTTCATGGGGTGGAGCGAGATCCTCGACAACGTGTCCAAGTACGCCTACCTGGACGATGACCTCGTGATCGTCTTCGCGTTCTGGCGGGCGACGCACCCGTTGCCCGAGGACCTCGGCAAGGTCTTCACTGCCAGGATCCCACCGGACGAGTTCGCGGCCACAGCGCAGGAAGCGGCTGACCTGCTGTATACGGAGTGGGCCGGCTGACGCCGGGCACCATGCCTTCGCCTGGTGCCCGGCGGGCAGTGCCGGATCAGCAGAAGTCGGTGCCGCCCTCGTAGCTGGACTTCAGGTAGGCGGCGTCACCGGCGATCATGGCGAAGACCTTCTTGTTCTGGTCGAGGTCGAACAGGATGCCCCGCCCGGACGTCGTGGTGACCAGGTACGCCGCGCCGCCGTTCAGTTCCTTGCCGAGGTTGCCGTAGATCGACGACACGGCGGCCAGCGTCATGCCGAGGCGGGCGCCGGACGGCGTCGGGATGGTCTTGGACCGGTTGACCACGAGATACAGCACGCCGTCGGGCCGGAACTGCAGCTGGATGTCCTTCCAGACGCCGGTGCCGCTCGCGGTGGTGTTCACCGGGCAGGTCTCGGCCCCGGTGGCGACCTTGTCGAGGATCCCGCCCGCCTTCAGCGCCTCCAGGTTCGCGCCGATCGTGTACGGCCCCGCGCCGTCGACGGTGAAGTTGATCGCGGGGGACGGCGACGGCGACGCTGCCGGGCTCGTCGCCGCGCTGGGGGAGGCCTCCGCGGACACGCTGGCCTGCGCGCTCGGCGAGGGCGTGGTCGGGGCGGGGTCGTCGTCGCCGCAGCCGGCGAGGACGGCGACGGTGAGCACGGGAAGCAGAGCGAGACAGACACGACGCAGCATGATCTGTAGTGGAGCGGATCCCGGATCGGCGCGCTATCAGCAAACCGACTCACGTTTCAGCCCACTCGCACATCGGCCCGAACGGCCGATCCCACCCGATCCCGTCGTCCCGGCGTGCAGTTTCAGGGAAACTGCGCCTTCGCGGCCGCCCATTGCCGCACTTTCCTTGAAACTGCACGCCGGGCTGCACGCCGGGCGGCGAGCGGGCGCGTCAGCGGGTCGGGCGGAGTTGGAGGGTGTGGGCGGCGTGGCGGGCCTTGGTGGCCAGGTAGCCGGCGTTGGCGGGGGAGAGGTGAACCTCCGTCGGGACGCGCTCGGTCACCGAAACCCCCAGCCGGACGAGCTGCTCGGCCTTGTCGGGGTTGTTGGACAGCAGGGCGACCCGGGTGACGTCGAGGGCGCGGAGCATCTGCGCGGCGACGGTGTAGTCGCGCGCGTCCTCGTCGTGGCCGAGGGCGAGGTTCGCCTCGTAGGTGTCCAGGCCGGTGTCCTGCAGCGCGTACGCCTCCATCTTGGCGTACAGGCCGATGCCCCGGCCCTCCTGGCGCAGGTAGAGCAGGTAGCCGCCGGCGACGGTGATGCGTTCGGCGGCCTCGCGCAGTTGCGGGCCGCAGTCGCAGCGCTGGCTGCCGAACACGTCGCCGGTCAGGCATTCGCTGTGCGGGCGGACCAGCGGCACGGGCAGGTCGTCGGCGTCGCGGCGCAGCGTCGTGGCGTGGTCGCCGAGCCCGAGCGCCAGGTGTTCGCGGCCGTCGACGAGACCGGTGAAGGTGACGACCCGGGCCGTGGTCGAGTAGCCGTCGGGGAACCGCAGCGGCACCTGGACCTGGGTGCGCACCGTCGCCAGCGGCAGCATGCCGGTCACCGGCCCTGCTCGGCGCTGTCGAACCGGGGCGACAGCGCGTACCGCAGCAGCACCACGTCTCCGATCTGCTGGACGTCGGCCAGTTTCGCGCGCCGCCCGGGGTGGAAGGGGAAGTCGCCGTCGTTGACGAAGCGGCTGGCCCGCGAGTCGCCGACGAAGAACGGGGCCACCACCAGGTGCAACTCGTCGGCGAGGTCGGCGGTGAGGAACTGGGTGTGGATGGTGCCGCCGCCCTCGACCATCAGCCGCTCGACGCCGCGCTCGTACAGGTCCTCGGTGACCTGGCGCAGGTCCACGGGCAGGCCGCCGTCGACGACGGTGGCGACGTCGCCGAGCAGGGCGCGGGCGTGCTCGACGCGCGGGCTGGCGCAGTACACGATCTTCTCGGCGTCGCCGGCGGTGAAGAAGGCTGCGCCGGGGTCGAGTTTGGCCTTCTCGGTGACGGTGACCTTGATCGGGCACTCCGGCACGCCGCGGGCCGTGCGGGCGTCGCGGCGGGACTGGGTGCGCACCATCAGGCGCGGGTTGTCCCGGCGTACGGTGCGCGCGCCGACGAGGATCGCGTCGCAGGAGGCGCGGACCGCGTCGACGCGGTCGAAGTCGGCGGCGTTGGACAGCAGCAGCCGCTCGTCGGTCGCGCCGTCGAGGTAGCCGTCGATCGACATGCTGCAACTGAGCAGGACGTACGGGCGCTCACGCATGCTGTCCACTCCGAGGTTTGGTGCGTGCCAGCAGGACGGCGGCCCCGGGCAGCGCGGCGACCAGGCCGAGCACACCGTAGGTGACGGCGGCGGCGACGCCCTGCGTGGAGGTCATCCCGGCGGCGGCGAACGCCCAGGCGGCGACGCCTTCGCGGGGGCCCCAGCCGGCGACGTTCAGCGGCACCGCCATGGCCAGCAGGGCCAGCTGGGTGAGCGGCACCAGCAGCGTCACCGGCGCGTGCGCGCCCGCGGTGCGGGCGGCGATCACGAACATGACGAGCTGTCCGGTCACGACGACCGCGGAGGCCAGGCCGATGCCGACCCAGCGGCGGCGGGTGACCAGGACCTGCCGGACATCGGTGTACGCGGTGCGCAGCGCCGCCGCCCAGCGGGCCGACCGGCTCCGGGCCAGCGCCCGCAGCGCCAGCGCGACGGCCAGCGCGGTCGCCGCGACGGCCGCCACGATCAGCGGCATGCGGTCGCGCACCGGGGACGGCAGCACCAGCAGCAACAGCAGCGAGGCGGTGATCTGCACGGTCAGCCCGATGGTGCGCTCCAGCACCACGGCCCGCACCGCCAGGCGCACGTCGCTGATGTCCAGCCCGTGCCGCACCGCGCGGTGCACGTCGCCGACCACGCCGCCGGGCAGTGTCGTGTTGAGGAACAGCGAGCGGTAGTACGCCTTGACGGCCCGTCCCAACGGCAGCCGCACGCCGAGGCCCTCGGCGACCAGGCTCCACCGCCAGGCGCAGGCCACCGTGCTCAGCGCGCCGAGCCCGAGCGCGGCCAGCAGCGCCGGCCGGTCGACCAGGCGTACGCCGTCGAGGAACGGTCCGGTGCCCACCTGCCACACCAGCAGCACGAGGATGAGTAGTCCCGCGATCGCGCGCACCCAGGCCCCGAGACGGCCCGCGGGCGGCGGGGGGACCTCTGTCACGGCACGGTGCAACACGCTCTCCTGTTCAGACACTTCATACTTCCTAGAGGTACCGTCCCCGCGTGTCTGTGGATTTATACACACAGCGCCGTCATCGGGCCAGCGGACCGTGCGCTTCCACTCGGCGGAGGACCGTGCCGATCCGCTCCGCGGTGCGGGTCCAGTCGGTGAGGTGTGCGCGCCGGGCGCGGGCCGTCCGCCGGAGCCGGTCGCGCAGGTCCGCGTCGGTGAGCCAGTGGCGCAGGGCCGCGGCGAACGCCGCGCTGTCGGGCGGGACCAGCAGGCCGGGAAGGGTGCCGTCCGGGGCCGCGCCGAGCGCCTCGGGCAGTCCCTGGACGTCGCTGACCAGCGCCGGGATGCCCCGGGCCAGTGCTTCGGTGACGACCATGCCATAGCTCTCCCCGCGCGAGGGCAGCACGAGCAGGTCCGCGGCCGCGTACATTGCGGCCAGGTCCTCGCCCGTGCGCACGCCCGCGAAGGCGATCCGGCCGGCGACCGGATGTTCCCGCAGCCGTGCCGCGTAAGCCGGGTCGCGGTCGGGCGAACCGACGAACACGCAGCTCCAGGGTAGCTCGGGGAGCGTGGCCAGGGCGTCGAGAAGCAGGTGGTGGCCCTTGTGCGGGGCGAGCGCCGCCACGCAGAGCAGCCGGGTTCCGGCGGGTGAGCCGGGGGCGGGCGGAGCGGGGTCCACCCCGGGTGGGGCGGAGACGACGTGGCCGTACGGCAGGCCGTACGCCTCGATGGCCCGCTCGCGGCACCACCGGCTGGTGGTGACGACGGCGGTCGCCTCCCGCAGCACCCTGGCCTCGCCGGGCCGCAGGCCCGCGTCGGTGTCGCCGAACAGCATGTGGGCGAGCACGACGAGCCGCAGCCGGGGCGCGCACGCGGCGAGCACGTCCGGCGCGGCGACGGCGACCAGACCGTCGAGCAGCACCACCGCGTCGTCGGGCAGCGACGCGAGCACTTCGGCCAACCGGGAAAGGTCGGGCGTGGCCGGATGCGGCCACCCACCCGCGACCGGGTGCTCGCGCACCGTCCAACCTGCCGCGGCCAGCTCCTGGCAGACGCGCCGGTCGTAGACATTGCCCCCGCTGGGGAGGGCGGGATCGTCGACACCGCCGGGGAGTACGACGTGCACGGTGCTCACGCGCCGACCCGCCGGGTGTCCCTCTCGGATCTTGTGCGCTTCGTGTCGCTCCGGCAGCACGAAGTGCACAAGATCCGGACTCGGCCCGACGGAACGGCGCGGCGGGTGCTCACAGGGGGCGCTCGTAGGAGGCCCAGGCGATGTGGGACTCGTGCAGGGTCACCGTGATGCCGGCCAGGCCGCGGGCGTTGTCACCGAACGCGCCCGCGTGCACCCGGGCCGCCAGCCGGTCGGCGATGACCTGGGCGAGTTTCTCGGTCGTGGTGTTGACGCCCGCGAACGCGGGGTCGTCGTCGAGGTTGCGCAGGTTCAGCGCGCCGACGACGGCGTTGAGCTCCTGCGACGCGGCGGCGATGTCGACCACGATGTCGTCGGGGTCCAGCTCGGCCCGCTTGAACGTCGCGTCGACGACGAACGTCGCGCCGTGCAGGCGCTGGGCCGGGCCGAAGACCTCGCCCCGGAAGCTGTGGGCGATCATCATGTGGTCGCGGACCGTCACGCTGAACATGGGGGTCACTCTCCGTCGTAGCTGATGGTGTGGCACAGGGCGGGCAGGGTGCCGTCGGCTAGGCCGGCCAGCACGTCGGGCAGCCGGTCGAACGGCGACTTGCCGGACAGCAGGGTGTCGAAGGCCGGGTCGCGCAGCAGGTCCAGGGCGATGGCGAGCCGGTCGGTGAAGGAGCGCCGCGCGGCGCGGGCCGGGGAGACCGTGCCGACCTGGCTGCCCCGGATGGTCAGCCGTCCGGAGTGGAAGGCGCCGCCCAGCGCCAGGCCGATCTCGCGGTCGCCGTACCAGCTCAGCTCGACGACGGTGCCCTCCGGGGCCAGCAGGTCGAGTGCGCGCTGCAGCCCGGCACCGGTGGCGGAGGCGTGGAAGGCCAGGTCGTTACCGCCCTCGGCGGCTTCGGGGGCGGCGAACGTGACGCCGAGCGCCGCCGCGACCGCGGCCCGTGCCGGGTTCGTGTCCACGAGCTGCACCGACACCCCGGGGAAGCGGGCCAGCAGGGCCGCGACGCAGCAGCCGACCATGCCCGCGCCGAGCACCGCGATCCGGTCGCCGACCAGCGGCGGGCCGTCCCACAGCGCGTTGACCGCGGTCTCCACGGTGCCCGCGAGCACGGCCCGGCGCGCGGGCACGCCGTCGGGCACCGGCACCACCGCGCTCGCGGGCGCCACGTAGCGGGTCTGGTGCGGGTACAGGCAGAAGACGGTGCGTCCGAGCAGCTCGGGCGGGCCCTGTTCGACGACGCCGACGTTGAGGTAGCCGTACTTCACCGGACCGGGGAAGTCGCCCTCCTGGAACGGGGCGCGCATCACCGCGTACTGGCTCGGCGGGACCTCGCCGCGGAACACCAGCGTCTCGGTGCCCCTGCTCAGACCGGAATGGAGGGTGCGCACCAGCACCTCGCCGGGCCCGGGATCGGGCAGCGCCACGGGACGGATCTCGCCCGCGCCGGGCGCGGCGGTCCAGAAGGCGCGCGCGTAGGATGCCATCGGCTTCCCTCTCCTCGGATCAAGGTCGAACCTAACGGAGGTACGGTGCCGCCGGTAAGACCGGGCCCCGTGATCGGGCTGTGCGTCCAGTTCGCCATGCTCGCGCTGCTGTCCGCGGCGGTCGGCCTCGGACACGCCGGATGGGCGGCGGGAATCTGCTACGCGATAGGGCTGTGTGTGCTGCTGACCCGCGCCATGCACACCGCCGGGCTGGTCGCGTTCGGACCCGCCGACCTGGTCACGCTGACCCGCGCGGCGCTCGCGGGAGGTGTCACCGCACTGACCGCGGCCTCGTTCACCGGCGACGTCCGGGTGCCGGTGCTGGTCGCGATCACGGTCGTCGCACTGGTGCTCGACGCGGTCGACGGGAAGGTCGCCCGGCGCACCGGCACCGCGACGGCGTTCGGCGCGCGGTTCGACATGGAGGTCGACGCGTTCCTCATCCTGGTGCTGAGCTGCTACGTCGCACCGTCGGTGGGGTGGTGGGTGGCAGCGATCGGCGCGATGCGCTACGCCTGGGTCGTGGCCACCTGGGTGCTGCCGTGGCTGCGTGGGCAGCTGTTCCCGCGGTACTGGCGCAAGGTGGTGGCCGCGATCCAGGGCATCGTGCTGGTCACCGCCGCCGCGGACGTGCTGCCCCGGCCGGTGCTGCTCGTCGCGCTGGCGGGCGCGCTCGCCCTGCTCACCGAGTCGTTCGGCCGGGACGTGGTCTACCTGTGGCGGCGGCGCACCGCGACGGCCGTCGCGGCCCGGCGGGCTCGCGCGCTGGCTTCGGACGCGGTCGGCACGCCCGCCGACGACGGAGCGCCTGCTGGGCGCTACAGCGAGCGGGCGCGGGCGTAGACGTCGCCGGAGCGGCCGAGGGCGCGGAAGCGCTCGTCAAGTAGCCGCACCAGGCCGGTCGCGTCCAACCACTGCTCGCTCGCGAAGCGCATGGTCTCCACGGGCGCGTAGTTGTACTCGTACGCGCCGAGCCGTTCCACCAGGTCCAGCGCGGTGAGGGCGGCCTCGTGGGCGAACGGCAGGTATTCGAACGACAGGGCGCGCAGCGGCCGGGACAGCCCGCGCAGCACGTCCGCCTCGAAGCCCTCGACGTCGATCTTGCAGAAGGCCGGCTCGCCGTACGTCGCGATGAGATCGTCCAGGGTGACCACCTCGACCTCGACCGACCGGTCCCAGCGCACCTCGGCGAAGCGCTCGTCGGCCGCGGTCACCGACTCGATCCACTCGTGCGACAGCGAAGAGACCGTCGGCGTCGCCGAGGACAACGCCAGCGAAGCCGTGCCTGCCCGCGCCCCGACGGCGGTGGGCAGGATGGTCACCCCCTGGTCGCGGCCGAAGAACAGCCGCAGCACCCGTAGGCAGTCGGGCTGCGGCTCGATCGCCAGCACCCGCGCGCCGAGCCGCCGCCACGGCCGCACCCGGCTGCCGACGTGCGCGCCGATGTCGTAGGCCAGATCACCCGGTCCCAGGAACTGCCCGTAGAAGCGGCGCATCCGCCGGTGGCGGCCCGGGATGCCGTGGTACATCACAAGGGATCTGGCCATTCCCCAGGCACGAGCGAGCATGGCCGAGCCTAACCCGCCACCGCGCCCACCACCCGCGCCCCGTCCCGAAACGAAGGAAGGGCACCTTCTACAACGCTCCGCGTTGTAGAAGGTGCCCTTCCCAACTTCGCTCCGGGCGGAGCAGGCGAAATCCGGTGGTTGGGGAGGTGGGCGGGGTGGGAGGGTGGGGCGGTGATCGAGTTTCCCGACCGGATGCGGCGGACCGCGTTGAGCAAGGGGGCGGCGGGCCAGGAGTGGCTGGCGGCGCTGCCGGGGCGGCTCGCGTACGTGTGCGCGGTCTGGGAGCTGACGCCGGGGGAGGCGCTCGACGGCGGGTCGGCCGCGCTGGTGCTGAAGGTGCGCCGCAGTGACGGCACGGAGGCGGTGCTGCGGCTAGCCCCGCCCGGGGACGGGTTCGCCGGGCAGGTGCGCACCATCGCGGCCGCGGACGGGCACGGGTACGTCCGGCTGTACGCCCACGACCCCGCCCGGGACGCCTCGTTGCTGGAACCGCTCGGCCCGGCGCTGGGCACCACCGCGCCCTCGCCCGAGCACACCCTTGACGTGCTGGCCGCGACCCTGCGGCAGGCCTGGCTGGTGCCCCGGCCGCCGGACGCGACCGTGCCGCCCGGCACGGACAAGGCCAGCACGCTCGCCGAGCTGATCATCGAACTGTGGCCGGAGACCGGACGGCCCTGCCCGGCCGAGGTCGTCGACCGGGCCGTCGGCTACGCGAACAGCCGCGCGGCCGCGTTCGACCTGGACGGCAGCGTGGTCTGCCACGGGGACCCGCACCCGGACAACGCGCTCGCGGTGCTGTCGCCCCGCCCCGGCGCGGAGTCGGGCTACGTCTTCATCGACCCGGACGGCTTCCTCTGCGACCCGGCGTACGACCTGGGCGTCGCGGTGCGCGGCTGGACGACCGAGGTGCTGGCGGCGAAGGACCCGGTCGGGCTGGTACGCGGCTACTGCGCGCGGCTCGCCGCAGCCACCGGCGTGGACGAGCAGGCGATCTGGGAGTGGGGCTTCACCGAGCGGGTGTCGTCGGGGCTCTACATGATCCGCCACGGCGCTCCCGAAGAGGGCCGTGAGTACCTGGAGTCCGCCGCCCGCCTGCTCGGCTGACAGGCCGTTCGGAAAGATCTTGCGTAGCGGCCGTCGTGCCGTTCTGGTTCGGACTCGTTGACTTCGTTGAAACTTCTTGTGAATATTGCCGCAAGGTTTCAATGCGGTTTCATCCGCGTACCCCTGTACCGCTGCGCGACATCCGTCCCCTCGTACGTCCGGAGTGTCCTCATGCAACGACGCAGACTTCTCCCCCTGGCGCTGGCGGCGGTCCTCGCCGCCGCGCTGCCGATCCCGGCCGCCGCCCCCGCCGCCGCGGCCCCCTCGGGCAGCAAGGACGTCATCGTCCAGCTCTTCGAGTGGAACTGGCCCTCGGTCGCGGCCGAGTGCACCAACTACCTCGGCCCGCGCGGCTACGGCTACGTGCAGGTCTCCCCGCCCCAGGAGCACGTGCGCGGCCAGCAGTGGTGGGTCGCGTACCAGCCGGTCAGCTACCGGGTCGAGTCCCGCAAGGGCACCCGTGCCCAGTTCCAGTCGATGGTCACCACCTGCCACAACGCGGGCGTGAAGGTCATCGTCGACGCGGTGGTCAACCACATGACCGGGGTGGGTTCGGGCACCGGCTGGGCCGGCTCGACCTACACGTCGTACACCTATCCGGGCATCTACCAGACGCAGGACTTCCACCACTGCGGCCGCAACGGCAACGACGACATCGTCAACTACGGCGACCGGTACGAGGTGCAGAACTGCGAACTGGTCAACCTGGCCGACCTCAAGACCGAGAGCGACTACGTGCGGACCAAGCTCGCGGGCTACCTCAACGACCTGCTGACCCTGGGCGTCGACGGGTTCCGCTGGGACGCCAGCAAGCACATGCCCGCGGCCGACATCGCCGCGATCAAGGGCAAGCTGAGCCGCTCGGTGTACCACGTGCAGGAGGTCATCTACGGGGCGGGCGAGCCGGTCCAGCCGACCGAGTACACCGGCAACGGCGACGTGCACGAGTTCCGCTACGGCAAGGACCTGGGCCGGGTGTTCCGGCGCGAGAAGCTGGCGTACCTGAAGAACTTCGGCGAGCCGTGGGGGCACCTCACCACGGGCAAGGCCGCCGTGTTCGTCGACAACCACGACACCCAGCGTGAGGGCGGCGACATCCTGACCTACAAGGACAACGGCATCTACGCGCTGGCCAACGCGTTCATGCTGGCCTGGCCCTACGGTTCGCCGACGGTGATGAGCAGCTACGAGTTCAGCAACAAGGACCAGGGGCCGCCGTCGGACGCCAACGGCAAGACCAACAACAGCACCTGCTTCTCGGGCGGCTGGCGGTGCGAGCACCGCTGGCAGGTCGTCGCGAACATGGTCGGCTTCCACAACGCGGTCCTGGGCACCACCGTCGTGAACTGGTACGACAACGGGAACAACCACATCGCGTTCGGGCGCAACGGCAAGGGGTACATCACGATCAACGACGAGGACAGCGCGGTCAACGGGCGGTCGTACCAGACCAACCTGCCCGCGGGTCGCTACTGCGACGTGATCCACGGTGAGAAGAGCGGCAGCGCCTGCACCGGCCCGGTGATCACGGTCGACGCGAACGGCTGGTTCGCCGCCAACGTCGCCGCCCACGACGCCATCGCCATCCACGTCAACGCCAAGATCAGCTAGCACGTGATCATCGAACTTGCCCGGCACCTGTGCGTATCTTGAGCGAACTTTCGCACAGGTGCCGGGCAAGTCGAGTGATCTTGACCGTTCGGGCGGCGGGCGTGGCACGCTGGGACGCATGGACGATGCGGGCGACCTCGGACTGTTCGGCCCCGGGTCGGTGACCTGGCGGGTGCACGGCGAGCCCGTGCTCTGGGTGGCCGGGGTGCGCTCGCTGTTCCTGCAGGCCCTGCACCCGCGGGCGATCGCCGGGGTGGTGCAGAACTCCAGCTACAAGGTCGAGCCGTGGGGCCGGCTGATGCGCACCGCGGACTACGTCGGCACCGTCATGTTCGGCACCACCGCCCAGGCCCGCGCCGCCGGTCGGCGCATCCGGGGCGTGCATGCGCGCATGCGCGCCGTCGACCGGGAGGGCCGGACCTACCGCATCGACGAGCCTGAGCTGCTGCGCTGGGTGCACGTCACCGAGGTGGAGTCGTTCGTGAGCACCGCCCGCCGGGCCGGCCTGGAGCTGAGCGACGCCGACGTCGACGGGTACTACACCGAGCAGCGCCGGGCGGCGCGACTCGTCGGGCTGGACCCGGCGTCCGTGCCGGGCACCGCGGCCGAGGTCGACGCCTACTACCGGCGGATGCGCCCGGAGCTGGCACTGACCCGCGAGGCCCTGGACACCCTGTTCTTCCTGATGGCGCCGCCGCTGCCGTGGCACCTGGGGCTGACCCCGGCCCGGCTGGTCTACACAGGGCTGGCCTGCACCGCGTTCTCGCTGCAACCGGGCTGGGCCCGCCGGATCTACGGCACCCTGGGCCTGCCCACCACCGACCTGTCCGCGTCGGTGTCGGTGCGCGCGCTGCGCCTGACCATGCGCGCCCTGCCCGACCGCTTCCTGCACGGCCCCATCTACCGCGACGCCATGGCGCGCGCCGCCGCAGCGGCCTGACGGCGGCCGCCGCCCACCCGTCCCCGCGACGTACGCGGGCAGCGGCAGCGCCCTTCCTCACGTCCAGGCGGGGGAGGGGGGTCGGGACTGCTGGGCTTCGGTGGAGACGCGGGGGTCGCCGGAGTGCAGGCCGTGCCACCAGCGGCGGCCGTCGGCGGCGAAGGAGGCCAGCGGTACGGGGGACCCGTCGGCGCGCTCGACGGACAGGCGCTGGAAGTGGATGTCGCCCTCGATGCAGTACTCCGTGTCGCCGCCCGGCTCCTCGCGGGCGCACTCGCAGAACCAGTACATCGTGTGCGTGGCCGGGCCGGTGCCCGCCAGCATCAGGCTGGCCGTCGCGGGCCAGTCGCGGGTCAGCTCGGGGTCGTCCAGGAAGCGCCAGCCGTACATCGGGTCGGACCTGCTGACCGAGGCGAGGAACGCGTCGGCGGCGTCGGCGTCGGCCAGCTCGATCGGGTGGCCGTAGTCGCGGCTCGCGGTCCGGGTGCGGTCCCTGCGCAGCAGCACCCGCATCAGGCTGACACCGGTGAACACCAGGGCGCGGCGGGTGTCCGCGTCGATCGGCCCCTCCTCCGGCATGGCGAGCACGTGCAGCAGCAGGCGCACGGTGCGGGCAGGCCAGTTCACCCGCAGGCCGACCACGTCGGACTCGTTGAGCGCTACGTTGCACCCCTCGAGCAGGGAACGATCCTGGAGCATGGTGACCATCATCGCGGGTGATCGACCCGTGCGCACCGCCCCGGCTGCCCGGATCGCGCGGCCGGTCGGCCGAACGGGGCGATCCGGTCGGCACGCGCAGAGGTCGCCGTGAACCGCGGATGGTCCTAAGGTGGCGGGCATGCGAGTGAGGGGATACGCGCCCGCCACCCCGTGCTGGGCGGAATACATGACCGCGGACCCGGCGGGAGCCGCGGCGTTCTACAGCGGGCTGTTCGGATGGACACCGGGCGAGGTGTTCGCGCTGGACGGCCGCGCCGTCGCGGGCCTGCTCCCGGGCGAGCCCGGCCGGCCCGGGGCCTGGCTGTGCTACGTGTCGGCGGTGGCCGCCGAGGACGGCGTGGCGGCGGTGCTCGACGCCGGCGGGGCGGTGCTGGTCCCGGCGCACGACCGCGGACCGCGTGGACGCGCCGCCCTGGTCGCGGACTCCGCGGGCGCGGTGTTCGGGCTGTGGCAGCGCGGCACGTCCGGTGGCGCCGAGGCGGCCGCCGAGCCGGCCACGATGTGCTGGACCGAGGTCGTGACCTGGGACGAGGCCTCCGCGGTGGAGTTCTACGGCAAGGCGTTCCACTGGTCGGAGCGCAAGAGCGAGATCGCCGAGGGCGTCGACCACATCGAGTGGTTCGTCGACAGCCGTACGGTCGGCGGCCTGTCCGTGATGGACGAGCGCTACCCGGCCGGCACGCCCGCGCACTGGCGGGTCACCTTCGAGGTCGAGGACTGCGCCGCCACGATCGCGCGCTGCCTGGAACTGGGCGGCGCGGTGCTGACCGGGCCGCTGGACCTGCCGGTGGGGCACTACGCGCTGCTGGCCGACGCGCAGGGCGGCACGTTCGGCGTGATCGAGCTGTCCGACGCGATCCTGGACACCCGGCTGTGAACCGGCGGTCTGTGCACTGACCCGGGCGCGCCCCACGGCGGGGGCGCACCCGGGTCGTCAGGTCACCAGTTCGTGGAGCCCGGGACCGTCGGCCACGGCTTCCACCACGGCTTGATCAGGTACGCGACGCCGCCCGAGCCGGAGGCCACGGTGCCGTTGGCGCGGTAGCGCTTGGTACGCAGCCAGATCTGCTCGAACTGCGCACGCGGGTAGATGTTGCGCACCACGTCGTTGCTCGACGACGCCGGGTCGTTGACGATCACGTCGCCCTCGGCGGTGAAGCCGACGATGACGAACAGGTGCCCGGAGGTGCCGTAACCGGCCCCGTCCAGCTCCTCGGACAGGAACGACTGGCTGGTGATCACCGGGATGCCGGCCTTGATGAAGCGCTCCGCCTCGTCGAGCGAGTGCAGCCGGGTGACCTTGGCGTCCAGGCCCGGGAACGACGCGGCGTACGCGGTGTTGAACGGCCAGTTACCCGCGCCCTGGTACGCGTAGTCGTACGTCATCCGGGCCGCGTGGTCGACCTGCGGGTCGGCGTACGACGGGTCGACCCAGGCGAGGTCCTGCGCCGACGGGCCGCGGCCGTAGTACTCCAGGACCATCGTGGTGGAGGTGGGGGAGCACCAGGCCTCGCCGCCGCCGTCGTACTCCGGGTACTCCCCGATGTGGATGTTCTGCGAGCGGCGCGGCACGGCCAGCTCGGTGCCCCAGGCGATGCCGCCCGCGCTAGGCGTGACGGTGAACCGGTCCGGCACGAAGGAGCTCATCGCGCCGAGCATCCAGACCCGCGGCGACTGCCACTGGCCGGGCGCCCGGTAGAGGGTCAGGCGCAGCTGGTAGGCGTGCAGCAGCACGCCGTTGGCGGCGTCGTCGATGGAGAAGGTGTCGGTCCAGATCGTCGACCACGGGTCGCCCTGGCGGTTGACCGTGGTGCGCTTGATGTCGCCGTCGCCGGACGCCCAGCGGCCCATCACGTACCAGGGGGTCTGCCCGCCGGTGTTGTAGGTGCCCTGCATCTCGACCTGGATCCAGGTGCCCGCCGGGGTGTCGGCGTTCCAGGAGGCGACCAGCTCGGTGGCGTCGAAGCCGACCTCGGTCACCGGGGAGGTCCAGGTGCTGTAGTCGTAGCTCCTCGTCACGTTGGTGTACGGGTCGGCGTAATCGGTGGTGCCGGCCGGCCGCAGCATGGTGATGCCCGTACGGATGCCGGGGATGGCGAAGGTGCCCTGGTGGGTGCCCTGCCGCCACTCGGTGTAGCGGGACCACTCCTGGAAGGTGATCTGCTCGTCGTGCGTGGGCGGCGCGGCCGCGGCGGGCGCGCCGGTGGCAGCGGTCAGCGCCGCGAGGCTGAGCGCGGTGAGGCCGGCGACGACGGCCGCCCGCAGGCGTGATCTGGCCATGGGTACTCCGCGGAAGTGGTGGATGGACATTCACCCGCCACTATCGCCGTTGAAGTTAACTTTCGCCAGACCCCAGTTGTCCCGAAGATTTCTTCATCCGCCCCGAGGGCGGGACGGGCAGGGCTCAGGCGGCCACATTGGCCACCGAGGGCTCCGGCGCCTCGTCCGGCTGCCGCCGGTCGCCCGACTTCCTCTTGCGCCGGCGCAGCAGCCAGCTCACCACGCCGACGAGGCTGGTGACCACGGCCGACCAGGTGCCCCAGTGCGTGACGAGCTGCCACAGGGTGTACGACATGGTCCGGCGCACCTGCACCGACAGCGCCACCTCGTGCGTGATGGTGTGCCCGTTGCTGAGCGGCACCTCCAGGTAGGCGGTGAGCAGCAGATCGTCGGTAGGGTGTTTGGGGTGCACCAGCCAGGTCCACAGCATCTGCACGTCGCTGCCGGTGGTGGCGTTGACCGACTCCGACGGCGTGATCTCCACGTCCTCGGTGTTGCCGCGCAGCGTGGCCTTGACGGTGGGCCCGACCTCCACCGTCCCGGCGGCCGTGGTCTGGGTGTCCTTCAGCATGAGGTTGATCTTCTGGGTCAGCTTCTCGCCCTCGCCGACCGCCAGCCCGATCCGCTGCGTCTGCTCGACGTCGAGCACGGCGGGCGACTGCCAGTAGGCCTGCCGCGTGACCAGCTCGCGGGCCGCGGTGTCGATGTCCTTGAAGGTCCCCGTGCCGGGCGCGACCTGGCCGGGGGAGGGCTGCTGCATGGAGTCGCCGCCGGTGTCGCCACCGCAGGCGGCCAGGACGGCCACGGCCGCGGCGGTGGCCACGGCCAGCAGCGCTCGCGTTCCGATGTGCATGGTGACGGCTCCTCCCCGATGAAATCCCGTCACATCATGGCACTCGTCGATAACGCCGCGGTCACCTCACGGCCGCTGCTCGCGCAAGCTCGACCGCAGCTTCGCGATGCTCTCCTCGGCCAGCCCGGCCCCGGTCAGGTAGGCCCGCACCGAGCCGTGCCGTTCGCGCAGTTCCACCAGGAAGACGCGCATCACCTCGGCCGGCGTGCTCGCCAGGTAGGGCTGCAGCGGGCCCTTGTCCGGCCGGTTCCGGCGCTGCCAGGACAGGTAGCGCGCCATGCCCTGCTCGGTCAGCTCGTAGTCGGCGGCGATGTCCGCGTCGGACACCCCGACCAGTTCCAGCACCAGCGCGACCACCACGCCGGTGCGGTCCCGCCCGCCCCAGCAGTGCACCACGGTCGGGCCCGGCCCGGCGGCGATCAGCTCGATCGCGCGGGCGATGTCGGCCGCCGCGTGCTCGGCGGTCTCGTGGTAGCGCGCCAGCAGGAACGCCACCACCCCGGCTTCCGCGGAGTAGTCCTCGGCCCGCCACACCGGGTTGTTCAGCGGCACGTTGTGCCAGTCCTCGCAGCACCAGTCCGGGGCGCGGCCGAAGCGCTCCAGCTCCATCGGGTGCCGCAGATCGATCACGGTACGCACGCCGAACCGCGCGAACCGTTCGCGGTCGGCCTCGCCCAGCGCGGTCAGGGTGTCCGAACGGAACAGCACGCCCCGGCGCACCTCGGCCCCGTCCGTGGTGGCCAGGCCGCCCACGTCCCGGAAGTTGAACAGCGGACTCTCGAAGTCCACCAGCCGCGAAGACCCCGCCTGCTCGCTCACGCCTGCTCCTCGCTCACGCTTCCAGCAGCCGATCGCGCAGGCGCTGTACGCGGTCGGGGTGCAGGCCCGCGCCGACCAGGTATTCGGCCACCGAGCCGTGGCGGTAGCGCAGCCCCTGCAGCGTCATCAACATGGCCTCGGCCGGGGTGTACGTGAAGAACGGCGGTGTGTTCGCGTGGTCCTCGTTCGGGAAGGCCGTGCGCACCCACTGGGTGAACATCGGCGCGCTGCGCTCGGTCAGCGCGTAGTCGGCGGCGATCTGGTCGTCGGGCACCCCGAGCAGGTCCAGGGCCAGCGCCACGATCAGACCGGTGCGGTCCTTGCCGGCCACGCAGTGCACCACGGTCGGGCCGTGGTCGGCGTCGGTCAGCAGACCGATCACCCGGGCGATGTCGGCCCTGCCGTGGTGGGCCAGCTCCAGGTACCGAGCGGACAGCCAGCCCGCGACGCCGATCTCCGTGGTGTAGGTCGAGTGGTCCCAGAGCGGGTGATCCAGGTGGTTGTGCCGCCACACCACCTGGGTCCACTCCGGCACCCGGCCCATCGAGGCGACCTCGGCGGGCCGGCGCAGGTCGATCACGGTGCGGATGCCGAGCGCCGTGAACGCCGCGCGGTCCTCGGCGCCCAGCCTGCTGAGCGTGTCGGACCGGTACACCGTGCGCCGGCGTACGGTGCGGCCGTCGGCGGTGGTCAGCCCACCTAGGTCACGGAAGTTGAAGACGGCGGCGAAGGCGATGCTGCGCTCGATCGGCGTGGTGGTCACCCCGATACCGTAATCAAGGTCACGTGGCCTGGTGTAGCCCGACCGCGTCACATCCCGGGCGTGTCAGCCGAGTTGCACGGAACGTTTGGCCAGGCCCATCCAGAAGCCGTCGATCACGGTGCGCTGCGAGGACAGGTCGTCCTCGCCCGCGCCGAGGGTGACGAACAGCGGCGCGAAGTGCTCGGTGCGCGGGTGCGCCATCGCGCCGGACGGGGCCTTGTGCAGGAAGTCGAGCAGCCCGTCGACGTCGCCGGCGTCGAGTGCCTGCCGGCCCCAGTCGTCGAACTCCGCCGACCAGCCCTGCACCGGCGCGTCGAAGCCCAGGTGCATGTACGGCATCGCGGCGCGCAGGTTGTGGGTGAAGAAGCCGCTGCCGATGATGAGCACGCCCTCGTCGCGCAGCGGCGCGAGCTTGCGGCCGATCTCCAGCAGGCGCCGCGGGTCCAGCGTCGGCATGGAGATCTGCAGGACCGGGACGTCGGCCTCGGGGAACATCTCGACCAGCGGCACGTACGCGCCGTGGTCCAGGCCCCGGTCGGGCACGTCGGCCACCGGCGTCTGCGGTCCGCGCAGCAGTGCCCGCACCTTCGCGGCCAGCTCGGGCGCGCCCGGCGCCGGGTACTTCACCTCGTAGTAGTGCTGCGCGAAGCCGCCGAAGTCGTAGTAGAGCGGGACCGTGGTGGTCGCGCCGACGGCCAGCGGGGCGTTCTCCCAGTGCGCCGAGACGACCAGGATCGCGGTGGGCCGGGGCAGCTCGCTCGACCAGTCCGCCAGCTGGCGGGTCCACAGCGGGTCGTCGGCCAGCGGGGGAGCGCCATGGCTGAGGTAGAGCGCGGGCATGCGGGTGCTCATACCCGCGAGAATACTTGACCATTCAACTAACGTCGAGCGGCCGCCCTCACCCCGAAATGCGGAAAGCCCGGCGAGACGTCTCTCGCCGGGCCTCCTTCCGGGTAAAGCTTCGTCAGGCCGCGAGGGCGGCTTCGGCGTCGAGGGTGACGGCGGCGGCGTGGACGACCGCCGCGATGCGCAGGGCCTCGTGGACGGCCTCGCGGCCGACGCCGGTGCCGATCAGCGTCTTCTCGTGCGACTCCAGGCAGACGCCGCAGCCGGTGATGGCCGAGACGGCCAGGCTCCACAGCTCGAAGTCGGCCTTGTCGACGCCCGGGTTGGCGATGATCTGCATGCGCAGCCGGGCCGGCAGCGACTGGTAGGCGTCGTCGCCGATCAGGTGCTTGGACCGGTAGTAGACGTTGTTCATCGCCATGATCGACGCCGCGCCCTTGGCCGCCTCGACCGCCTCGGGCTTGAGGTGGTCGCCCGCCTCGGCCGCGATCTCCCGCAGCACGAAAGCGTTGCGGGCGGCGAACGCGCAGGCCAGCGCGGTGCCCCAGAGCTGCTGCGCGGTCAGCGGCGAGGTGCCCAGCACGGCGCCGATGTTGAGCTTGGTGTCCCGGGCGTACGCCGGCAGCGCCGCCTTGATCGCCTCGATGCCCATCAGGCGGCCAGCAGCTCGGTGGCGTTCAGGGTCTCGCCGCCCTTGTTCCAGTTGCACGGGCACAGCTCGTCGGTCTGCAGGGCGTCGAGCACGCGCAGCACCTCGGTGACGTTGCGGCCGACCGAGCCGGCGGTCACCATCACGAACTGGATCTCGTTGTTCGGGTCCACGATGAACGTCGCGCGCTGCGGCACGCCGTCCTCGCCCAGCACGCCCGCGGCCTCGGTCAGCTCGCGCTTGACGTCGGCCAGCATCGGGAAGGGCAGCTCGCGCAGGTCGGGGTGGTTCTTGCGCCACGCGTGGTGCACGAACTCGTTGTCGACCGACCAGCCCAGCACCTGCGCGTCCCGGTCGGCGAACTCGCCGTTCAGCCGGCCGAACTCGGCGATCTCGGTCGGACATACGAAGGTGAAGTCCTTGGGCCAGGAGAACAGCACCCGCCACTTGCCCTCGTAGGTCTTGTTGGTGATCGTCTCGAACGCCTTGTCGGCGTCGAGGGAGACGCACGCGGTGAGTTCGTAGGCGGGGAAGTGGTCGCCGACGGTGAGCAAAGCAGGTACCTCCTGAGCGGTCTTTCTTGAGCCGTTCAAGATTAGGCGGGGCATTGCGACGTGATCATTGCCGGATCGTGACATTGTGGCGACCGCCACGGGGTCTTTGTCCTGTCCCATCGCGCAGCTCATCGACATGATCCGCTGGTGCGGCCGCGACACGCCTTCCCGATATGCGGGAGCCTGCTGGTCTGAGAGTCGCAAAAGTGGGACGCTACCCAGCGTGATCCGCCTCGTACTGATTATTGGCACCTAGCGCGCCGGCCGCACCTGGGCAACCAGGCCCCTCGCCGACGCGCAGACCTCCCGCGACCGCGGGGGGTCTTTTGTTTTGCAGCTCCTTCCCGGTCATCACGTCGGCGCCTCGCTTCGCGCGGCGCCCGCACAGGAGGTCACCCGACATGCAGATCTTCGACACCACGCTGCGCGACGGCGCCCAGCGCGAGGGCATCACCTACTCGGTAGCCGACAAACTCGCGGTGGCGCGCCTGCTCGATCAGTTCGGGGTCGGGTTCATCGAGGGCGGGTGGCCAGGGGCGGTGCCCAAGGACACCGAGTTCTTCGAACGGGCCCGAACCGAGCTGGAACTGAAGAACGCGCTGCTGGTGGCGTTCGGCTCGACCCGCAAGGCAGGCGTCGCGGCGGCCGACGACGCGCAGCTCGCGGGCCTGCTCGCGGCGCAGACGCCGGTGGTCTGCCTGGTCGCCAAGTCCGATGTGCGCCACGTCGAGCGGGCGCTGCGCACCACCCGCGAGGAGAACCTCGCCATGGTCGCCGACAGCGTGACCCACCTGCGCTCGCACGGCCGCCGCGTCTTCGTCGACTGCGAGCACTTCTTCGACGGCTTCCGTTTCGACCCCGACTACACCGCCTCGGTGGTGCGTACGGCGCTGGACGCGGGCGCGGAGCGCGTCGTGCTCTGCGACACCAACGGCGGCATGCTGCCCTCGCAGGTGGGCGCGGCCATCGCCGACCTCGTCGCGCGGCTGGGCGTCTCGCCGGAGCTGTTCGGCATGCACGCGCAGAACGACACCGCGTGCGCCGTCGCCAACACCATCGCCGCGGTGGAGGCGGGCGTACGCCACGTGCAGGGCACCGCCAACGGCTACGGGGAGCGCCCCGGCAACGCCGACATCTTCGCCGTGGTGGCGAACCTGCAGCTCAAGCTGGGCATGACCGTCCTACCGGACGGCTGCCTCGAACAGATGGCGCACGTCTCGCACGCCATCGCCGAGATCGCCAACATCGCACCCGACTCCCACCAGGCCTACGTCGGGTCCGCGGCCTTCGCCCACAAGGCGGGACTGCACGCGAGCGCGATCAAAGTCGACCCGGCCCTCTACAACCACGTGGACCCGGCCGTCGTCGGCAACGACATGACGATCCTCGTCACCGAGATGGCCGGCCGGGCCAGCATCGAGCTCAAGAGCCGCGAGCTCGGGCTGGACCTGGCCGGCCATCCCGACACGCTGTCCAAGGTGACGCACCGGGTGAAGGAGCTGGAGGCGGCCGGCTGGTCCTTCGAGGCCGCCGACGCGTCCTTCGAGCTGCTGGTGCGCCAGTCCCTGGGGGAGCAGACGACCCCGTTCACGCTGGAGTCGTACCGGGTGATCGTCGAGCACCGCGAGGACGGCGCGGTGGTCAGCGAGGCGACCGTGAAACTGCGCGTGCGCGGTGAGCGGGTGATCGCCACCGCGGAGGGCAACGGCCCGGTCAACGCGCTGGACCAGGCCCTGCGCCAGGCGCTGGAGCGGCACTTCCCGCAGCTGTCCGGGCTGGAACTGGCCGACTACAAGGTGCGCATCCTGGCGGGCTCGCACGGCACCGACGCGGTGACGCGGGTGCTGGTGGAGACGGTGGACACCGACGGGCGCGACTGGACCACGGTCGGCGTGCACGAGAACGTGGTGGAGGCGAGCTGGCGGGCCCTGGTCGACGCCCTGGCGTACGGCGTCGCCGCCGCGGGCGGGGACCGCAAGGTGCGCTCGCGCCGCTGATCCGGTGCGGACGGTCCGTGCTCGGTGACGGCCGTTGCAGCGACTTTCGGAAGGATACTACGTAGTAACTGCAAGATATGCAAGTTCTTGACATCGACAGACGTGGTTGGCACAGTGCCTGGCATGTCTCGTCGTTTCCCCCGCAACGCCTTCCTTCGGGCGTTCACCGTGCTGGTGATGGCGGCCATCGGATCGGTGGCCGCCATCACCGTCGGCGCATCCCCCGCGTACGCCGACGGCTGCTACACCTGGGGCCGCTCGCTGTCCTCGGGCATGTCCGGAGAGGACGTCCGCCAGCTGCAGATCCGCGTCGCCGGCTGGCCGGGCTACAACAACACCATCGTCATCGACGGCATCTTCGGCGCGGAGACCCGTGACGCGGTGGTCCGCTTCCAGCAGGCGTACGGCCTGGGCGCGGACGGCATCGCCGGCCCCCAGACCTTCAACAAGATCTACTCCCTGCAGGACGACGACTGCACGCCGATCCACTTCAGCTACGCCGAGCTGAACAAGTGCAACACCACCTGGGCCGGCGGCGCGGTCTCGGCGGCCACCGCCAAGGCCAACGCGCTGCGCGCCATGTGGCGGCTGGAAGCGCTCCGCCACGCCCTCGGCGACCAGGCCCTGCGCGTCACCTCCGGCTTCCGCAGCACCGCCTGCAACAACGCCGCGGGCGGCGTCTCCGGCAGCCGTCACCTCTACGGCGACGGCGTGGACCTCGGCTCCGGCCCGCACTCGCTCTGCACCATCGGCAAGCAGGCCCGCTACCACGGCTTCACCGGCATCCTCGGCCCCGGCTACCCCGACCACTCCGACCACATCCACACCGACGCCCGCAGCGGCACCCTCTGGTCCGCCTCCCAGTGCTTCTAGCCTGATCGTGGAAAGGAAGGGCACCTTCACATCGCCATGCGATGTAGAAGGTGCCCTTCCCATCGCCCCTGGGGCTTCGTGGTGGCGGTTCGGGGGAGGGCCCGGGGTCGCGGGGTGGCGGTAGGCTGCGGCGGCACGCACTCTGGCGGCCCGGCCGCGTCCGACGTGGAGGCACCCCGTGAGCGACAACCCGTACCGGGCGCCGAGCCCGCCCGCCCCGCCCGCGACGGCGGCACCCGCCGTCGCCGCGTGGTCCCACCCCTCGCTGGACATCCCGCCACCGGTTCGGCGATCCGTGGAGGCCCGGCTGGTGTGGCGCGGCATCTTCACCATGCTGGGCGCGCACGCGCTGACCATGCTCGTCGGCGTCTTCGCCGCGCTGCTCTTCGGGCAGCAGAACGACTACGGCCCGGGCGGCGAAGGCAGCGCCGAGTCCGTCTTCATGCTGGTCGGCGTCTTCGCGCAGTTCATTCTCGGCATCGTCGCCCTGGTCATGGGCATCGGCGGCGTCGTCGGCAAGGACGGCGGCAAGGGCGCGGGCATCCTCATCGGCTGGGTCGCCGGCATCCCGGCCAGCCTGATCGCCGGCATAGCCATCACCATCACGTTCGCCAACTCATGACGAGCCGCGCCGAGCCCTTGCCCGAGTCGGCACCGCTCGACCGGCACCACGCCAGGCCGCTCGCCGAACCAGATTGATCATGAACTTGTGACACCGACACGCCGTCGAACCGTGCCATAAGTTCATGATCGACGCGGGAGGGGGGTGGCGGTTAGAGGGTGGCGGGGGCGACCGTGAGGGTGCCGGTGTCGGCGTCGAGGGTGGCTCGGGTGCCTAGGGGGACGGCGGTGTGTTGGGGGCCGTGGCCGATGGGGAGGCCGCCGAGGACCGGGAGGCCCAGGTCGAGCAGGCGGTCGGTGAGGACGTCGGTGATGGTGACGGGCCAGGCGTCGGCGCAGTCGGTGAACTGGCCGACGGCGACGCCCGCGACGCCGTCGAGCGCGCCGCTGCGGCGCAGGTGGGTGAGCATCCGGTCGACGCGGTACGGGTACTCGCCGACGTCCTCGATGAGCAGGATCGCGCCCGTCAGGTCGGGCAGGTGCGGGGTGCCCAGCGTGCTGACCAGCAGCGACAGGTTGCCGCCGAGCAGGGTGCCTTCGGCGTGGCCCGAGGTGCGCACCCGGTGGGTGTCCTCGGCCGGGTCGGCAACCACCACGACCGGCTCCCCGCTCATCAGGGCGTGCCGCGCGCCGAGCGCGGTCGGCGAGTCCGCGCCCTTGTCGAACTGCGCGGCGACCGGCCCGTGCACGGTGGCCAGGCGCGCGCCGCGCCACAGCGCCAGGTGCAGCGCGGTGATGTCGGAGAAGCCCATGACCAGCTTCGGATCACGGCGTACGGCGTCCAGGTCGACGCGGTCGGTGATGCGCTGCGCGCCGTAGCCGCCGCGGGTGCACAGCACCGCGCGCACCTGCGGGTCGCCGAGCGCGTCGTTGAGGTCGCCGAGGCGCTGCTCGTCGGTCCCGCCGAAGTAGCCGTGCCGGGCCAGCACGTGCGGGTAGACCCGGGGTGCCAGGCCCCAGCCGGTGAGCACGGACACCGCCGCCTCGACGCGCTCGGCGGGCACCGGCCCCGAGGGCGACACCAGCGCGACCGTGTCGCCGGGCCGGAGGGTCGCGGGGTGCAGGGTGGCGGTCATGGCCGCAGAGCCTAACGCCGCGCACGGAACCTTCACAAAGTCCACACCTAGTTGACCATGAAAACGTATAGCATCTCGCGCATGAAACGGTTCCTACTGCGCGCACTGCCCTGGGTCCTGGCGCTGCCGGCGGCGGTGTGGGCCGTGTTCCGGATCGCCGGCTGGGACGACCGATATCCCATGGCACAGCTGATGGCGTTCACGCCGTACGTCGCCGCCGGGTCCCTGGTGCCGCTGGCGGTGCTGCTGGTGTGGCGGCGCTGGGCGGCCGCGGGCCTGGCCGGGGTGACCGCGGTGGCGCTCGCCGTGGTGGTGCTGCCGCGCTGGTTCGCCGACGGCGACCCGATGGCCGGGGCTGCGGGCGCGTCGCTGCGGGTGATGAGCGCTAACGTGCTGGTGGGCTCGGCGGGCCCGGCCGAGCTGGTGGATCTGGTGCGGGCGCACCGGGTGGACGTGCTGGCGCTGCAGGAGGTGACGCCGGAATACCTGGCCGCCGTGGACGCGGCGGGGATGAGCGGCGAGCTGCCCCACCGGGTGGACCATGCGGCGCCCGGGGTGGAGGGCTCGGCGGTGCTGTCCCGCTTGCCGCTGCGCGACGACGGGGTGCGGGTCAACCCCGGCGGCTTCCGGCAGGCGCGGGCCGAGGTGTCGGTGCCCGGCGGGGGCACCGTGCTGGTCGAGTCGGCGCACCCGCTGGCGCCCTGGGCCGACTTCGTGACACCGTTGTGGAAACGCGGCTTCGAGGGCCAGCCGCGGGCCACGCCGGAGGGGCCGGTGCGCGTGCTCCTCGGCGACTTCAACGCGACCCTGGACCACCACCTGCTGCGCGACCTGATCGACTCCGGTTACCGGGACGCGGCCGACGTGCTGGGCCGCGGCTTCACCGGCACCTGGGGACCGTACGACGGGGATCCGCTCCCGCCGGTGACGCTGGACCGGGTGCTGGCCGACCGGCGGGTGGGCGTCAAGGACTTCCAGGTGCTGGAGCTGCCGGGCAGCGACCACCGGCCGGTGTACGCCGAGCTGGTCCTGCCCTAGGGAACACCACAGTTTGAGCGGACGCTCAAGCCTGTTAGGCTGACGTTTGATCGACCGCTCAAATATGTGGCACGGGCCGTGTTTCCTGGAGGCACCGTCCTGACCCGACACTGCCGGCGCATCGGCACCCTGTTTTGTCAGACCGGTGCGAGAAAGTCTGGCCGTCCCGCGAGTCGGGGACGCGACAGAACGGGCGGTGCCGGCCACATTGGCAACGGGGGGTGGCCGGCACCGCCCGCATTCTGTGCGCAGCACGTCGCGGGCCCGGGTAGTGAGGGAGCGGCATGTCCGACACGAAGCAGCGGTTGCTCGACGGAGCCATGGACACGCTGCGCAAAAACGGGATCGCGGGCGTATCGGCGCGCAACATCGCCGGCGCGGCCGGGGTCAACCAGGCGCTGATCTTCTACCACTACGGCAGCGTGGACGACCTGCTGGTGGCGGCGTGCACGGCCGCGACCGGTGAGCGCGTCGAGGCGTACCGGTCGCGCTTCGCGACCGTGGGCTCGCTGCGCGAGCTGCTCGACGTCGGCCGCGCGCTGCACGAGGAGGAGCGCGACCTGGGCAACGTCGCGGTGCTCGCGCAGATGCTGGCCGGTGCGCAGCACGACGAGAAGCTCGCCCGGGTGACCGCCGAGACGCTCGGCATGTGGACCGCGGAGATCGAGTCGGTGCTGCGGCGGGTGCTGGCGGGCTCCCCGTTCGCCGAGATGGCCGACGTGCCGGGGCTGGCCGCCGCCATCTCCGCCTCGTTCGTCGGGCTGGAGCTGTACGAGGGCGTGGACCGGGCGGGAGCACAGCGCGCGATGGCGGCGCTGGAGCAGCTCGGCACGCTGATGGAGGTCGTCGAGGAGCTGGGGCCGGTGGCCCGCCGAGCGCTGCGAAGCAAGATCAATAAGGCGACCGCCCGTCGGTCCTGACCGGGTCGGCCGGGTGGCAGCCCGGTCCCGCAGGACACCACCCGTGGCGCGGCTCATCTAGCATCGCGCCCGTGAGCGGACGGTTGGCGGGGGAGACCGGGCGGCAGGCCTGGTGGCGCAGACACCGGCGCACCGTGGCCGGCATCGCACTGCTCGGGGTCGGCGTCGGGGTGTTCACCGCACACCTGCGGGGCGGGTCGGCGCAGATCCTGCCGCCCGCGCCCGAGGCGGTCTGCCCCCTGCTGCGGGCCGAGGTGCTCGACCTGCTCGTGCCCGGCCGTGACCCGAGCACGCAGGAGACCGACCGGCGCGACGAGACGCTGTCGGCCTGGTGCGTCGTCCAGCGACCCAAGGACGACGGCGAGAACGCCTCGCTGGTTGTGGGCGTGATCAACGTGGGCCGGGCGGACGGCGAGGACCCGGTGACCCGGGCTCGCCGGGGCTTCTCCGGCGAGTTCCCGTTCAACCGCGACCGCGTCATGCTCGACGGTCTCGGCGACCAGGCCGGGTACTGGTCCGAGCTGGGCCCCGCCGGGCGGATCTACCTCACGGTGCGGGTGGGCGCACGGCTGGTGCACGTGCAGTACCGCAACACCATGGTCGGTCCGGAGCGCAGCCGGGAGGCGGCCGTGCTGGCCGCGCGGGAGGTGCTGGCGAAGCTGTGAGAAACGACGATCTGGTCGACGACCTCGTCGCGGGGCGGAGCGGCGCGGTCACCCACCTCGTGCACGAGTTGCGTCCGGAGCCGAACTGGCTGATCCGGTGGACGGCGGCGGTCGCCGTGATGGTGGCCTGCGGGCTGGCCGGATACCACGGCAGCGGCCTGCTGCTGGAGCTGTCCACCCGGCTGGAGCTCGCCTGGACCGGTTCGTCCTGGCAGGCGCCCCCACCACCGGACCTGCCCGCCACGCCATTCGGCCACCCGGTGCCCTGACCGCAGGCCCGGGGCGGGTCTCGCGCGGAAAGTCGCGCGCAGGTCGCGGCGCGTCCGGGCGGCCGGAGCGCGGAGCAGCCGCTCGGCTCCGGCGGCACCGGGCCGCTGACCGGCGGCGGCGTGGCCGGGCTAACCTCGTCAGCGTGGCGACCGCACTGGTGATCGAGAACGACCCGACCGACGACCTGCGCCGGCTCGGCGACTGGCTGACCGAGGCCGGGCTGGAGTTGAGCGTCCTGCGCCCGCACGCCGGCGACGCACTGCCCGACGACCTCGACGGCTACGCCGCGTTCGTGGTGATGGGCGGGGAGCAGGACGCTTTCGGCAAGGACGGGGTGCCGGGCGCGCCGTGGTTCCCGAAGCTGGAGTCGCTGCTGCGCAAGGCGGTCAAGAACCGGGTGCCGACGCTGGGCATCTGCCTGGGCGGGCAGCTGCTGGCGCAGGCGCACGGCGGCACCGTCGAGCGCTCCACCAGCGGACCGGAGATCGGCGCGCGCCTGGTCGCGCGGCGGGACATGGCCGAGGCCGACCCGCTGTGGTGGGCGGTGCCGTTCGCGCCCGACGTGATCCAGTACCACTTCGACGAGATCACCGAGCTGCCGCTCGGGGCGACCCTGCTGGCCGCCTCGCCGCGCTACCCCCACCAGGCGTTCCGGGTCGGCGACCGGGCCTGGGGCACCCAGTTCCACATCGAGTGCGACGTCGACATGTTCGCCGGCTGGGTGGAGAACAACCGGGAGTGGATGACCGAGCAGGGCTGGCAGCCCGACGGGCTGATCGCCGGCGTGGAGGCGACCCAGGAGGACGTGGCCGAGGTGTGGCAGCCGTTCGCCCGGCGCTTCGCCGAACTGGCCCTGGGCACGCTGCCCGAGGCGGGCCGGCGGGAACTGCCGCTGCTGAGCTGAGCCGCCGCGCCGTGACTTCTGCGCCCGGCCGCCCGCCGATAACCTGAGCGGGTGGCGGGAATCGGGCGGTTGGCACGGTACGGCTTCACGCTGTCGGCGACCGGCCCCGACCCGGCCGTGCTGCTGGGCGGGACCGGCCTGAACCTGTGGGACGCGACCGCGCAGCGGCCCGTCGACGAGGAGAGCGCGCTCATCCTGGAGCAGCTCGGCCGCGCCGCCGACCCCGACCTGGCGCTGCGCCAGCTGCACCGCATCGCCGAGCGCGACGCCGGGCCCGACAAGGGGGTGCTGGAGCGGCTCGGGGCCGACGAGGACCTGCGCATCCGGCTGATCACCGTGCTCGGGGCGTCGTCGGCGCTGGGCGACCAGATCGCAGCGCAGGCCGGGCAGTGGAAGGTGCTCACGCACACCGTGCCGCCGCGCTACGAGGTGCACAGCGGGCTGGCCGACGTGCCGTCGCTGCGGGCCGGCTACCAGCGCGGGCTGCTGCGCATCGCGGCCGGCGACCTGGCCGACGGGGTCGACGTCGAGACGACGATGGCCGAGGTGACCGCGCTGGCCGACGCGACGCTGCGGGCGGCGTACCGGATCGCGCTGGGCCGGGTCGGCGACCAGCGGCCCCGGCTGGCCGTGATCGCGATGGGCAAGTGCGGCGGCGACGAGCTGAACTACGTCTCCGACGTCGACGTCATCTTCGTCGCGGCCGAGGACGAGGACCTCGCCGCGGGCACCACCGTCGCCGCGGCGCTGATGGAGATCTGCGGCCACGTGGCCTGGCCGGTCGACGCCGCCCTGCGGCCCGAGGGCGGGCGCGGCCCGCTGGTGCGCACGCTGGCCAGCCACCTCGTCTACTACCAGCGCTGGGCCCGCACCTGGGAGTTCCAGGCGCTGCTCAAGGCCCGCCCGGTCGCCGGTGACGCCGGGGTCGGCAAGGCCTGGCTGGCCTCGTTGCAGCCGCTGATCTGGCACGCCGCCGAGCGGCCGGAGGCGGTCGAGGACGTGCGGGCGATGCGCAGGCGCATCATCGACCAGGTGCCGCGGGCCGAGATCGAGCGGGAGATCAAACGCGGACCGGGCGGGCTGCGCGACATCGAGTTCGCGGTGCAGCTGCTGCAGCTGGTGCACGGGCGCGGCGACGAGACGCTGCGCTCGGGCAACACCCTCAACGCGCTGCGGGCGCTGGTCGCGGGCGGTTACGTGGGCCGCGGCGACGGGGAGGCGCTCAGCGCCGCGTACCGCTTCCTGCGCAACGTCGAGCACCGGCTCCAGCTGCAGCGGCTGCGGCGTACGCACACCGTGCCGGCCGACGACGGCCAGGCGGGCACCCTGGCCCTGCGCTGGCTGGCGCGCGCGATGAACTACAAGCGCGAGGAGCCCGCGCCGGGCGCCGGCCGCGGCCGCGAGCGCGGCGGGCTGGACCCGATCACGGCGTTCCGCGCGGACTGGGTCACCCACGCCGCCGAGGTGCGCCGGCTGCACGCCAAGCTGCTCTACCGGCCGCTACTGGCCGCCGTGGCCAAAGTGCCCGCCGACGGGCTGTCGCTGCGGGCCGACGCCGCCCGCAAGCGCCTGGAGCTGCTCGGCTACGCCGATCCGGCGGGCGCGCTGCGGCACATCGAGGCGCTGACCTCGGGCGTGTCGCGCACCGCCGCGATCCAGCGCACGCTGCTGCCGGTGCTGCTGGCGGAGTTCGCCGACGCGCCCGATCCCGACGCCGGGCTGCTGGCCTACCGCCAGGTGTCCGACACGCTGGGCACCACACCCTGGTATCTGCGCCTGCTGCGCGACGAGGGCCCGGTGGCGCTGCGGCTGGCCCGGGTGCTGGACAGCTCGCGCTACCTGACCGACCTGCTCTCGCGCGACCCGGAGGCGCTGCGGCTGCTGGCCGACGACACCGAACTGGCGCTGCGCACCCGGCAGTCGCTGCTGGACGGCACGGCCGCGGCCGCCGGGCGGCACGCCGACCCGCGCGCGGCGGTGGCCGCAGTACGCGCCATGCGCCGCCGGGAGCTGTTCCGCATCGGCAGCGCGGACGTGCTCTCCGGCGCGGGCGAGCTGGCCCCGGCCAAACGGGTCGGCATCACCGAGGTGGGGCAGGGACTGGCCGACCTCACCGACGCCACCGTCGCGGCCGCGCTGGCGGTGGCCCGGCAGGCCGCGGGCGCGCCGGACGAGCTGCGATTCTCGGTGATCGGCATGGGCCGGCTCGGCGGTGCGGAGACGAGCTACCCGAGCGACGCCGACGTGCTGTTCGTGTACCAGCCCGCGCCGGGGATGAAGGACGACGAGGCCAACGGGGTCGCGCTGGCGATCGCCGAGCAGCTGCGCACGCTGCTGTCCGCGCCCGCGCCCGACCCGCCGCTGGGCATCGACGCCGACCTGCGTCCCGAGGGCCGGCAGGGTCCGCTGGTGCGCAGCCTCGCCGCGTACCAGCGCTACTACGCGACCTGGTCGCAGGTGTGGGAGGCGCAGGCGCTGCTGCGGGCACGGCCCGTCGCCGGGGACGCGGGGCTGGCCGCCGAGTTCATCGCGCTCGTCGATCCGGTGCGCTACCCGGTGGACGGGCTGCGGCGGGAGCAGATCGTCGAGATCCGCCGGATCAAGGCGCGGGTGGAGAACGAGCGGCTGCCCCGAGGTGCGGATCCGCTCACGCACACCAAGCTGGGGCGGGGTGGCATCGCCGACGTCGAGTGGACGGTGCAGCTGTGGCAGCTGCGGCACGGACACGAGGTGGCCGGGCTGCGCTCCACGCGTACCCTCGACGCGCTCCACGCGGCGCACGCGGCCGGGATCGTGTCGGTCGAGGACGCCGAGGTGCTGGCCACGGCGTGGACGCTGTGCTCGCGGGTGCGCAACGCGCTGACGCTGATCCGCGGCCGGGCGGTGGACCAGCTGCCTCGGCACGGGGTCGAGCTGGCGGGGGTGGCCCGGCTGCTGGGCGGCGGGGACCCGGGGGAGTTCCTGGACGAGTACCTCAAGGTCACCCGCCGGTCCCGCGCAGCGGTGGAGCGGCTGTTCCTGGCGTGACCGCCCCGATTGTCATCAAAGGCGGCCGGTCGGCGGGGCGCTGGACGGTCTGTCGCGTCAGTCCTGGGTGTGATGGCGCGCTGGGGTGGCGGCGTGCTCAGGGAGCTTTCATGGTCATGTCGTAGGGTGATCGCGTGACGCTCTACGTGGTCGGTGACGTGCACGGGCATCTCACGCCGCTGACCCAGGCGCTGCGGGTGACGGGCCTGCTCGACGCGCAGGGCGCGTGGTCGGGGGGTGCCGCGCGGCTGTGGTTCCTCGGTGACCTGACCGACCGCGGCCCGGACGGCATCGGCGTGATCGATCTGATCCGGCGGCTGCAGGTCGAGGCCGCCGCGGCCGGCGGCGAGGTCGGCTGCGTCATCGGCAACCACGACATGCTGCTGTACGGCAGCCGCTTCGTCCCCGCGTCGCCGGTGACCGAGGTGCGCACCATCGTGCAGGTGTGGGCGCTCAACGGCGGCCAGGAACACGACCTCGAAGGACTGGACGAGCACCGGGCCGCCTGGCTGGCCGGCCTGCCCGCGGTGGCGCTGGTCGACGACCACCTGCTGCTGCACGCCGACACCCTGGCCTACCTGGAGTTCGGGCCGACCATCGACGAGATCAACGCCGCGGTGGGCACCATCATGCGCGAGCGCGACGAGCAGACCTTCGGGCGCAACACCCGGCTGCTGTTCCGCCGCTTCGAGTTCCTGGAGCACAACGACGGCGTCGCCAACGCCCGCCTGCTGCTGGACAAGCTGGGCGGCCGCCAGATCGTGCACGGCCACTCGACCATCCCGGAGACCTTCGGCGTCGCCCCGACCGCGGTGCGCGGGCCGGTCACCTACGCCGACGGGCTGGCCATGGCCGTGGACACGGGCATCTCGCTGGGCGCACCCTGCATCGTCGTCTCGCTGACGCCCGCCGCCGCCTGACGGCGCGTCGGTCGCGGCAGCGCATGCCGCGCTCTTTGCGGCGGCTCGACGACGAGGGGCGCCCGCGCACCGGAGACCCGGTGCGCAAGCGCCCCTCGCGCGGACCCGCCCTACGGCTTGAGGGTCTGCGTGTTCGTCGATTCCTTCTCGATGGTCGCCTTCGCGAAGCGGAACGGCAGGGTCTGACCCGTGCGCCACAGCTCGAACTGGTCGGCGTAGTTGTCGTGGAACGCGTGGCCCGAGTTGCCGGTCAGCTGGATCCAGCGGGAGTCGTCCAGGTCGGCCATGTTCACGATCATCCGCATGGACGGCACCGCGTCGACCTCGTAGCCCTGCCCCGCGCTCCAGCCCGTGGCGTTGACGATCGCGTCGCCGCCGGAGACGCCGACGGTGTCCCGGTTGAACAGCCACTCGATCGGGCCGATGCCGGACTCGCCGAACGTCGCGTGGGTCGGGGTGAGGGTGTGCATGTCGCCCCAGCGCCACTGCTTCGGGTCCTCGCCCTGCGCCTCGGACAGCTCCTTCACCGCCGCCGACATGGCCTGGGCCAGCATGTCGTCGCGCTTCTCGACGGCAGGGGTGCCCTTGACATCCCACCACTTCTCGTCGGGCTTGGTCAGCAGCCCGCGGACCACCTCGAACCAGCGGTCCCCGCCGTCGGCGGCGTAGTCCTCGCCCAGCTCGTCAAAGGTCAGGCCGAGCAGGTTCTTCCAGACGGCGTTGTAGTACGCGGCCGCGGCCGAGTCCTCGCCCTGCTGGAAGTCCCAGTCGACGAGCAGCGCGTCGGCGTTCTTCTCCACCTGCGACAGGGCCTGCCGGGGAGCCTTCTGCAGCGCCGGGATCAGCGTCGGGGCGAAGCCGTTGCGGTTGTCGAACTGCTGCTTCTGCACGTCGTCCAGCGTGATCTTCCCGCCGGCCGCGCCGAGCATGTCGTAGATGCGCTGGCTGCGGTAGCCGTAGCTCCAGTCGTCGGTCAGGTGCTGCTGGTACTGGTCGCCGATGACGGCCTGGTTGGCGGTGACGACGTAGCCGCGCTCGGGGTTGAGCACGTTCGGCAGCTCGTTGAACGGGATGAAGCCGGTCCAGTCGTACGCCGGATCCCAGCCGGGCGCGAACCACTTGCCGTCGCCCTTGCCGCGCACCGGGATACGGCCCGGCGACTGGTAGCCGATGTTGCCCTCGACGTCGGCGTAGACGATGTTCTGCGCGGGCACCTCGAACAGCGCCGCGGCGGCCCGGAACTCGTTCCAGTCGCCCGCCTTGTTGATGGCGAACACGGCGTCGCCGGTGCGGCCCGGGTCGAGCGCGGTCCAGCGCATCGCGATCGCGTACTGGCCGCCGAGCTTCTTCAGGCTCTCGCTGGCGTCCGACAGCAGCGGGCCGTGCTTGCTGGTGCGCACCGTGATGGTGACGTCGGAGCCGCCCGCGACCTTGAGCACCTCCTGGCGCGTGGTCAGCGGCTCCCAGGCGTCGCCGACCTTCACCTTGTCGCCCTCGACCTGCTCCAGGTACATGTCGATGACGTCGGGGTCGAGGTTGGTGAAGCCCCAGGCGATCTTCGCGTTGTGGCCGATGACCACGCCGGGCACGCCGGAGAAGGTGAAGCCCGCGACCTCGGTGCCGCACTCGCAGTGCAGGCCCAGCTGGTACCAGATGCCGGGCTGGCTCGGGCTCAGGTGCGGGTCGTTGGCCAGGATCGGCTTGCCGGTGGCGGTCAGCTTGCCGCTGATCACCCACGAGTTGGAGCCGATGCCGTCGCCGTCGGCGTTGCCCATCAGGCCCGGCAGCGCGGCCAGCGCGTCGGCCATCTGGTTGAGGCTGTCCGCGGCCAGCCCGGCGACCGGCGTGGTCGGCGCACCGGCGGGGGTCGCCGGGGCGGTCGCCTTGGCGTCGAACGCGCCGTTCGCGATCGCGCCGCCGGTGACGATCGGCAGGTTGCGGTCGATCGGGTACGCCGGGTAGAGCTGGTCCACCTGCTCCTTGCTCAGGCCCTCCGCCTGCAGCGCGGCGCGGCGGATCTCGGCCTCCATGTTGCCGCGCAGGTCCCAGGCCATCGCCTTGAGCCAGGCCAGGCTGTCCACCGGCGACCAGCGCTCGATGACGTAGCCGGAGTTCTGCAGGCCGAGGATGCCGTACTCCAGACTCAGCGCCCCCGACGCGGCGAACCCGTCGCCCTCGACGTCGGTGTTGGCGGCCAGCCACGCGTTCACGCCCTCGGCGTACGCCTCCAGGCCCTTGCGAGACTCCGGCGTCAGCAGCGCCACCTCCTGCTCGGCGACCCGGCGCCAGCCCATGGTGCGCAGGTACTTGTCCGTCTCCAGCTGGGACTCGCCGAACAGCTCGGAGACGCGCCCGGCCGTCACGTGGCGGCGGAAGTCCATCTCCCAGAACCGGTCCTGGGCGTGCACGAAGCCCTGGGCGCGATACAGGTCGTCGCTGGTCTTCGCGTAGATCTGGGGGATGCCGTGCGCGTCGCGGCGCACGGTCACCGGCGCGGACAGCCCGGTCAGGGTCAGCTCACCGTCGAGGGTGGGCATGGCGCGGCGCACCGACCAGACGGTCAGCCCGGCGACGACGACGGCCAGCACCGTCACGACGCCCAGCAGCCAGAACGCGGTCTTGCGCAGGCGGCGGAGCCAAAGGCGTGGGGGATTCACGTTGGCGGAGTCTACGCACATGTTGTGACCCGCGTTACCACCAGGTAACACAGACTTTGCTGGTCAGGTGCGCAGTCTTAGCTGAGCCGTTCCGGTCGCCCGCTCGTTCGGGTCCAGGATCAGCTGATATGTCCCGGTCGCCGGCAGCTCGGTGCCCTCCTCCCGTAGCCCGCCCCTGCCGTTGATCACGCAACCGGACTCCACCACGTCGCCGTCGGGGCCGCGCAGCTCCAGCCCTCCGCACTGGCTCGGCAGATCCGTGCTCGGCACCTCGATGAACACCCGCTGCCCGATCCGGCCGGTGAAGGTCAGCACGCTGACCGCGCCCGGCTGCGCGATACGCGCGGTGACCGCGTCGCCGTCCACGGGCAGTTCGAGCCGCTGGTCCACGGCCAGGTTCACCTTCACCCTGGCCTCGCCGACGCTCTTGTCCCGCGGGTCCACCACCACCGTGTAGGAGCCGGTGTCCGGCAGCGTGAAGCCGTCGATGTAGCCGCTGCCGTTGATGACGCAGCCGCTGGTCAGCTGCTTGCCGTCCGGGCCGAGCAGGTCCAGGCCGCCGCACTGGCCCGGCAGGTTGGTGGCCGGCACGTCCACGAACACCTTCTGCCCGGCCGTCGCGTTGAACGTGAACCGGGCCACCATGCCTGGCTTGTCCAGGCGCGCGGTCAGCTCGGGGCCGTCCAGGGTGATCGGCTCCTGCTGGTCGGAGACGGTCAGCAGGCGCAGCCGCGCCTCGCCGGTGTCGTCGCCGCGCGGGTCGACCGCGATGCTGTACGTGCCCGTCTCCGGCAGCACCGTGCCGTCGATGTACCCTGCGCCGTTGATGACGCAGCCCGACGCCACCTGCTTGCCGTCCGGGCCGAGCAGGTCCAGGCCGCCGCACTGGTTCGGCAGCGTCGTCGCGGGCACGTCGAGGAAGACCTTCTGCCCCTTCGTGCCGGCGAACTCGATCTTCGCGACCGCGCCCGGGGCGTCCACGCGCACCGTCCAGGTCTGCCCGCCCAGGTCCGCGCCCCCGGCGAAGACCTGGCCCGCCTTGGCGGCGACCGCGAAGTCGGGCTGCCCGGTCAGTGCCACGTCCAGCACGCAGCCCGCCAGCACCTCAGGGTCGGAGACGCCCAGCTCGCGGCAGATCGCCTCGGCCGAGGCCAGGTTCGGCAGCTCGGCCGTGGCCGCGTCCTGCTCCGGGAAGGCGCGGTCGGTGTAGCTGTCGGTGGTCTTGCCCTCCGGGTAGGTGAACAGGGACGACGCGGCGTCGATGCGCCAGCTGTCGGCGTACGCGGGATAGAGCGCGGCGAAGCTCGGCCGCGTTCCCAGCGGCGTGCCGCCGCGCGGGCGTACGTCGTCGTCGGACTTGCCGTTGAAGTCGCCGAGCAGGCCCTCCAGCTTGCCCGCGTACGCCTGCGCGGGCTCGACCGACAGGGCCAGGCCCCAGATGCCGATCGGCTCGATCACCAGGCGGGAGCCGTCCTTCCAGCGCAACTCGACGTCGCCGCCCGCGGCCGTGCGGACCTCGCCGCCACCCGGAAGCTGCCGCGGGGCCGCCAGTTCGGCCGGAGCCGGGCCGGTCGGCACGCCCGCCACCAGCAACTCGACGCCGGCTGTGGTCATCCGGGCCTCTACCCGGTCGCCGTCGACCTTCGCGGCGACCGCGGAGTTCACCGCGACGATGCGCGAACCGGGCACGGGCTCCTGGCGGACCTGGATCTCGTACGCCCCGGCGGTGTCGCGCACCGCGACGAACTCGCCCGCGGCCTGGAAGTCGTAGCGCAGCCCGTCGATCGTGCGCAGGTGCGGGTCACCGGTGCTGTGCCCGCAGCCCGCGCCGGTGCAGGCCGGTGGCGGCGGGGGAGCGGTGCAGTCCCCGCTCGGCAGCGCGCGGTCGCCGTAGTGGCTGCGCGCCGGGCGGCCCAGCGCCTCCCGCAACCGGTTCTGCGCCCGGGTGGCCATCACCTCGGTGGCCGGGATGCCGCTGCCCGCGCAGTCCTCCCGGCTGTACGTGCCCTGGTTGTGCTGCCACCCGTGGTGGAACTCGTGGTAGATCGAGTCGCACGGGTCGGCGTTGCCGCCGCTGCCGAAGTAGGCGTGCCGATCCTCGGGGTCCCAGAAGACCAGGATGTTGTTCCGGTCCAGCGCGCCCTCGTGGGTGTCGCCGGGCTGGGCCCGGATGATGCTGACGGTCACGCCCGGAGCCTCCAGCGCGGGCAGGATGCCCGCCGGGTCACCGCCGGGCGCGTGCAGGATCGCGCTGCAGGCGGCCCAGGCGTCGGCCAGCTCCGGGTCGGTCACGATGATCTCCGCGTACGCCGGGCGGCCCGGCACCGCCACCGCCCCGAGCGCCACCACCAGCGCCAGCACGACCGCCCCGCCGATCCCGGCCACCCCGCCGGACGGCTCGCCCGGTCCGGAGCCGCCGCCGCCCCGGCGGGCACGCCTGCTCCGGCGCACCAGGACGAGAACGGCGAGTAGCGCCAGGATCACCACGATCGCCCCGGCGAGGACCACCCAGTGCCACCACGGGCGGGCGTCGCCGTCCTCGGCCGCGGCGACCGCCCCGGCCAGCGGGGCGCAGGCGGCCGGGCCGCTCTCCGGCACGATCGGCACCGCGTAGGTGAACTCCAGGCGCAGCGGCACGTCCGGCTTCACCGGGTACAGCGAGCCGAACGCGCCCGCGCTCGCCGACCAGGTGACGATCTCGATGGCGTGCCCCGTCGGGCCGACCGGGATGGCGCGCAGCGGCACCTCCGTGCTCGCCCCGGGCTCCAGCGTGTGCAGGCGCTTGGCCAGCACCGTCTCCAGCGACTCCTCGAACGAGGTCTCCATCGGCAGCGGCGAGACGGCGACGCCGTCCTGCTCCAGCCGGGTCACCGCGAGCGTGCCGTACGTCGAGGTGATCACCTGGCAGGGGGCGTCACCCCGGTTGGCCAGCACCAGCACCGTCGCGAGTGGATCATCGCCGCGTACGGTCACCGCGAGGTCGCCGGCCGCGCGGGCGGGCGTGGCGGGCAGGAGTACACAGAGGAACGCGGCGGCGGTGAGCAGCGCGCGGCGGAGGGGGTGCGCCATGCGGCACACGATATGGCCTGCGGCGCTCGTGGTCGGTCGGGAAGCGGATAGGTGACACAGGTGCATGCGATCTAAGCTCGTGAGCGCCTTTCGGGCATGCCCCCTCATCCCCAGGAGAACTCCGATGTACCTGCTGAACAAGCAGTTCTGGATCGCCAGCGCCGAGCGTGCCATCAAGACCTTCGTACAGGCCCTGATCGCCGCGTTCGGCGTCGGCCAGGTCAGCGGCGTGGTGGGCGTGGACGTCGCCGCGATCGACTGGCGCGGCGCGCTGTCGCTGGCGTTCAGCGCCGCGCTGCTGTCGGTGCTGATGTCCGTCGGTTCCGGACCGATCGGCGCGGCCAACAGCCCGAGCCTGCTCACCGCCGCCCCGGCCGCCGCGGCCACGGCGATCGTCGCGGCCGCCGCCGCCAGCCCGGTGCTCGCCCCGGCCGTCGCCGCCGCCACCGCTGCCACCGAGCCCGCCGTCACCGAGCCCGCCGTTACCGAGCCCGCACCTGCCGCGGCCCCCGCAGCGCCCGCTTCCGCACCAGCGGAAGCCGCCCCCGCCGCAGCTCCGGCCGCTGCTGCTCCGGCACCCGCAGCCGCTGCCTGACCGACTGTCCGCCGCTGCCGTCCGCCGCCGACCGTCCGTCCGCGCGGAGCGGGCGGCAGCGGCGGAGATCGCTGTTTCCGGTCAAGATCTGCGGTCTGACCACGTGTTCTGACCCGAAACGGCGATCTTCCCCGGCATCGGAGCCGGGACGGCGATCCAGCCCTGCCATCGGGCCGGGACACGGAAAAGGCCCCGCCGAACGGCGGGGCCTTTTCCGTGCCACTGAGCAAATCAGCAGTCACTGAGCTTCTGCTTCGACTGCTATCCGCTTCGCTCCTAGCAGTCGAAGTACATCTGGAACTCGTGCGGGGTCGGACGCAGGCGGACCGGGTCGATCTCGTTGGACCGCTTGTAGTCGATCCAGGTGTCGATCAGGTCGCTGGTGAAGACGCCACCGGCCTGCAGGTAGTCGTTGTCCTTCTCCAGCGCCGAGAGCACGTCGGAGAGGGAGCCCGGCACCTGAGTGACGTTGGCGACCTCCTCCGGCGGCAGGTCGTAGAGGTCCTTGTCGATCGGAGCCGGGGGCTCGATCTTGTTGCGGATGCCGTCGAGGCCGGCCATCAGCATCGCCGAGAACGCCAGGTACGGGTTCGACGACGGGTCGGGGCAGCGGAACTCGATGCGCTTGGCCTTCGCGTTCGTGCCGGTGACCGGGATACGGGTGCAGGCGGAGCGGTTGCGCTGCGAGTACACCAGGTTGACCGGCGCCTCGAAGCCGGGCACCAGGCGCCGGTACGAGTTGACCGACGGGTTGGTGAACGCCAGCAGCGACGGCGCGTGGCTCAGCAGACCGCCGATGTACCAGCGGGCCGTGTCCGACAGGCCGGCGTAGCCGGTCTCGTCGTAGAACAGCGGCTCGCCGCCCAGCCAGAGGCTCTGGTGGGTGTGCATGCCCGAGCCGTTGTCACCGAACAGCGGCTTCGGCATGAAGGTCGCGGTCTTGCCGGCCTGCCAGGCGGTGTTCTTGATGACGTACTTGAACAGCTGCATCTGGTCGCCGGAGGCCAGCAGCGTCGAGAACTTGTAGTTGATCTCGGCCTGGCCGGCGGTGCCCACCTCGTGGTGGCCGCGCTCGACGGTGTAACCGAGGTTCACCAGGTTCGTCACCATGGTGTCGCGCAGGTCGGCGTAGTGGTCGGTCGGCGCGACCGGGAAGTAGCCGCCCTTGTAGCCCGGCTTGTAACCCCGGTTGGCGCTGCCGTCGGCGTTGGTCGCCGCGCCGGTGTTCCACGCGCCCTCGATCGAGTCGATGTGGTAGAACGCCTGGTTGGCCTGGGTCGAGTAGCGGATCGAGTCGAAGATGTAGAACTCCGCTTCGGCGCCGAAGTACGCCGTGTCCGCGATGCCGCTGGCCGCCAGGTAGGCCTCGGCCTTCTTGGCCACGTTCCGCGGGTCACGGGAGTAGGCCTCGCGCGTGAACGGGTCGTGGATGAAGAAGTTCAGCGCCAGGGTCTTCTGGATGCGGAACGGGTCGATGAACGCGGTGGTCACGTCCGGCAGCAGCAGCATGTCCGACTCGTGGATCTGCTGGAAGCCGCGGATGGACGAGCCGTCGAAGGCGAGACCGTCGGTGAAGACGCTCGCGTCGAACGACTGAACCGGCACGGTGAAGAACTGCATCACGCCGGGCAGGTCACAGAAGCGGACGTCGACGAACTTGACGTCTTCGTCCTTGAGGTACCGAAGCAGTTCCTCGGAATTGGCGAACAACACGTCCTCCTGGCACGGATGGTCTGCGGGAGCCTCCCGGCCCCCACTTCAGCACATCTCCTGGGCTGACCTCGGGAGACGCGGCCGACGGCGCGGCGTTGCGTCGGGTGGCCATTGGCTGGTGGCGACGCTAGAACCGCGGCGTTGCCCGGCCGTGTCAGCTTTGTTTCCGCCGTGTTACGTCACGGGTAAACCAGCCCTATGGGCTGCCCGGACAGCTCACCCGGCCGGTGCGGCGGACCGGACGGTACGCTCGGCGGGTGACCGACGCATCCCTGCCTGCCGTACCCTCCCTGGCCCGACGGTTCGGGGCGCTGCTGCTCGACTGGATGCTGTGCGTCCTGGCCGCCGGCCTCTTCGCGGACCCGATGCGAGACGGCTGGGCGGCGCCGGTGGTGCTGATCGCCGTTTACACGTTCTTCGTCGGGTTCTTCGGGCAGACGCCGGGCATGCGCGTGACGAAGATTACCTGCCTCGGCGTCGACTCGGGTCAGCCGGTCGGCCCCCTCAAGGGAGCCCTGCGGGGCACGCTGCTCGCGCTGGTCATCCCCGCCCTCATCATGGACGGCGAACGCCGCGGCCTGCACGACCGCGCCGCCGGCACCCTGATCCGCCCCGCCGCCTGACCCGCCCCGCCGCCTGACCCGCCCGCCCGCCTCACCGCCGCGCCCACCCCGCACCTGCCGCAACTCTTAAAAACTTGCGCCCTCGTGAACGCTTTCAGGGCGCAAGTTCTTAAGAGTTGCGATAGGGGTGGGGTCAGGCTGGCGTGGCGAGGCGTGCCTGGCGGAGGGCGGGCATCGCGAGGCACAGTGCGGCGGCGGCGAGGATCAGCGCGGCGCTCGCGGCGAACGCGGCGACCGTGCCCAGCAGGGCCGCCGCGAAGCCCATGACCGCCATCGCCAGAGGCACGATGCCCAGGCTCGCCAGGTTGTTGATCGAGGCGACCCTGCCGCGGTGCGAGTCGGCGGTGTGCGTGTGCGTCAGGCCGTTCAGCAGCACCGCCTGCGGGCCACCTGCCAGACCGCCCACCGCCGTGGCGACGAACGCCCAGACCGGCGTCGGGGCGACGGCGATCGCGAACAGTGCCACGCACTGCACGAGCGCGCAGCACGCCACGATCACACCGAGCCGTCCCGTGGGCCGCCACCGCATCATCAGCAGGTTGCCGCCGACCGAGCCGATACCGAAGCCCGCCAGCATCACGCCGATCCCACCCGCGCCCCAGCCGCGCTGGTCGGCCACGAGCGCCAGGCCCACATTCAGCGGGCCGACCGCACCCAGGTTGACCAGCAGGCCGACCAGCGTCACCGCGCGCAGCAGCCGGTGCCCGGCGAGGTAACGCAGCCCTTCGCGGACCGACGCGCCGATCGACGGACGTGGGCCGTCCGCGCCGAGGGCAGGGCCTTGGGCCGGGCGTACCGACCACAGCGCGAGCACCGACACCGCGAACGTCGCCGCGTTGACCAGGCAGGCCAGGGGCAGCCCGCCGAGCGGCAGCAGCAGCCCGCCCAGCGGCGCGCCGACGGTCAGCGCGAGGCGCGCGGCGAGCCCGTTCAGCGCCAGGCCGCCGGTGAGCTGGGTGGGAGTGAGCAGGCGCGGCAGCATCGCCCCGGCCGCGGGCAGGAACAGGGCGTCGGCCAGGCCGAACGCGAGCGCGACCACTACCAGCAGCGCGACGCTCGGCTGTGCGAGTGCCAGTGCCGCCGTCACCAGGGCGATCACGCCGCGGGCCAGGTCACTGCCGATCATGAGCCGACGCGGGCCGTACCGGTCCACGATCGCGCCGCCGAACAGCAGCAGCGCCAGCCGGGGCAGCGACGAGACGGCCAGCACGACACCGGCCGTGCCGGGAGAGGCGAGCTGGACGGCGCTGTACGAGAGCGCGACGTACCAGACCTGGTCGCCCAGGATCGAGACCGCCTGGCCGCCGAGGTAGCGCAGGTAGGCGGGTTGCCGGTGGGCCGGGAGTTCGGCCGTGCCGGGCTGGACCGGGGCGTCGGGCAGGCCGTCGACAGGTGCGCCGGCGGCGGCATGCCGGGCGGGGGCGGGGGCGGTGGCGGTGGTGTTCATCAGGGGCGCTCCGGGAAGGCGTGGAAGAAGAGGAAGACGTGCTCGCGAGGCTCGGCGTCGGCGTCCGGTGCGGCGGCGCGCTCGTTGGTCCGCTGCTTCCAGCGCACGACCAGTTCGTGCAGCTCGCCGGTCAGTTCGGCGAGTTCGGCCGGGGTCAGCCGCAGGAAGCTGTCGCTGCTCATCGCGGCGGCCTGCCACTGCTCGGACCAGGTGCCGCGGGACTGCTCGTAGCGGCGTACGCGCTCGAACTCGTCGATGACGGTCTGCGCCTTGACGGCTGAGGAGATGGCCTGGCCCTCGGGGGTGGGGAAGTCGGGGGAGGACCAGCCGTGCGGTCCGGGCACCGCGCGCCACCAGCGCTCACGGCGGTCGCGGGCCAGCTCGGGGACGTCCTCGACGAAGCCGGCTTTGACCAGCTCGCGCAGGTGGTAGCTGGTCTGCCCGGGGTCGGTGCCCAGGCGCTTGGACAGGGTCGCGCCGGTGGCCGGACCGGCCTGGACGAGCAGGCGGTAGAGCTTCTGCCGGATCGGCTGCGCCAGGCCCTTGAGGACCTGGGGATCGGTGATGCGCCTCATCTCCATACCCGCCAACCTAGATCCAGTAGAAACCTACCGCAACGTTCCTGCTGGATCTTGCAAGCATCGATAGATGCGAGCGTTAAGAAGGGCACCTTCTACAACGCATAGCGCAATGCCGGGAAGTTAAGCCGGCGGTGAGGGCGGGCCTGCGG